>NZ_JBBUTG010000004.1:0-469684 GCF_038066555.1 Ideonella lacteola | reverse complement strand
TGAAGGATGTCCTGCAGAGGCTGCCTACGCAACGGGCCTGCAACATCGGCGAACTGCTGCCGCACCACTGGGTGCCAGCTATCTGACCGAACGCTCCGCCTCGGTCAATATGTGTTCCCCGGCTGCTTACGATCCACTTCGCGCGACGGCACATGAGAACTTCCGGTACGACTCGCTTCCGAAGAAGGTGGTTTCTGCGAAAGAGGGGCCGAAGACCTGGGCTGTGGCGCCACCGGCGCGGCGGGTGGCAAGTCAAACAGCGGGGTAAACGCAGGCGTCGAGGCGGGCGCCGACGGCCATGGCGGGGAGGAAAGGTGAGACTGATTGCTCGACGAGTAAGGCGAGCGTGGCGAATGATCTGCGGAACCGCCAATCAGGCGCAGCGCCATGAAGATCACAACGCCAAGGCCCCAAACCACGCCCCATGAACTCTCGCGCTTTGGGAGTTGGTCGGCTGCAGGTGGTCGGATGGATGGCGAAGCAGATGCCGATCGCTCGCGAGGCGAGCGGCGCTCGAACGCCTCCCGCTGTTCCGCGGGGATGGCCTCGAATGCCTCGTTCCATCGGACGAAATTGGTTTGCGAGGTGATCATGCGCAGCCACTGTGGATAGCGCTGTACCAGCGTCCTCAGCGTCGGCAGGCTGCGCATCAGTTCACCCGCATGCGGCATTTCATCGCGACGCAATCGCTGAATCAGTTCGCGGTTCGCCTTGAATGCGAGTGGCCCAAGGCTGTAGAACATCAAACGCTCTTGGATCGCCGAATCAAGTACAGCCCCGACACGACCAAACATCGCGAGCGCCCGGCGCTCCTGTTCCCAATGAAAGGTCTTGCTGGCAGGGCCGAACAGAAACTCATGACCCGGCCTCCAGCCTTCGGCCAGCAAGCAAGCGACACGCCACTCAAACATCGTGCGAGCTTCCAGATTGATCAGGCGCTCATCGGCCATGGCACGGTCGAGTGCCTGTTGCGCTTGATCTTCACTTTCGAACCCGGTGTCACGCGAAGCCAAGAAGCCTTGGAAGACCATGCCCGCCATGATCTCCGGCGTAGGCAGCTCTTCGGCTGCGTCCTCCCGTGACGCATCCTCATCCGGGGGAGCCGGCGCCGCCGACATGTTGATGAGGGAGTCAGCGTCCTGAGCACGCTCGTTGGCTGTCGTGCTCCCCGGCGCCCTGTCGTCGGCACGCTCCACCGACTGCACCGGCCTCTGCTCCTCATCGATCGCCTCACGCTCTGCCACCTGCCGTTGCCAGGTAATCCAACGCAAGGCCGCCTCGTACGCCTCACGCAGATCCTGAAAGGCCGCAGCCTGGGTGACCTGATCCAGCGCCTTCAGTCGCGCCGCATAGGCCTTTCGGACGGATCGCTCATCGGCCTGTGCATCCAGGCCCAGGTGGACCAGGAATGCTGGCACATGCGCAGAATGGTCGCGCTCGTCATCGTCTTCCATATCGGCCTCAGGCAGATGGGCCGTCGAAGACCGAGTTCTGCTCGATACGGTCCAACGCCTTCTCGAGTTCTTGGCGCCCGGGCTGAATCTGGCGATCGTCCTGCGTCGCCATCAGACGCTCGAAGCGCAGGATCTGCGCGCCCAACCATTCACGCAGGTCCCCCCGGCACTGCTCATAGAGTCGTTCAGCGCGGGCCATCAAGGTGCGGTTCTCGAGCCGGTCACGAGGATGGATCTTCAGCTCGGCCAAACCCCGAAGGCGATCCGCGATCTGGGCCTCGGTCAACAGCCCCGGATTGCCTTCGATCACCACCGCGACACTCTGCCCCGTCTTGTGAACAGTGGCCTCAACCTGAAGCAGGCCATTGACGTCATAGGTGAATCGGACGTCCACCGAACAGTCTGCTCGGGTGGCACGTGGCAAAGGTACCCTCAGGGTTCCCAGGTGAATGTTGTCACGCACCATACGCGCCTCGCCCTGGTAGATCTCAAGATCCAAGGCTTCTTGGTTGTCCGAGATGGGCACGTACTGCTTCACACGGCTGATGGGCACCGGACTGTTGCGCTCGATGACCGGATCGAAGTGCCCGTTCGACACCGAGCGTTCATCCAGCCGAACGCCCACCTCGACCCCCAACGAATAGGGCGACACGTCGGTCATCACAACCTCGTCAAGTGCCGCATCCTTGACGACCAGCCCCGCCTGAACAGCCGCTCCCAGCGCCACCACCTCGTCCGGATTCAGATCCACCGCGGGAAACCGCCCGAACATGGTGGTCACCAAACGGCGCACCAGAGGCATGCGCGTGGCACCACCAGCCAACACGATGCTGTCAAGTTCGCTGGTGCGAAGGTTGGCGTCTCGCAGCGCGCGCTCCACCGGGGCGCGCAGGCGCTTGAGCAGTGGCGCCGCGGCTTGCTCAAGCATGGATTCGCTCAAGTCCAGCGTGTATTCGTCCTGACCGTCCATCACGCGCATGGTGGCCTGGTCTCGCGTACTCAAGGCTCTCTTCGCTGATTCGGCCTGTGCCGTCAACCGTTGGGCGAACACCGGATCCTTGCGCAGACGCCCGGGCAGATTCAAGCGCTCGTGGAACATCTCCACCATGGCCTGGACAAAGTCTTCGCCGCCGAGGTAGTTGTCACCCGCGGAAGCCCTGACCTCCATGACCCCCTCGAACAACTCCAGAATCGAGACGTCAAAAGTGCCACCACCGAGATCAAACACCAAGAAGCGGCTTTCAGCGCCACGCAAGTGCATGCCATGCGCCAATGCAGCGGCCGTGGGCTCGTTGAGCAATCGTTCGACGGTCAGGCCTGCCAGCTGCCCGGCTACCCGGGTCGCCTTTCGCTGGGCATCCGAAAAGTAGGCAGGCACGGTGATGACGGCCCGTGTCACGGGCTCTCCCAGCATGGCCTCGGCGTCCGCCTTGAGGGCACGCAATATCAGCGCCGAGAGTTCCTCAGGCCTGAAGTCCCGCTTACCCAGGCGAAGTGACTTCTGGCTGCCCATATAGCGCTTGAACAGCGCCGCAGTTCGATCCGGATGTGTCTGCAGACGTTCGCGAGCAGCGCGCCCGACCAGGACGCTTCCATCGGCGTCCAAGCTGACGCATGAAGGTGTCAGGACATCGCCTAAGGCGTTTGGAATCAGCTCTGACTTCCCGTCACGCCAGACAGCCGCCAGGCTGTTGGTGGTTCCCAGGTCAATACCGATGATCATGGATGAAGCTCCCTTGGCAGGTCCATCGAAGTCAGTGCCTGCGGCCATGGCCTCGCGGTCGCAGACTTCAGATGGACCCGCTTGTCAGTTTGAATAGCAGGCAACCTGCACGACGGCTGGTACCGCCTGACGCAACAGTTCAGCGACTGCCCGCTTCGTGCCATTCACCGGAGGCACCCAGTCGATACCGTGGTACTCCATGACTCCCCTGATGGCCGACACACGTGTCACACGTCCGTGGAATCGTCCCCTTTCGCCACCCTCTATCTGACGAATCACGCCAACCAGGAGCCCTTGGTCATCCAACACGGCGGCCACGCTCATCGTGGTGGCCGCCGACACGGTGATCCAGGGCACGCCGCCATCTCGGTTGCCGGCCTCGCCGCCGGAAACAAACGCCGTGGAAACACGGGGCTGGGCTTTCAGAGGCGCACCGGCAGGGTGTCCCAGGAGCGTCAAGGCACTGCCTCTAGGCAATGGCTCTCCCCGAGGCCTGAGGGCCGTGAATGCTGAGCCATCCAGCTTCAGCAGCGCATAGTCCTCATGGGAACCACTGTCCCCGATCAGCGCGGGTCGCGAGGTGCCGGATACCAACACCTCCACGGTACCGCAGCCTTCGACCGCATCACCGGGTGCCAGGACCCACCCATCGCCCGAAATGACGAAGCCAGTGACCACCCGTTCGAGCCGGCGCTTGCCGGCCAACACGGGGGGCGGCGAGCTTGGAACCTGCGACGGCTCGGAAGCCTTGGGTGCGACGGCCGCCAGCCGACAGACCATCTCCAGCTCTTTGGCCTGGCGAGTGCCTTCATACACCGGCTTCATGAGCGGGCGCCCGGCATCATCTAGAACAACCGGGTTGGCTTCGCGAGAGTTGTAGAACTCACCTCGCGTACGGTGTTCGCAATCGACACCGATATCCGCAGCGAAGTTGTAGTTGGCGGTGTCCGATCGATACCGCGAACGCAGTCGGAATCGGACCAGACCCTGTTCGAGTCGGACGGAATTCACGTCGACTTCAAACTGTTCGTGGCCCACCGATCCTGCGTCCTGAAAGCTGGGGGCGGCGGAAGCCCAGCCACAGAGCGCCGACGCCAGTGTCCCGGCCGCGGCCCATTGCAACGCGTTCGACGCGCGTCGTGCATACATGCGTATCCCTCACCTCTTTTTGTATCGCCAGGAATTTTCCTTCAGGGACGGCTCGCAACCAAGCGGAGGATTTCTCCGCCACGGCGTGTTTGGCCGCATGGGCGGCCGTGTTGGAAGTGCGAGGACTGCTGACACCAGGTTGTCAGCAGGGGTTCGCGAGACTGGGCCGCCCAATCGCCCCATCCCGACACGAAGGCCGCACCATGCAACAGACCGCCCTGTTCCTCTCCTCCGCCACCCCCGCGCCCCGCTGGCCAACAGCCCCAGCCGCGCCGCTCACAACCCGCCCGCTGTTGAGCGCCGCCGAGCGTCAGGCCTGGATCGGGGTCGTCTCGCGCGAACACGTGCAGCGCGGCGTGGCCGGCAACTTCGTCCAGCTCAACCACGGGCAGAAGGCGCCGGTGCGTCGGTTGCGCGCCGGTGACCGCATCGCGATGTATTCGCCGCGCGCGGCCTACCCGGATGGCGCCGCGCTGCAATGCTTCACTGCGATAGGCGTGGTGGTCTCAGGCGAGGTCTACCAAGTGGAGATGTCACCGGACTTCCGCCCCTGGCGCGTCGATGTGGGGTTCGCGCCTTGCCGAGAGGCGCCGATCCGTCCGCTGATCGACCGGTTGAGCTTCATTCGCAGCAAGACGCAGTGGGGCGCCGCCTTCCGTTTCGGACAGTTGAAGGTGCCCGCACAGGACTTCGAGCTGATCGCCAGCGCCATGCAGGTCGAGTGGCCCGAGGATTGAACCCGCCAGGAAAAAGCCCCTGCGGTGTGAAGGCAGGGGCTCTCGATTGAACGCGCGCAACGCCTGGGCAGGCGCCGCGCGCGTGGGCTGATCACGGACGAGAGATCGTCACGACCGGCGAGGTCCAGGTTTCCCAGTCGGCGGCGTTGTTCGCGTCGCCCAGTGCCTTCAGCACCGACACCTTGACCACGTACTGGCCGTTCGGCACCGTGGAGGTCGACCCATCCTTCTTGAAGGTGGTGCCGTCCCAGGTCCAGGTGAAGAAGCCGGTGGCGGTCGAGCTGCGCGGCAGGTAGTTGTCCAGGCTGACGTAGTGCATGTTCTTGTTCGTCACGGCGTCGAAAGCTTCGAGCTTCATCTGCCGCGACTGGTGATCCAGGTGGATCAGGAAGAACGGAATGTCAGTGCCCGCCATCGTGTAGGTGGCGCCGCTGGGCTGGTTGGTGTAGTTCGCGCCATCGAACTTGGCCAGCCACGGGAAGCCGTTGGCCGTCGGGGCCAGCACCTGGATCGACTGGTAGTCGCCCTTGAAGCCGGCGTACGGCACGCGCATCACCTTGCCATCCGCCTGCGACGTGGCGACGACGTAGCCGCCGTACAGGCCCTTGTCGGCCAGGCCGGCGGGGGCTGTCACCGTCACGTCGACCGTGGCCGAGCCCTTGGCCGGCACCGTCACGCTGGACGCGCTGAAGGCCACGGTGGCAGGCGCGTCGAAGGCCGAGACGGTGAAGCTGTTCGGGCCGGTGGCCAGCGCGCTGGCGTGGCTCAGGTCGTAGGTGACGGCCGTCTTGCTGCTGTTCTTGAACGTCAGCGTGCGGGTCACCGGGCCGGCCTGGCTTTCGCCCAGAGCCAACTCACCCGGCTGGATCAGCGTGGTGGCTTGCGAAGCCTGCACCAGGTCCAGCATGCCGGCACCTTGGCGGTGCACCTGATCCAGGTAGCCCAGGTTCGGGTTGCCTTGCCAAGCCTTCGGATCGGCCGAGTTCTGCATGCGGTCGCGCATGGTCTTCGACGTGATCTTCGGGTTGGCTTGCAGCAGCAGCGCTGCACCGCCTGCGGTGTGCGGCGACGACATCGAGGTGCCCGACAGCGTGGCGTAGCCGCCCAGCTCCAGCGGGTAGGTCGAGTAGATCGAGCCGCCGGGGGCGCCGATGTTGGGCTTGACGCTCAGATCGGCAGCCAGGCCGTACGAGCTGAAGCTGGAGATCAGGCCACCGGTCAGTTGCGGGAACGAGCCCAGGTCGGCCGACCAGGTCATGTCCACGGCACCCGAGGCCAGACGGCTGTCGATCAGGGCGCCTTCAGTGTCCGACACCGAGACCACCGGGATGGTGATGGCAGGCGTGCCCACCACGGTCGGGCTGATGCGGCCCGGCACGTTGTTGTAGAGCACCACGCCGGCAGCGCCCGCGGTCTGGGCGTTGAAGGCCTTCTGGTAGAAGCTGCAGCTGCCGCGGCGAATGAGCGCCACGGTGCCGGTCAGGCTGCCCGGGGTCAGGGCCGAACAGGCGTCCGCCGTCGAGGCGACGGTGCCGGTGCGCGACATCGGCTGCGCGCCCGAGGTCGGAGCGGCCGGTGCGCCGGTGGCCGAGATGTAGCCGATGGGCGTGCCGTCCGGCGACACCATGAACTGGTTCAGCTTGGCGTGCGAGTTGTCGTACGACGCCACGCCGATGACCTTCTCGCCGACACCCGGGGCGCCCGCGGCGTACAGGCCGCTGGTGCCGCTGTTGCCGATCGAGGCGACCATCACCACGCCCGACTTCACCAGGCGATCAGCCGCCTTGGCGCTCGGGTACTCGGGCCACTGGAACGACGAGCCGATCGACTGGTTGACGACCTGCATGCCGTCGGCCAGCGCCATTTCCATCGCGGCGATCATGATGTCGGCGGTGGTCGAACCCGCGCAACCGAACACGCGATAGGCACCGAAGGTCACCTTCGGCGCCACGCCGGTCACCGCGCCTTCGGCGCCGACGATACCGGCCACGTGCGTGCCATGGCCACCGCAGTCGTCGGGGTTGGCATCAGGCACCGGGATCGGGTTGTAGTCGGGGCTGGAGGTGTCGGCATTGAAGTCATCGCCGACGAAGTCATAGCCGTACTTGACGCGCGTCGACGGGAACGAGGTGGAGCCGGGCGTGCCATTGCCGCCGAGCGCCGGGTGGTCGATGTCGACACCGGTGTCGATGATGCCGACCTTGATGCCATCACCCTTGATGCCCATGCCTTGCAGCACGTCGGCACCAGTCATGGCCAGCGCCGTGTCCATCTGCGGCTGCACTTCGCCTTCGACACGGATCGGCTTCGGTGCCTTGATCACTTCCACCGGGTACATCGCCTTCACGCCCGGCAGGCGCGAAATCTTGGCGCGCTCGGCGGCGGTGGCGGTGATGGACATGCCGTTGAACAGCACGTCGAAAGAGCGACGCTCCTTGAACTGGATGCCGGCCTGCTTGGCGGCGGCGCGGAACGCGGTCTTCTCGGCGCGCACCTTGTCGAGCTTGGCGCCTTCGATCGTCGGAGCACTCTGGAACTCGACGAACCAATGGTCCGTCTGCTCGGCCGCCTTGGCCGGCACAGATTGAGGCGCGGCGTGGACTCCCCCCACAACCAGCGTCAGGGCCGCTGCGGCGGCAGTGGCCAGCAGCGTTTTACGAATTTGCTTCACTCACTCGCTCCTCGGAAATGCTTGACGGGCGGCGGATGGCCGAACGCCAGCGATGAACAACTTGGGTCAGACACGCCAGCAGCTTCTGGCCGCGGCGGCCACCAACACGCAACAAGCAAGCCAGCCGGAGGCGGTCTTCGCCGCCCAGTGCCGGGCCAGCCGTTGGCAGGTCAGAACTGGCGATGCTGGAGACGGCTTGTTACGACGTCGATCGGGCAATCCCAAAGCGTTGAAGGTTCTTGAATATTGGGTCGCGGGTTTGCTCCAATGCAATGCCCCATGCAGGCGTGCCAGCCCGACAGCCGGGACAATCGCACCGATGAACGTCCTGAGTGTCAACACCGCCCGCGCCACCCCGGTGCACATCAATGGCCGCGAAGTTCTCACGGCCATCGGCAAGCAGCCCCGCCAAGGGCCGGTGCCCTACTTGCCGCTGGGGCTGGACGGCGACGAGCAGGCGGACTTGTCGGTGCACGGCGGCTTGTCCAAGGCGATCTACGCCTACCCGCATCGGCACTACGCGTTCTGGCGAACGGTGCGGGCACAGGCCCAGGTGGGCGGCTGGGACGACGAGTTGCTGCCGCCCGGCGCCATGGGCGAGAACCTGACACTCGAAGGGCTGGACGAGCGCGACTTGTGGATTGGCGACCAGCTGCATTTCGCCGACGGCGGCGTGATGGTGGTGAGCGAGCCGCGGTTCCCATGCTTCAAGTTCAACGCCCGCCTGGGCTTCTCGAAGGCGGCCAAGCTGATGGTCGAATCGGGCTACTGCGGCGCCTATCTGGCGGTGCTGCAGCCCGGTGCGGTGCAAGCGGGACAGGCCTTCACCCTTCAGCCTGGCCCTCGCGAGCTGGCGCTGCTGGAATTGTTTCGCTCACGTACCGCCGGCAAGAAATTCTGATCGTCGCGCGGCTCGCGGCGGTCGCCTACATGGCATCGACCGTGCGGATGCCCAGCAGGCCGAGGCCGACCCTCAGCGTGTCGGCCGTCAAACGACAGAGCTGCAGCCGGCTGGCCCGGACGGCGCCGTCGCTCCTCAGCACGGGGCACTGTTCGTAGAAACGGCTGAAAACCACCGCCAGTTCGAAGAGGTAGGCACAGAGGTGGTGAGGGGCAGCGTCTTTCGCCACCCCGTTGAGCGCGTCTGCCAGGCAAGCCAGCTGCAACGCCAAGGCCCGTTCAGGCGCGTCGACCAGCGTGATCGGCGCCGTGATGGCGAGCTGGCCGGCGTCGCGCAGCACCTTGGAACTGCGCGTGTAGGCGTACTGCAGGTAGGGGGCCGTGTACCCCTCGAACGCCAGCATCGACGCCCACGAGAACACATAGTCACTGGCACGGTTCTTTGACAGGTCGGCGAACTTCACGGCACCGACACCCACCGCATGTGCAATGTCTCGGCGGGCATCCTCGGGCAAATCCGGGTTCTTCTGGGTGACCAGCAAGAAGGCCCGTTCAGCCGCCTCTTTCAACAGTTCGCACAACTTCACCGTACCGCCGGAGCGCGTCTTGAACGGCTTGTTGTCCTCGCCCATCATCACACCGAAGCCGACATGCTCGAGGGACACGGTGTCGTCGACATAGCCTGCTTTGCGGGCCAGACAGAAGAGCTGCTGGAAGTGCAGGCCCTGGCGCTGGTCGACCACGTAGAGCACCCGATGGGCCCCCAGATCACGGACACGATGGCGCAGCGCGGCGAGATCGGTCGTTGAATACAGGTAGCCGCCATCCTGTTTTTGCACGATGTAGGCCTGGGCTTGACCTTCCTTGCTCCTGAACTCATCGAGGAAGACGACCTGCGCGCCATCGCTTTCGACCGCCAGGCCCTGGGCTTGAAGGTCTCGGAGGATGCCCGGCAGCTCATCGTTGTAGGCGCTCTCACCCTTCAAATCGGCGCGCGTCAGTCCAACACCCAACATGTCGTACACCGCTTCGCAGTGCCGCATCGAGACATCCAGGAAGCGTCGCCAAAGCGTCTGGACTTCCGCGTCCCCGCCCTGCAGTCGCACAACGTACTGGCGCGCAGTGTCAGCGAACTCGGGGTCCTCATCCATGCGCTGCTTCGCGCGGCGATAGAAGTCTTCGAGGTCCGACAAGGCGAGCTCCGTACCGACGCCCTTCTCGATCTCCACCAAAAAGGCCGTCAGCATGCCGAACTGCGTTCCCCAGTCGCCAATGTGATTCTGCGCAATGACGGTGTGACCGAGAAAGCGCAGCACCCGAGCCAGCGCGTCGCCGATGATGGTGGACCGCAAGTGCCCCACATGCATCTCTTTCGCGAGGTTCGACGACGAGTAGTCAATGACGACGCGCAGGGGCTGAGGGCGCGGCACGCCAAGACTCTCGCCAGCCAGCGCGGCCGCCGTGCGCGCGGCGAGGAATTCCGGCGCCAACGTGATGTTGATGAAGCCAGGCCCGGCGATCTCGACTCGGCTGGCGATGCCCGCCAAGTCGAGATGCGCAACCACCTGCTCTGCCAGTTCGCGTGGGTTCTGGCGTCGCGCCTTCGCCGCCGCCATGACGCCGTTCGCCTGGAAATCGCCGAATTCTGGACGCGCTGCACGCACGATGACGGCCGGTGCACCCTCGCAGCCGGCAGCGGCCAGGGCCGCGCTGACGCGAACGTCGAGCAATTGGAGAAGCGTCAGTTGTCGGCTCATAAGAAGTTGTCCAAGCTCCACGCCTCAGCTGCGGACGGGTGCACAGGGCTCCGCTCTATGCCACCCACAACGCATGATCGTGGGGTGCTGCTCATCATAGGTGCCCAACGCCCTGTGGGGAGCAGCCGCGGCCTGGCCCCCGCGCCCGCCTTTCGTCAGCGCCTGTTCTCACACGCCTTTTGACCACGCGCTTATTCGGGCAGCAACGCTGCTGCCTTGCAATGCGTCGTTGTCGGACAGCAGGCGGTGTTTTCAGAATGCCGGCCCATGAACACGTTCGATGGGCCTCGCCGCGCCCTGTTGTTATCGCCCCTGGCCGCCTGGTGGCCGGGCAGCGCGCTGGCGGCCACCAGCTTGCTCAATGTCAGCTACGACGTGTCACGCGAGTTCTACAAGGACTACAACGCGGCGTTCGCCAGGCACTGGAAAGCGCAGACCGGCGAAGAACTGGTGTTGAACCAGTCGCACGGCGGCTCCAGCAAGCAGGCCCGAAGCGTCGCCGACGGGCTGGAAGCCGATGTCATCACAATGAATCAGGCCAACGACATCGACATGCTGGTCGAGCGTGGTGGGCTGGTGCCAGCGAACTGGGCCGAGCGCTTGCCCGATCGCAGCGCGCCCACGACGTCGGTGAGCGTGGTGCTGGTGCGCCAAGGCAATCCCGCAGCGATCCGCAGTTGGGCCGATCTGGGACGGGCGGGCCTGTCGGTCGTCATCCCCAATCCGAAGACCTCGGGCAACGGTCGATACACCTATCTGGCCGTGTGGGGTGCGGCCCTGAAGTCGGGCGTCTCGGCAGAGGCCGCGCGCGCCCTGGTGGCCAGAGTGTTCGCCAACGTCCCGGTGCTCGATGGCGGCGGGCGCGCCGCCACGACCACCTTTGCGCAGCGCGGCATCGGTGATGCCCTGGTCACCTTTGAAAGCGAAGTGCCGCTGATCAAGCGGGAGTTCGGCTCGGGGTTCGACGTGGTGTATCCGGAGTGGACGGTGCTCGCCGAAAACCCCGTGAGCGTGGTGGACAAGGTGGTCGACCGGCGCGGCACCCGGCGTCAGGCCGAAGCCTATCTGCGCTATCTCTGGTCTGAAGAGGGTCAGACGCTGGCCGCGCGTCATCACTTGCGCCCTCGCCTCGCGCAGGTGTTGGCCCGGCACGCCGCCAGTTTTCCGCCGGTCAAGACCTTCACGGTCGACGAGTTGTTCGGCGGATGGTCCAAAGCGCAGAAGACCCACTTCGATGACGGTGGCGTCTACGACCAGATCGTGGTCACCACAGGCCGTCGTTGAGCGGCGAGGCGGCTTCGGCACTGTGGGCCTCGCCCCGACGCCGAGCGGTTGGCTCTCCACCGCATGAGAAGAACAGGCTTTGCCTGGCTTCTCATGTCCCCGGCGCGGTGCCGCGTTGGGATGCCGCGTTGGGTGCCGCTCTCAGACCTTCAGATCGAGCCGCAGCCCGCGCATCACCTGCTCGGTCGCCGCCTTCGCGTGCACGCGCAACTCCGGGATGGCGATGGCTTCCCAGTGCTGCGCCTTCAGCATCGGCCCCACGTAGTACAGACCCGGCTGGGGCCGGCCCGCACGATCGAGCAGACGGTAGGCGCCATCCACCCGCAAGCCCAATCCCAGTTCGTCGATGGACAAGCGCCCCTCGGCCTGCAAGCTCGCCCACAAGGAGCCGGGCGGCGTGTGCACCGCGTGGCCGATGCGCGCCGACGGCCCGGTGCAGTTGACGATCGCCGCCACCCGACGGTGGACCAAGGCGCCAGACACCGCGCCGCGCGGGCGCCAAGCCACGTCGAGCATTCCATCGTCACGGCGAAGGACCGACTGCAGCCGACCCGCATGCAGCTCCACCTGCCCCGCTCGCAACGAGGCCTGAAGCCGGCCGTGGATCCCCGGCGCGACGCGGTGTCGGTGGGTGTCCCACCACGGCTGAAGGTGCCTCAGGAACTGCCGGCGCTCACGCAGGCTCAGGCGCTGCCACAGATCCGGCGTGCAGCTGCGCAGGTTGGCCATCACATCGCGCCAGTCATGCCCCTCGGTCTGCGCCTGGGCCGCCCAGCCGCGCACGGCCCGCAGCATGCCGGCCAGGCCGCGCGCACCGGCCAAGACCTGTGCAGCCTGGAGACCGGGCCGAGGCCTTGCCTCCAGGCTGCGATGAGGCTGGGGCAACAGGCCGCGCCGCGACAGCATCGTCACCCCACCCACGTGGCCGCGATCCTGCAGCCACGTCAGCATGTCGATCGCGCTGAGGCCAGAACCCAGCAACAGCACATCACCCTCTTCGGGCAGCGCCGACAACGAGGCATCACTGCCGGGCGTGTCGATGAGGCCGGGTGAGCCCCACGGGGGCGCGTCTTTCAGGCGGGGGGCCTCCGGCGCCAGGTGGCCCGTGGTCAGCACCACCCGATCGGCACGCAATCGGCAGCCGCTGGCCAGTTGCAGCTCATGGGCGCCGTCGGGAAGGGCCGCGAGGCCACGCACGGCATCCACCAAGGTCTGCACCTGCACACCCCGCGCTTCGGCGGCCCGCTCGGCGGCGGCCAGCGAATCGGCCAGGTAGTCGCCCAGCAGCATGCGGGGCACGAAATCCGCGGCGCCATAGGCACCGTAGCGCCGTTGCAGCCAGCCGATGAAGCCGTCTTCCCGATCAGGCTCCCAGCCCAGGCGGCCGGCGGGCACATTCAGCCAATGGCTCGCGCAACGGGTGCCGTAGGCGAGGCCGCGGGCGCGGCGCGGTTCGGGGTCGATCAACCACAGGCGGGCCCCCGCGGGCAATTGGCGCATCAGGTGCATCGCCGTGGCGGCACCGCTGAAGCCCAGGCCCACCACCGCCACGCAGGTCGACGGGTGGTCGCCTCGGGCGTACTCCGGCGGCGACGCCGGATCGGCGGGCCGCAGCACAGACATGGAAACAGGCATCGGTTCTCCCATCGCCCCGGACTTGGTCGCACCAGGGCACGGCGCTCATCTTGTCGACGAGGCCGTCGGAGCCGAACTTATATTTCCTGATAACCATATGCTTATATTCGAATGAATATAAACACGCAGACTCCGCCCGCGCTGCGCGACGGGCTGTGAAGCTCACCATTAGCCTTGCATCAGCGCCCCTGCTTGCTTGTTGGCCGGCACCGCGATGTCGATCAGCTTCGGGCGTGGCAGGTTGAGCGCGGCCATGAGCGCGATGAACTCGTCGCGGGTCTTGCCGGCCAGCCTGGCATTGGTGTCGCGCTCCTCGGCGATGCAGGAGACGCGCCGGCCCTTGTAGTCGTGGCCCGGGTAGACCAGGGTTTCGCCCGGCAAGGCGAAGAGGTGCCGGGTGACCGCGTCGTAAAGCTGCCCGGCGTCACCGCCTTGGAAATCGGTGCGTCCGCAGCCGCCGATCAGCAGGGCATCGCCAGTGAACAGGCGATCACGCCACAGAAAGCTCATGCTCCCGGGCGTGTGGCCCGGGGTGGCGATCACGTCGAGATGCTCGTCGCCAAACGCCAGCCGATCGCCGTGGGACAGGGCCCGCTCATAGCCGATGGCATCGCAGGCCAGGCCCACCGCGGTGGTGGCGGCGCTCGCGGACTCGCAGGCCGCTTTGATGGCCGTCACGCCCGTCACGTGGTCCGCGTGCACATGGGTATCCAGCAACCACCGCGGTCGCACGCCGAGCTCGGTCATCAGCGCGACATCGCGCTCGCACTGCTCGAGCACCGGGTCGATCAGTACCGCTTCGCGGGTGCGCTCACAGGCCAGGAGGTAGGTGTAGGTGGAGGAACCGGTGTCGAAGAGTTGGCGGAACATGGCCCGTTGGAATTCATCAGTCAGATGGCGAAGCGTAAACCCGGCGGCCATTCGGCAGGCCAGGGTGCAGGCGCCGGCTCGATCGGCGCGGCCGAGTCAGGCGTCTTCAACACCCGCTGCAGCACGCGATGCTCCAGCGCCGCAAACCGGGGCTGGCCCCGCGATCGGGGCCGCGGCAGGGCCACGGGCTCGTCGAATGCGATGCGCTGCTCCTCGATCAGCACCACCCGATCGGCCAAGGCCACGGCTTCGGTCACGTCGTGGGTGACCAACAGCGCCGTGAACCGGTGGCGATCCCACAGCTGTTCGATCAACTGCTGCATCTCGATGCGCGTCAGTGCATCGAGCGCGCCGAGAGGCTCATCGAGCAACAGCAGGCGGGGACGATGGACCAGGGCCCGAGCCAGGGCCACGCGCTGCCGTTGCCCGCCTGACAAGGCGGAGGGCCAGTCGCCGGCGCGATCGGCCAGGCCGACCTGCGCCAGAGCCTCCTCGGCCCGCCGGCGCGCCTGCGGGCCCGGCAGCCCCAGGCCGACGTTGTCGAGAACACGCTTCCAGGGCAGCAGGCGAGCGTCTTGAAACATGATGCGAACTGCATCGGCCAACGCGCCGCCCGGCCGCCCGTCGAGCTCAACTCGCCCGCCGTCGGCGCCCTCCAGGCCGGCCAGTTGCCGCAACAGCGTGCTCTTGCCGCAACCACTGCGGCCCACGATGGCCACGAACTCGCCAGGTGAAATGTCGAGATCGACCGCATTGAGCACTTGCCGATCGCCATAGCGTTTGGAGAGCCCGCGCACCTGAACGGACAGCCCGCCCGGATCCGCCGCCGCCTCGCGCTCGATGGGCGCCTCCGGCCTCAAGGGGCCCAACCATTCCTGCCAGGACGCCATCGCCCCCCAGGCGACCAGATCGATCTGCGAGCTGCGCATGGCTGTCGATTCCTCCGGGCTCACGCGGTGCGCGCCTGCGGCCGGTACCCCGGATGCCAACGCAACCACCATCGCTCCAAACCGCGCGCCAGCAGATCAGCCGCCTTGCCCAGCAGGGCGTAGAGGATGATGCCCACCAGCACGACGTCGGTCTGCAAAAACTCCCTGGCGTTCATCGTCAGGTAGCCGATGCCGGCCTGCGCCGAAATCGTCTCCGCCACGATGAGAAGCACCCACATCAGGCCCAGCGAAAAGCGCAAGCCGACCAGGATGGATGGCAGCGCGCCCGGGAGAATGACCTCGCGGTACAGCGCCCAACCCGTGAGGCCATAGCTTCGGGCCATCTCGATCAGCGCCGGATCGACCGAGCGGATGCCGTGGAACGTGTTGAGGTACACCGGGAAGAACACGCCCACCGCGACGAGGCACAGCTTGGCCGCCTCGTCGATGCCGAACCACAGGATGACCAGCGGGATCAGCGCCAACGCCGGGATGTTGCGCAGCATCTGTAGACTTGAATCGAGCAGCGTCTCCATCCAGCGAAAGCTGCCGCAGACCAAGCCCAGCAGCAGCCCCGCCCCGCCGCCCATCGCCAGGCCCGACAAGGCCCGGCCGGTGCTGACGAGCACGTGGTGCGCCAGTTCGCCCGAGGCGAGCAACGATGCGAAGGCCTCCAGCACCGCCCGAGGCTCCGGCAGCACCCGGCTGGACAAACGCCCGCTCACGGAGGCGAGTTCCCAAACCAACACGATCAGGGCCGGCAGCACCCAGGGCAGGAGACGCCGGGCCGCACTGCGCAGCGATGCTCTCGACATGGCCGTCAACTCGCGGCGCGTTCCAGCGCCGAGCTGCCGGCTGGCGCCGCCGGACGTGCGGCCGAGGCGGCCGTGGGCACGTGCTGGTTCGCCACGATCTCGCCGAAGGGGCCGCTGAGCGTCGGCTGGACCCATCGGTCACGCAGTGACAGCGGCAGCAGCGGAAACACCAGTTCGGCGAATCGGTAGGCCTCTTCCAGATGCGGATAGCCGGAAAGGATGAAGTAGTCCAGGCCCAGGGCGGCGTACTCCTTGATGCGTGCAGCCACCTGCTGAGGGTCGCCCACGAGGGCGGTTCCCGCGCCGCCGCGCACCAGGCCGACGCCCGCCCACAGGTTGGGCGCCACTTCCAGCCCTCGGCGGACATCATGCTTGTCGAAGCGGCCCCCGTGCAGCGCGGCCATCCGGCGCTGCCCCTCCGAATCCATCCGTCCGAATGTCGCTTGCGCACGCGCCACCGTGTCCTCGTCGAGGTGGGAGATCAAGTCAGCGGCCGCGCGCCATGCGGCTTCTTCGGTCTCGCGCACGATGACATGCAGGCGGATGCCGAAGCTCAGGCTGCGCCCGTGTCGAGCAGCCCGCTGCCGGATGTCGGCCACCTTCTCCGCCACCGCCGCCGGCGGCTCGCCCCAGGTCAGGTAGGTGTCGAGCTGAGCCGCTGCCAGCTCATGGGCCTCGGGCGACGAGCCCCCGAAGAAGAGCGGCGGGTAGGGCCGCTGCACCGGGGGGTACAACAGCTTGGCCCCCTGGACCTGCAGATGTTCACCATCGAAGTCGAACGACAGGCCCTCATGGCTGCGGGTGAGGATTTCGCGCCAGATGGTGAGGAACTCGCGCGCCTGGTCATAGCGCTGCGCGTGCGGCAGGAACTGGCCGTCACCAGCCAGCTCTGCGGCATCGCCCCCGGTCACCAGGTTCACCAGCAAGCGGCCCTCCGAGAGGCGATCGAAAGTGGCGACGATGCGCGCATACTGGCTCGGCGTGATCAAGCCCGGACGCAGCGCCACCAGAAACTTCAATCGACGTGTCGCATCGATCAGGCTGGACGCCACCGTCCAAGGGTCTTCGCAAGAACGCCCTGTGGGGATGAGAACGCCCTCGTATCCCAAGGTGTCGGCCGCCACTGCCACCTGCTTGAAGTAGCTGAAGTCAGCCAAGCGGGCGCCGTGCGAGGTGCCCAGATAGCGGCTGTCGCCGTGCGTCGGGATGAACCAGAGAATCTTCATGGGGAGCACTCCACGGGGATGGGATCGGCGGCGGCGCGCGTCCACCACCGCCAGGGCACAACGGGTTCAGTCCGCCCGCGCCACGCGCCAGGGCAACACGGCGTCCGCGATCTTGATGGGGCGGGGAATGAGCTTCAGCTCGGCGAACGCATCAGCGATCTTTTGCTGCTCCGCGGCCACCGCCGGCGTGAGCGGCACGACACCGAACTGATAGCGCTGCAAACTCAGCTCCACCACCGATACATCCAGGCCTTGCAGCGGTGCGATGAGCGCGGCAGCCTGCTTCAGATTGCCCTTCAACCACCGCCCGCGGTCGAGGGTGTCTTCAAACAAGGCGCGAATCACCTGGGGATGGCGCTCGGCATAGCCGCGCTCGGCCAGGTAGTACGCATAGTTGTTCACCACCCCGCGGCCATCGGCCAGGATGCGTGCGCCAGTCTGTTTCTCGACAGCCGCGAGGAACGGATCCCAGATCACCCATGCGTCGACCGCACCGCGCTCAAACGCCGCACGGGCGTCGGCCGGCGGCAGGAAAACGGGTTGAACATCGGTGTACTTGAGGCCCGCCTTCTCGAGCGACTTGACCAGCAGGTAGTGGACGTTCGAACCCTTGTTCAGCGCCACCTTCTTGCCGCGCAACTCCGCGACGCTGCGGATGGCAGAGTCTTTCGGCACAACGATCGCTTCCGCCTCGGGGGCAGCCGGGTCGTTGCCGATGTAGACAAAGTTCGCGCCGGCGGCCTGCGCGAAGATGGGCGGCGCCTCGCCCACGAAGCCGACGTCGACGGAGCCGACGTTCAGCCCCTCCAGCAACTGTGGCCCCGCGGGGAACTCGACCCACTGCACAGCGGCGCCCAAGGGGGCCAGCCGCTTCTCCAGCGTCCCTTGCGACTTCTGCAAGGCCAGAAGGCTCGCTGACTTCTGATAGCCGATCCGCAGCACCAGGCCGCTCGATTGCGCCAACGCAGGCAGGTGGCCGAGTGGCAGCAGCCCCGCACCGAGGGCCAGCAACGCCACCTGCACCAGGCGCGCTCGGCGCCCCTTTCGATTCACCACAACAGACATGACAACCGCTTCTCGCAAGACGGGTCGCTCGTTGGAAGCCGGGCGACCTGGGATAAAAGCGACCCTCGGCGAAGAGCCAGGGTCGAACGCCAGCCGCACGCCATCGGCATGCCACCGGACGAAGAGCCACCAGTGCTCAGAAATCGATGGGGATCGGGACGATCGGGATCGGGATCGGGATCGGGGGTCGCCAACAGGCCGCCGTCGCGGCCCCATGGCGATCTGCCGCCGTCGCGGCGCCATGGCGATCCGCCGCCGTCGGGCGCGGCGACGGCAATTCGACCGTGCGCCGCTGCGGTGCCAGGTCATCGAACGGGCCGTAGGTCACGGTCACCGAACCGGCGGCGGGCGACGGCCTAGGCCCGCGCGCCGGTTGGGGCCGAGCGGGCCGGGGCCAGATGGCCGGCGTGACCAAGGCGGCCACGCGGCATGACTTCAATTCGGCGGTGGTCGGCGCATCCAGCATGCCGCCCACGTTAGCGGCGGGCCCACCCTGGAACAACGAAGGCTTTCGACTGAACTTAGAGCCTCGTTGCCACGGCGGGCGCGCGGCTCGTCAGGCCGACAAGGTGGGATAGTCGGTGTAGCCGTGTTCGCCGCCACCGTAAAAGGTGCTGCTGTCGGGTGCGTTCAGCGGCGCCCCCCGGCGCAGGCGAAGGCCGAGGTCGGGGTTGGCGATGAAGGGCCTGCCGAAGGCGATCAAGTCGGCACGGCCTTCGCGCAGCGTGGCATGGGCCAGGTCGCGGTCGTAGCCGTTGTTCACCATCCAGGCGCCGCGGAACGGCGCACGCAGCGCGGCGTAGTCGAACGGCGCCACACCCTGGGCCGTGAGGTCGCGCGGGCCGCCGGTGGCGCCTTCGACCACATGCACGTAGGCCAGGCCCATCGGTGCCAGGCGCTGCATCGCGCGGCCGTAGGTGCCCTGCGCATCGCTGTCCTGGCCGGCATCGTTGGCCGGCGTGATGGGCGACAGGCGCAGCCCGGTTCGGCCGGCGCCGATTTCGCCGGTGATGGCCTGCAACACCTCGATCAGCAGCCGGGTGCGGTTCTCGACCGAGCCGCCGTAACCGTCGGTGCGGTCGTTGACACTGTCGCGGATGAACTGCTCGATCAGGTAGCCGTTGGCCGAATGCAGCTCTACACCGTCGAAGCCAGCCTGCATCGCCAGGCCCGCCGCGCGGCGGTAGTCGTCGATCAGGCCGGGGATCTCATCGGTGCGCAACGCGCGCGGGGTCGACACCGGAAAGAAGCCTTCCTTGATGAAGGTGCGGGTGTTCGCAGCCCGGGCGGTGGACGACACCGGCGCCGCGCCATCGGGCAGCAGCGACACGTGCGAGATGCGGCCCACATGCCAAAGCTGGATGACGATCTTGCCGCCTTCGGCGTGCACGGCATCGGTGACACGCTTCCAGCCGGCCACTTGCTCGGCCGAGTAGATGCCCGGGGTGTCCAGGTAGCCCTGGCCCATCGGGCTGATCTGGCTGGCCTCGGTGATGATGAGGCCGGCGCCCGTCTCGGGGTTGGCGCGCTGGCGGTAGTACTCCGCCATCAAGGGCGTGGGCACTTGGCCCGCGCCAGCGCGGTTGCGGGTGAGAGGGGCCATGACCAGGCGATTGGCCAAGGCGATGTCGCCCATTTGCAGGGGACGGTCGAGAAAAGGGGTTGAATCACTCATGACCCGGAGCCTACCCAAAGCGGCGGCGGCTACAGTGGGGTCTGAACCAAAGCCCCACGTCGCCCAAGCCCACCGGCCGCATTGCCGGCAGGCGGCGGCGTTTTCGGCTTCATGACCTGAAAGAAGACCCGCCATGCTGGCCTACCGACACGCTTTCCACGCGGGCAATCACGCCGACGTCCTCAAGCACCTGGTGCTCGACCAGGTGCTGCGCTACATGACGGCCAAGGACAAGCCGTTTCGCTACATCGACACCCACGCCGGGGCCGGCGGCTACCTGCTCAAGGGCGCCCAGGCGCAAAAGAAGGCCGAGTACCGCGAGGGCATCAACCGCCTGTGGAGCCGCCCCGACCTGCCCGAGGCGGTGGCCGACTACGTGCACCTGGTGCAGCAGTTCAACCTGCCGGCGCCCGAACCCGGGCAACCGGCCCCGGTGCTCGAAAAGGGCATGACGCCGCCCTTGGCGCTGTACCCCGGCTCGCCCTCCATCGCCCGGCTGCATGCCCGTCCAGGCGATTCGATGCGCCTGTTCGAGCTGCACCCCAGCGACGCACGGACGCTCGCGGCCCATTTCGGCGGGCGCCAGG
This sequence comes from Ideonella lacteola, assembly GCF_038066555.1. Classification (NCBI taxonomy): domain Bacteria; kingdom Pseudomonadati; phylum Pseudomonadota; class Betaproteobacteria; order Burkholderiales; family Sphaerotilaceae; genus Ideonella; species Ideonella lacteola. The sequence continues at coordinate 449,207 of NZ_JBBUTG010000004.1, read as the reverse complement.
TGCAGGTGATCAACGAAGATGGCTTCGCTGGCCTGAAGGGCCAGGTGCCGCCCACGCCGCGGCGCGCGCTGGTGCTGGTCGACCCGTCGTACGAGTTGGTGGCCGACTACGGCAAGGTCGTGGCCACGATGCGCGACGCCGTGCAGCGCTTTCCCGAGGGCGTCTACGTCGTCTGGTATCCGCAGATCGCGCGGGTCGAAGCGGCGCAACTGCCCAAGCGGCTGATGTCGCTGTCGCCCAAAGGTTGGCTGCATGTGCGGATGACGGTCGCGCAGACCGATTCGCAGGGCTTCGGCCTGGCCGGCAGCGGCCTGTTCGTCATCAACCCGCCCTACACGCTGCACGAGACGCTGCAAGGCGTGATGCCCTTCCTGGTGGAGGTGCTGGCGCAGTACGACGGCGCCAGCTACCTGATCGAAGAGCAGCCCGCCTGAACCCGGCGCAGCGGCCTATTCGCAGTAGCTCTTGAGCTGCGGCAGCTGGCAGCGCTGCGAATCGGCGTAGGTCAGCCAGTCTGACTGGAAGCGGCCGCCAATCTGGCGGGCCCGATCGAGTGCGCGCTTGAAGTGCATGGCCGCTTGGTCGGGCTTGCGGCTGTCGAGCCAGTCCTGGCCACGGTCGTCTTCTTCGATCGCCTCCAGTTGCAGCACGCCGCTTTCCGGCATGCCGCGTGCACGCTCGGCATCGGCAAAAGCGCGCATCTCGGCGTGCGTGCCGCACCAGCGCGAACCGATGAAGGACTGGTAGCGGTTGTGGATCAGCGCGCCGTAGGGGCTGTACAGCCGCGTCTCGTCCAGCAGTTGGCGCATCCGCTCGCGTTGACAGCCCGCACCCAAGGCATCCATCAGATAGAACGCGGCCATCAGCGGCTGAGGGTCGAGTGACAACGCGGCGCTCAGCTGCTCGTCGGCCTGGCGGAAGAGCCGCGCGGAATTGCCCGCCTGATCGGCCGTCAATCGGGCCGCGCGGTCGCGGCCACGCACCGTCCAGGCCTGCTGCAGCAGGGCCGCCCCCTTGAGCAGGCGGGCCTGGTACGAGCCGGGATCGTCGGCCAACCAGCGGTCGAGGGCCTGGCTCGCCGGCTCATCCAGGCCTTCGAACTCGCGGTAGACCTGCCGCCACTCGGCCTCGGACAAATGCCCCGCCGCATGCGCCTCGGCCGCCTGAGTCAAGCGCGTCTCCACGGCGGCCGTGTCGCCCCGCCTCAACAGGGCCTGGCCCTCACCCCCTGTCGGCCGAGTGCAGGCCGACAGGCCCACCGCCAGCACCAGCGGCCAGACCGCAGCGCCCCACCACCGGGATGTGGGGCGACAGGTCTCGGCAGAGTCAGCGTTCATGGACAGCGAATTCAAGGGTGCAGCAGTTGCGTCGCGGCGATGAGCCCGGTGGGCCGCGCGGCAGCCGCGCCATTGTTGCCGCATTGGCCAAAGTCGCTGCCGCCCTCGTGTATGGTGCGGGGCTTTTGGAGATCCCACCGATGCCACGCACCCCTCGCTCGGCCCACCCGGCCGGCATGGCGTACGCAGCCGGCCGCGGGGCGCGCCTGATCGGTGCCGCCCGCGTCGGGCTCGCTGGACTGAGCTGCCTCAGCGCCACCCTGCTGCCGCTGCACGCGGCCGCCATCACGCCCCTGAGCCCCATCGCCGATGCGGCCGCCATCCCGCAGCCCACGCCGCGTGACACGCCCTACCCCGGCACCCTGACCGTGGCCGTCGATGCCACCGACCTGGATCACCGGGTGCTGCGCGTGCTGCAGACAGTGCCGGTGGCGCAACCCGGTCGACTCACCCTGCTCTACCCGCGCTGGCTTCCGGGCACCCACGGGCCCTACGGCGATGTCGATCGGCTGGCGGGCCTGCAGGTGCGGGCCGGTGAGCGCAGCCTCGCGTGGCAGCGCGACCTCGTCGACCCCTTTGCCTTTCACATCGACGTGCCGGCCGGGGTGTCGAGCCTGAGCTTGAGCTACGAGCACCTCACGCCGGTAGAGCGTGGCCAGGGCCGGGTGTCGATGACACGGGCGCTGCTGGGGGTGCAGTGGAACCAGACCGTGCTCTATCCCGCTGGCCACTACGCGAGCGCCATCCGCGTCGAGGCCAGTGTGCGCCTGCCGGGCGGCTGGCAGCAGGCGAGCGCCTTGCGCGCCGCCGACGGCCAGGTGGCCCAGGCCGGTGCCGACGGGTGGGTGCGCTTTGCGCCGGTCTCGCTGGAGACCCTGGTCGACTCGCCGCTCTTCGCCGGCCCGAACGTCAAGCGCATCGAGCTCGACCCACCCGGCACACCGCGCCCGGTGGCCCTGAACCTGCTGGCCGACGAAGCGGCGCAGTTGGAAGCGAGCCCCGAGCAGATCGATGCCCACAAGGCGCTGGTGCAGCAGGCCGACAAGCTCTACGGATCACGCCCCTGGCGCCACTACGACTTCCTGCTCGCGCTGTCGAATTCATTCGGCGGCATCGGCTTGGAGCACCACGAGTCGAGCGAGAACGGCGTGCGCTCGAATTACTTCAAAGACTGGGACAAGGCCATCCGTGCCCGCGGCCTGCTGCCGCATGAGTACACCCACGCCTGGAACGGCAAGTTCCGCCGGCCGGCCGATCTGTGGACGCCGCAGTACAACGTGCCGATGCGCAACCCGCTGCTGTGGGTGTACGAAGGCATGACCCAGTACTGGGGCCAGGTGCTCACCGCCCGCAGCGGCCTCGCCACGCCCGAGCAGGCGCGTGACGCGCTGGCCCATCTGGCCGCCAGCCTCGATGCCCGAAGCGGCCGCGCCTGGCGCAACCTGCAAGACACGACCACCGAAGGCACGCTCGCCTCGCAGCGCGACAAGATCTGGCGCGACTGGCAGCGCAGCGCCGATTACTACGACGAGGCCGTGCTGATCTGGCTCGATGCGGACACGCTGATCCGTGAGAAGAGTGGCAACACGCGCTCGCTCGACGATTTCGCCCGCGCCTTCTTCGGCCCGGCCATGCCCACCCACGCCGATGGCAGCCCGCGCGCCCTGACCTACACCTTCGATGAGGTGGTCAAGACGCTGAACAACGTGCAGCCGCACGACTGGGCCGGCTTCCTGCGTGAGCGGCTCGACCGCACCGGGCCCGGCGCCCCGCTCGATGGCCTGACCCGCGCGGGATGGAAGCTCGGCTGGTCAGACAAGGAAAGCGACTTCGCGCGCCAGCAGGAAGGCCGCAGCGGCCCGACCGGCCGCGAGCGACCGGACGACTTCTCGTTCTCGCTCGGCCTGCAGATCGCCAGCGATGGCGAGTTCGACCAAGTGCTCTGGAACAGCCCGGCCTTCCAGGCGGGCGCGGCCACCGGCCAGAAGGTGGTCGCCGTGAACATGCAGGTCTACAAGCCCGAACGCCTGGCCGCGGCCATCACCGCCAACCAGGGCGGCCGCGCGCCGATCGAGCTGCTGGTGAAAGATGGCGATGTCTACAAGCAGCTGCGCATCGATTGGCGCGGTGGTCTTCGCTACCCCCGGCTCGAACGGGTCGATGGCGCGCCCGACCGGCTGAGCGCCATCTGGTCCGCACGCTGAAAGCCCGTCCGTTGAAGGTCCCCACGATGAAGAGTCTCTCGATGCGACAGCGCGGCACCTGGCTCAGCCAGGTGCTGTGCACGCAACTGGCCGCGGCGCCGCTGGCGTTGTCCCTGCTGTGGGGCCTCGCCCCGTCGACGGCGCTGGCCCATTCGTCGGCCTCGCCCACCTCGGCGAACGAGGCCGCCGAGGCGCCAGTGTCGTGGCCGGGCCCGATGACCCTTTCCGTGGACGCGACCGATCTGGACCGGCGGGTGGTCAAGGTGCAGCAGACGCTGCCCGTGGCCACGCCGGGGCGCACGCTGGCGCTGCGCTACGCGCGCTACCTGCCTGGGGGCCACGGCCCGTACGGCGATGTCACGCGGCTGGCGGGCCTGGTGGTCCGCGCGCAGGGCGAGCGCTTGAGCTGGCGCCGGGAATCGGCCGATCCATTCACCTTCCTGGTGGATGTGCCGGCCCACGCGCACCAGCTGGAGCTGAGCTTCCAGTACCTGGCCCCCGTGCGCGGCAGCCACGAGCGCGCGAGCGTCACGCGGCAGATGCTGGGCATCGAATGGGAAACCGTGCTGCTGTACCCGGCCGGGCCCGCGGCCCATGCCATCAGCGTCAAGCCCCGGCTGCGGTTGCCTTCGCAGTGGCAGCAGGTCAGCGCGCTGCGCGGTGCGCAAGGCGCGGTGGTGCAGCCGGCCGCGGACGGCTGGGTTGAGTTCGGCACGGTCTCGGTTGAGACGCTGATCGACTCGCCGCTCTTTGCCGGCCGCCACCTGCGGCAGGTGCCGCTCGACCCGCCGGGTGCCGCGCACCCCGTCACGCTGACGCTGGTGGGCGACGAGGCGGCAACGCTCGAAGCGAGCCCCGCCCAGCTGGACGCGCACCGGGCCCTGGTCGCGCAGGCCGACAAGCTCTTCGGCGGCGCGCGCCACTTCCGCCAGTACGACCTGATGCTCGCGCTATCGGACGAGTTCGGCGGCATCGGGCTGGAGCACCACGAGTCCAGCGAGAACGGACTGAAGCCCGACTACTTCAAAGACTGGGACAAGGCCATCCGGGGCCGTGAGCTGCTGCCGCACGAGTACGTGCATGCGTGGAACGGCAAGTACCGCCGGCCGGCCGACCTGGCCACGCCCGACTACCAGGTGCCCATGGGCAACAGCCTGCTGTGGGTCTATGAAGGTCTGACGGAGTACTGGGGTCGCGTGCTGGCGGTGCGGTCGGGCCTGAGCACGCCCGAACAGACCCGCGACCGGCTGGCCAATGTGGTGGCCGACATCGCCGCCCGCGCCGGCCGCACCTGGCGCCCGCTGCAGGACACGGTGAACGACCCCGCCATCGGCCCCGGCCCGACGCGCGAGTGGGACACCTGGCAGCGCAACGCCGACTACTACGACGAGGCGCAGCTGGTGTGGCTGGACGTGGACCTGGCCCTGCGCCAACTCAGCCGCGACCAACGCTCGCTGGACGACTTCGCCCGCGCCTTCTTCGGTGGCGCCACCCGCGGCCGGCGACCCGATGGCTCACCCGGCCCGGTCACCTACACCGAAGACGATCTGGTGGCCGCCCTGAACGCGGTGCAGCCCCATGACTGGCGGCGCTTCCTTCGCGAGCGGATGGACCGTGTCGGTGATTCCGTGCCCGGCCTCGCGAACAGCGGCTGGCGGCTCACCTGGGCCACCGAGGAAAGCAGCTTCGAAGGCAACGAACGCGGCTGGGAGGGTGAGAGCGGCAACGAGCGCGCGCAGAACCTGGCCTACTCGCTGGGCCTGCGGGTCATCGGCGACGGCAGCCTCACCCAGGTCTACTGGAACAGCCCGGCCTTCGAAGCCGGCCTCACCTCGGGCATGACGCTGCTGGCGGTGAACGACCGGGCCTACAAGCCCGAGCGGCTGGAGGCTGCAGTTCGCGCCAACACCGGCGGCGAAGCGCCGCTGCGCTTGCTGGTGAAAGACGGCGACCTGTACCGCACCGTCACGATCGATTGGCGCGGCGGCCTGCGATACCCGCGGCTGGAACGTGCCGACGGCATGCCCGACCGCCTGGGCAAGATCTGGAAGCCGCGCTGACCTGCCGCGCCGGCCACTGCGCTCAGCACGGCACGACCACGACAGCCGATCCGACCACGTTGAACGCGGCATTCAGCGCCGATGTGATGACGCGGGCGTGGTTGAACGCCACGTCGGACAACAGCGCGAACGCCAGGCCCAGGTAACCGAGGTAGCCCCAACCCACGTAGTCGCCGAAGACCAGGGTGTGCATCCAGTTCTGCTCGAACAGGTAGAGCCCGCCCGTCACGCCAGCGGCGCCCAGCAGCACCGCCGCCGGCAGCAGGAGTTGAAGCGTCGCGCGAGCTCGATGCCACGCGAGCAGTCCCAGCAGCCCGAACACCGCGGCGTTGCTGGCGCAGACGATGCGCAGTTCTCGCAGCAACTGGTCGGTGGTGGAGGCATACGCCGTCTCGATCAGGCCCTGCAGTCGGGCCCGCACCTGCTCCAAGGTGCCCAGGTGCTGCTCGGCGTCGTGGCGGGCGCGCTCGCGCATGCGGCGCCGGCACTCACAGTCGACGCGCAACAGATCGGCCAAGGCCTGCGCCACCTTGGAAGGCACGCCGTCCTGCAGCGCGCGCCACCGCCCCTCGATCTCGCCCTCGATCTCGGCCTCGGTCTGGCCCAGGGCCTTGGCCGCGAGGATGGCGACCTTTGAATTCGACAGCGTGTCGATCTTCTCGCCCACCCGCTGCTCGACCTCGATGCGCACCACGTCGCGGGCAGCACGCTCGATCAGCAGCGGATTCAGCCACGACAAGGCGAGCACACTGCCGAACAGCAGCGCACCTCCTGCGGCAATGATCAGCAAGGCACGGCGCATGTCCCCTCCACGGTGCGATGTGAGCCCCGATTCTTCGTGTCCCCATGATGCTGGATTGTTGCCGCCTCGCGATGGCCGTTCAGCGTGCCATTCAGTGTGCCGTTCAGCCGGTTGAGGCCGACACCACGTCAGTGCGCTTCTGGAAGTACTGGCTCAGCGTCTGCGACAAGGTGACAAAGTCGGACGGGATCATCATCACTGTCGTGCTGCTGTTCTCCGCGCCGACCTCCGAGATCATCTGCATGCGTCGCAGTTCGAGTGCCGCCGGGTTCTCCATGATTTGAGACGCGGCCGCCGAGAGCTTGACCGAGGCCTCGAATTCGGCCTCGGCCTTGATGATGCGGGCCCGTTTCTCACGAATCGCCTCAGCTTGCATCGCCATCACTTGTTGCATCGCCGCCGGAAGTTCCACGTCCTTCATCTCGAAACGCTGGATCTCGAGGCCCCATGCCCGTGTGGGGCCTACGATGCTGTCGCCCAGCAAGGCATTGATCTTGTCGCGCTCCTGCAGCACCTCGTCGAGGTCGTGTTGGCCGATGATGTTGCGCAAGCCCGTCAGCGCCAACTGGTAAGCGGCGGCATCGGCATCCGCCACCTCGATCACCGACTTGGCGGCGTCGGTGATGCGGTACCAAAGCACCGCGTTGACCTTGACGGTGACGCTGTCCCGGGTGATCGTCTCTTGCTGTTCCGCCGAAACGGTGCGTGTTCGGACGTCGATGGTGACGGCCCGCTCCAGTCCCAGCGGCCAGATCCAGTAAAGCCCAGGCCCGCGCAGGCCCACATGCCGCCCCAATCGGAACACGACACCTCGCTGATATTCCTGCGCGATCCGCAGGCCCGACAGCAAGATGATCAACAAGACGATGGTGACGATGTACATGACTCCTCCTTCATGATGAGTCGTCGTTTCAAGTCGGTCCATCTTGCTCTTGGCGGCATAAGGAAGGCATCGGGATGGTCGTCAGCGGATTGCCATCCATGATGGATCGGACTCGCTGATACTCGCGCCATCAGCCGCCCAGGCCACTTAGAGCCTCTGCCATGACACGTTGCCTGCTGGTCGATGACGACCCCGCGATCCGCACGCTGCTGCTGGACTATCTGCAATCGTTCGGCTTCGAGGTCGAAGCGCTGCCCGACGGCGCCTCGTTGCGCCGGCGCCTGACCGCCTCGCGCTTCGATGTGCTGCTGCTCGATCTGATGCTGCCTGACGACGATGGGCTGGCGCTGTGCCCGTGGGCCAAGCAGCAATGCCCCTCGCTGCCGATCATCATGCTGACCGCCCAGGGCGACCCCCTGTCGCGTGTGCTGGGGCTGGAGCTGGGCGCCGACGACTACCTGCCCAAACCCTTCGAGCCGCGTGAGCTGGTCGCACGCATCCGGGCGGTGTTGCGCCGGGGGCAGGCGCTCACGGCCGGCCCGGCCTCGCCCACCGCCGCCGTGCTGCGCTTTGCCGGTTGGACCTTCGACCGCCTCAAGCACCAACTGCAGGCCCCCGACGGGACGATCGTGCCCTTGTCCACCGCCGAATTTCGCCTGCTGTCGGCCTTTGCCGAGCACCCGGGTCAGGTGCTGGGTCGCGAGCGACTGCTCGACCTGTCGCGCGCGCCCGGCACGGCCGGCACTGAGCGCAGCATCGATCTCGCCGTCTCTCGCCTGCGTGGCAAGCTGGTTCACCCGGGCGGCGCGCCGATGATCCGCACGGTGCGCGGCGAGGGCTACCGCTTCGACACGCCCGTGGAGGGCGGGCGGTGAACCGCGGCTCCGCCTCACCGCCCCAGGGCTGGCGCCGTTTCGACACGCTGACCCTGCGGCTGTTTGTGCTGATGTGGGTGGTGCTGGTGGGCGCGCATGCCGCCGCGCATTGGCTGGCGGTGCCGCCGCCCCCCGGGGCCGCCAGCGGGCCACCCGCGCCGATGGAGCCCTTTCCTTCGCTGCCACCCAGCCCCCTGTGGGACCGCGGAGGGCCGCCTGACCCGGCCCGCCAGCCAGCCCCGCCCGAGGCGGGCCGCAACGCCATGGGCCCATCGCCAGGCCCCGGCCGCGTGCCCCCGGGCCCTTCGATGTGGCTGGACTACGGGGTGCGCCTGCTCGTGATCGCCCTCGGCGCTGCGCTGTGCGCCCGCTGGGTGGCCGGCCCGATGCGGCGGCTGGCCAGCGCGGCCGAACAGCTCGCGCAAGGTCTGCAGCCCGGCCAACGGCCGCCGATGCTCGACGAGCGGCGCGGCAGCCGCGAGGTGCGGGCAACCGCCCACGTGTTCAACGACATGGCGCAGCAACTGCAGGCGCAGTTCGACGCCCGAGGCCTGCAGATGGCGGCCGTCTCGCACGACCTGCGCACGCCCCTCACGCGGCTGCGCATGCGGCTGGAAGGCATCGACCACCCGGCCACTTCGGCGGCCATCGCCGACATCCACGAGATGAACGCCTTGATCGACAGCTCGCTCGCGGTGCTGCGCGAACAGCGCGACGCGGCGCCACCCGACGCTGTGGACCTGCTCGCGTTGGCGCAGGCGGCCGTCGACGACCTGGCGGGCCAGGGGCACCAAGTGACGATGGGTGAATCGCAAGCGGTGCGCGCCCGTGCCCACCCGGTGGCCTTGCGGCGCATCGTTGACAACCTGCTGAACAACGCGCTGCAACACGGCGGCAGCGCCCGCGTCACGGTGAGGCCGGCCGACAGCGGATCGGGCGAACGCGGCGTGGTGCTGTGGGTCGATGACGAGGGCCCGGGCATCCCGCCAGAGCAGATCGACCAGGTCATGCAACCCTGGGTGAGCCTCTCGCCGGACCACGGCACCCGGCAGGGCCTGGGCCTGGGCCTGGCCATCGCGCGCGATCTGGCCGAGCGCGATGGCGGGCGCCTGAGCCTGGCGAATCGGACCGAGCGCGGCTTGCGGGCCACGCTTTGGCTGCCGGCCGCCTGAAAGCAGCCGCCCTGGGGCGTGTTCACACGACGGAGCCCCGATGCGTTTCCTCAAGATGGCGAAACGTACGCGAGTGTGTCAGGGCTGACAAACAACGGGAAAACGCGCGACACAGCGGCCCTTCACGATGTGGGCCATGAACACCCCGCACCACCTTGACGATCGGCGTGACGATCACCCGCACGGCCTGGCGGCCGACCTGAACACCCTTGCCCAGCGGGCGCTGGCACGGCGCGGCATGCTGCGCTGGCTGGCCGTCGGCGCGGCGATGACATCGCCGCTCGGCCTGGTGGGCTGTGGCGGCGGGGGCGACGCCGACGCCGGCACGAGCAGCTCGGGCAGCAGCGGATCGAGCGGATCGAGCGGCAGCAGCGGAGGCAGCAGTGGCAGCGACAGCGGCAGTTGCTCGGTGATCCCCAGCGAAACCAACGGCCCCTACCCCGGCGATGGCACCAACAGCAACTCGAGCGGCGTCGTCAACGTGCTGACCATGAGCGGCATCGTTCGCAGCGACATGCGTTCGAGCTTCGGCGACTATGGCAGCAACCAGGCCGAGGGCGTGGAGATGACCGTGACGCTGAAAGTGGTGAACACCGCCTCCAGCTGCGCGAGCCTTGAAGGCTATGCCGTGTACCTCTGGCACTGCGACGCAGGCGGCAACTACTCGCTGTACTCCAGCGGCGTGACCGACGAGAACTACCTGCGCGCCGTGCAGGTCACCGACTCGAATGGCGAAGTCACTTTCACCACCATCTTCCCGGGCTGCTACAGCGGGCGCTGGCCGCACATGCACTTCGAGATCTACAGCAGCCTCGACACCGCCACCACCGGCCGCAACAACGTGAAGACCTCGCAACTGGCCCTCCCCGAGGACGCCTGCGACCTGGTGTACGGCGTGGCCAGCGGCTACGACGACAGCGTGGGCAACCTCGCGCAGATGTCGCTGTCGACCGACAACATCTTCAGCGACGACACCGACGGGCTGGAGCTCGCCAGCGTCACCGGCAGCGTCTCCGCCGGGTTCACGGCCACGCTCACCGTCGGCATCAGCGCCTGATGGTGTGCGGGCCGGCGGGCGCTCAAACGGTGGCGGGCGGGCCCTTCAACTCGACGGTGTTGCCCTCGGGATCGTCGAGGTAGATCGAGGGCCCCTCGCCTTCAGCGCCATAGCGCGATTCGACCGGGCCGCCCTGCACCCCGTGCGCCGCCAGATGCGCATGGATCTCATCGGCGTCGAACGGATCGACGCGGAAACACAAATGGTCGACATTGCGGCCTTCGCGCCCGGGCGCCGCCCCGCCGCGCAAGCCCAGCCGACCATCGACCGGCACCAGATCGACCATCGAGCGGCCCGCGCGCAACTGCACCAATCCGATCTCTTCCTGGCGCCGTTCCACTTGGCAGCCCAGCACTTCGGTGTAGAAGCGCAGCATGCGGTCCAGGTCGATCACCCGCAGCACGACGTGATCGATCTCTCGCACGCGAATGGCCATCACGCTGGCTCCGACGGTTGAACCAGGTTGATCAGGTTGCCGCAGCCGTCTTCAAAGATCACGGCCGTCACCGGTCCCATGACCTTGGGCTCGCCCCGAAAGCGCACACCCAGCGCCTGCAGCCGGGCCCACTCGGCCGCGATGTCGTGGGTGAAGAAGGCGGTGGATGGAATGCCGGCTTCGAACAACGCGCGCTGGTAGTCACGCGCCGGTGGAAAGGCCATCGGCTCCAGCACCAACTCGACACCGTCCACCCCTTCAGGCGAGGTGACGGTCAGCCAGCGGAAACCGCCGCCCATCGGGATGTCGTGCTTCTTTTCGAAGCCCAGCACGCCGGTGTAGAAGGCCAAGGCGCGGTCCTGGTCATCGACGGTCAGGCTGGTCAGTTTGATCTGCATGGTGAGCGTCTCCGTGTGGGTGGGTAGATCACGGGCTGAAGGGGCGGCACGGTCAAGGGCTTGCGCGTATCAGGCGTCTCGGCCTCTCAGGCCACCAGCGCGATCCGATAGCGCAAGCCTTCGGTGCCGCCGAACGCCGCAGGTTTGGTGAAGCGCTCGATCAATACGCCGCCGTTGGCTTCGATGACACGCTGCGAGGCGGTGTTGGTCGGGTCGGTGGTGACCTCGGCGAAGGGCAGCCCTTCGGCGCGGGCCAGCGGCAGCATCTGCGCCAGGGCCTGGGTGGCATAGCCTCGCCGACGCTTCCAGGGCACCACGTTGTAGCCGACGTGTCCCAGGCAGTGGGGTGGCAGGTCGGTGCGGCCGGGCCGCCAACGCAAGCTGATGACCCCGCAGAACTCGCCGTCCCACATCCACATCTTGAAGCCTGGAATGCGCGGCACCTGGCTGCCGTCCGGCAGGGTCACCGGCCCTCCCAATGCAAGGCGATCCTGCTGCTGTTCGATGAACACGCGCGCATCGGCCCGGATCCTGGCCAGCTCCTCACGAGCCGCCACCTCGCCTCGCGCGGTATCGACCGTCCACCCCTGCTCCAGCGCAGCGATGTAGGCCGGAAGGTGGGCCGGTGTGGGAACCAGGATTTGCACGACGTTGCTCCATCACGAAAGCTCGAATTCGGCCACGCTTTCGAACCGATCACCGACTATGCCACCGACCGTGAGCGTGGACAGGCGTGGTCTCAGCTCAGACCAGGGAACACATCCTGCATCGAGAATCACAGCTCGCGCTTGAGATCGCGGAACGCGGCGAAGAGCCACGAGCGCATGGCGATGACGAGGGTGTAGGGCCGCTTCTGGTCGGGCGGCAGCTTCTGGTCGGCCAGGTGCTGCTGGGCGAAGTCCTGCGCGACGCGCTGCAGCCGCTCATTGAACAAGGTCGCCAGGCTGCGGCCGATCTGGCCGTGCACGAGCGTCAGCATTTCGCCTTCGCCATCGAAGCCGCCGGCGTAGTAGTCGGTCACCACGTCTTCACGGAAGTACTGCATCACCGGCCCGTGGGGTCGCCAGCGGAAGGTCTTTGCCAGGCGCAAGCGGTAGCGGTTCATCGGCCGCAGCTCGATGATGCCCAGCCGATCGAGCTGCGCGAGGTACTTGATCGCCTCGGCCTCGGTGACTCGGTAGGTGGCCACGACCTGCTCGCACGTCCACTGGCTCATGCAACAGATCGCCAGCAGCAGCAGCTTGCGATCGGAGACCACCGCCCGCTCCTGCTCCAGCGTCAGCTCCTTGCGCAGCGGTTGCGCATCGGCGACCTTGCGCGCGAGGTCGGCAAAGTCCAGCTTGAGCACACGGCAGATTTCGTCGACGCGGGCCAATGGCATGTCGCCCTTGGCGAACATGCGCTTGACGCTCGACTCGGCCATGCCGATGCGCGGCGCCAATTGAGCGTAGGTGATGTTCGAGAGCTTCAGCTCGGACTTGATCTGGTCGATCAGCGCTTGGGTGGTGGACATCGCTGCGCTCCGGGCTACTCAGCCACCAACTGCTTGCGCACCGCCGGCGTTGCATCCACTCGAACGACGCGCTGATCGGCCCCCCAGACGACCACGACGGTTTCCTCCTGGAACGTGTAGTACGTCCACTGCGCAGCGTCGAGAGAAGGCGTGGTGTCGATACGCGGACGGCCCAGAGCCATCACGACTTGCTCCCGGTCCATGCCCACGGCCACCTTGCCGGCACGGATGGCGGCCTGCACGGGCCGGGGCCAGGCGTCCAGCTTCGCCGATGGGTCTTCTTTCACCATCAGCCGCGCAACCAGTTGCTCGCGCGTCTCCCTGTCGCGCCCGTAATCCAGGCCGATGCGCATCGGTTTGCCTTCGATCAGCACTTCCGCCTTGTGGCGACCGTATTCCTTCACCACGATGCGCGCGCCGGCAGGTATGAAGGGCAGCGTCGCCCAGTTGGCGTCGCTGATCCAATCGTCTTCGTAGTGCAGATTGCAGCAGGTGTATTGCGCATTGGCCATCTGTTGCAGCACCGCCGGGTCTCGAATCGCGTCGACGGTCTTGGTGGCGGCGATGGGGCCATTGCCATCTTCAAGCCACAGCTCTCGCCGGAAAGCGTCCAGGACGCCGTTGACGACGTAGCGCATGCCTGGCTGCAGCTCGACGTCGACTTCAGCCTCCAGCGGCTTGGTCTTGTCACCGGCGAACATCTCCTGCATCGGCGCGGCGTAGGCCCATTGCGCCACCAGCTTCAGCTTCACCCGACCGGCGGGCACCGAGCGCTCGAACGACTTGAGCCGCATGTTTTGGCCCTGTCCCTGGCTGGCGCCGCGACTCGCGAGCAAGGCATTGCCTTCAGATTTCTGCCCGTTGACAGCGGCCAGGTAGAAGAAGCTGCCTCCGCTGCGGCCTCCGCCATAGGCCGAATCGGCCACCACTGCAGTGGGCGGGCTCTCGGCTCGCGCAGTCATCGGCCATGTGGCCACCAGCGCAGCGGAAAGAATCAGCAGAGTGAGGAAGGGGCGGCGCATGTCAGTCCTTTGGGGTGCCCGGGTGAGCGCCGATCTGGCGCGGGTAGCGCAGAAGGATACCGCCCGGCGCGAAAGCAGCCACCAAGGGGCGCCAATGTGAACTTTGCGGGTCGGTTGGGCGAGCATGCGGCGCCATGTCGAAACCTGTTCACCTTCATGCCGGCCGCCGGCGCGCGCTGTGCTGCGGTGCGGCCGCCCTCACCGGGCTGTTCACCAACCTCGCCACCGCCAGCGAGACCCCAGTCGATCCGGTGGGCCGGGTTCCGCGCTCGGAACCGGCCGTGCCGGTCTGGCCCACGGCCATCGCCGACCTGCTGCACGCCACCTTTGACGGCATCGACCCCGCCGCCTTGTGGGACGTGCACACCCACTTGCTGGGCAATGGAGACAGCGGCTCGGGCTGCACCATCCATACCTCGATGACCGAAGGCTGGCACCCGATCGAGCGGCTGCGCCGCGCCACCATCATGAACGCGGCGGGCGTGCCTGGGGACGCGCTGGCGGGGGGCTCGGTCGACCGGGCCTATGTAGAGCGGCTGCGCCGGCTCGCCGCCGGCTTCCCGCCCGGCGCGCGCTGGCTGCTGTTCGCCTTCGACCGGGCCGTGGATGGGTCGGGACACGATCGGCCGGAGTGGACAACCTTCCACGTGCCCGATCGTTACGCGCAGCAGGTGGCCGCGAGCACGCCGGATCGCTTCGGCTGGGTGGCGTCGATCCACCCGCTGCGGCACGACGCGCTCGAGCGTCTGGACCAGGCGCTGCGCCAAGGTGCGCTGGCGGTCAAGTGGCTGCCGAGCGCGATGGCCATCGACCTGCGTGACCGCCGATTGGCGCCCTTCTACGACCAGCTGGCCCGCAGCCGCACGCCGCTCATCGTGCATGGCGGCGAGGAAAAGGCGGTGCCGGGCGCGCAACGGCACGACTACGGCAACCCGCTGCTGGTGCGTGCACCGTTGGAGGCGGGTGTGCGGGTCATCATGGCGCACTGCGCGTCGCTGGGCGAAGCGCTGGACCTGGACCAGCGCCGGCCCAGCCGGCGGCCGGCCTTCGAGCTGTTTGCCCGTCTGATGGATGAGCCCGCCTGGCGCGGGCATCTGCTGGGCGACGTGTCGGCGTTGTTCCAGGTGAACCGGCGCGCCGACGTGTGGAAGACCGTGCTGACCCGCAGCGACTGGCACCCTCGCCTGCTGCACGGCTCGGACTACCCGTTGCCCGGCGTGGACCTGCTGTATTCCACCTCGCGCCTGGTGCAAGAGGGCCTGCTGGACCTGGCGGACGTTGCGCCGCTGGAACGGCTGCGCCGGCACAACCCACTGCTGTTCGACCTCGCCCTCAAGCGCCGCGTGGCCTGGCGCGGCGAACGCCTGTCGCCGCTCGTCTTCGACACCCGCTGGCACTTCACCACGGCGGCGCCAGGTATCGCTTGACGATACCCAATCGGCCGCTTCACGCTACACCGGCCCATGAAGCGAGACTTTCGTGCCCAGCCGGCGCAGCATTCAGCCATGTTCAACAGCCCTGAGAGGCCCCGTATGAGTACCTCGTCACCCCGCGTCATCGTCCGCCGCGACACCAAGGCCTGGCGTGCCCAGGTCTGGATCTCGTTCGGTGTGTCGATCGCGGTTTGCGCCACCGGTCTGGCCTGGTTGCCTGGCGAAGACCTGGACCGCGCGTTCATGGTGATGGGCTACATCTTCTGTTTGAGCTCGGCCTTCGCGCTGGCCAAATACGTGCGGGACCAGCAACTGCGGGGCCCGAACGGCGACACGCCCATGTGGAACCTGGTGGTCTGGGGCGGCTTTGCACTCGCGATGGCGCTGACCGGCTGGGGCCTGTGGCGGATGCAGATCAACCCGACGTACAAGGCCTACCTGCTCGTGAGCTGGCTGTTCCTGATCTCGAGCGCCTTCACGCTGGCCAAGACGCTGCGCGACGCCTTTGAGGCGGACCGGGCCGACCGCTCGCTGCGTGGCGACCACCTCGACACCCATCCTGCCCACGACCGCACGGCCTGATCGGAGACCTCGATGAACCTGCTGAACCATCTGGACGCTGTCATGACCTTCCCCCGCCGCCGAGCGCATGCGACCCATGCCATGGCTCTTGCCTTGAGCCTCACCCTGCTGGCCGCCGCGCCGGCCCACGCTCATGACCCCTCGCGAGACCTGAGCGCCGCATCGGGCTTGTCGCTCTCCGTGCCGGTGGCCATCTCGGTGGCGGCCCCCTCGGCCGTGCTGGTGGCGGGGGCGTCGTTCACCGTGGTCGCCATCGAAGCGGTGGCCGAAGGCACGGTGTGGGTGCTGGAGCGCGCCTCAGATGGCGCCCGCATGTCGGTCAAGTTCGGTGCACAGGTTGGCGAAGCTTCGGTGGTGGCCACCGGCACCGTGATCGTCGCCAGTGTGGTGGCGGCGGGCTGTGTGCTCTCCGTGGCCGGCGAGGCGGTCGCCTTCATCCCGAATGAGCTGGGCCGTGCCTTGATCCACGACGAACGGATCACGCGATGAGCAAGCGCCTGGCCGCCCCTTGGTCGCGTGGCGCGTGGGCCGCCGCCACCTTGACGATCGCGCTGGTGGCCAGCCCCGCCCACGCGGGCCGCCCCTGCGAAGAAGGCAAGCCCACCACCCAGCAACTGACGGCTGGGCTGGAGCTGGCCGCCCGCACCGCCCGGCAGCTGGATGCCTCCGGCGCCCAGGTGGTGCTGCTGGCCCGCGCCGGGCAGGACCTGTCGAAGTACGGTCTGCGTTGGTCGCACCTCGGGCTGGCGTACAAGGACGAATCGGCCAACGGGGGCCAAGGTGCCTGGCGGGTGGTCCACAAGCTCAACGCCTGCGGCACCGACCGTGCCGATCTGTTCCGCCAAGGCCTGGGCGAGTTCTTCAACGACCGGCCGTTCCGCTACGAGGCGGCCTTCGTCCCGCTGACGCGCGAGGCGCAGGCCCAGGTGCTGCCGCTGCTGCGCGACAACACCGCTGTGGCACGGATGCACACCCCGCGCTACAGCATGGTGGCGTACGCCTTCAACACCCGCTACCAGCAATCCAACCAATGGGTGCTGGAAACGCTGGCGATGGCGCTGGAGCCTCGCAACCAGAGCCGATCCCGCGCGCAAGGGTGGCTGCGCGACGAGGGCTACCGCCCGAGCGTGCTGCACATCGACACCTTCACCCGGCTCGGGGCACGGCTGACGCGAGCGAACGTCGAGTTCGACGACCACCCCACCGGTGACCGGTTCGCCGGCCGCATCGCCACCGTGACGGTGGACTCGATGTTCGACTGGGTGGTGCGCACCCAGCGCGGCGGCCCGGTACAAACCGTGCGTCAGGGTGGTTAGGGCGTGTTCACACGACGCAGCCCCGATGCGTTGCCACCAGAACCGGTCGATCGCAAGGCGCAAAACGAAGCCGGGGTGCGGCCCCGGCGAGGCTTTGCAACGCCGCGGGCGGCTGGTTCTGGTGGCAACCCTTCGGGAACGGGCCGTCCAGGGCGCACGGCGGCGTTGCCCTGCATCCCTGGACAACCCGTTCGCACGGAGCTGCGTCGTGTGAACACGCCCTAGGGTGTCGTTCCGTACCACCACACTCGCGAATACCGATCGGCAGCCCACGCTGGCTGCGGCATCATCCTGACCCACCGCCCCGCAAGGCTTGTCCCATGTCCACTGCATCGTCCCCCAGCCACGGCCACGAAGGCGGCCAGTTCGCCCTGCTTGGCCAGCGGCGCTTCGCCCCCTTCTTCTGGACGCAGTTCCTGGGCGCGGCCAACGACAACATCTTCAAGTTCGCCTTCACCGTGCTGGTGACTTACCAGATGCACGTCTCGTGGATGGAGCCGAAGATGGCCGGGCTGGTGATCGGCGCCGTGTTCATCGCGCCGTTCCTGCTGTTCTCGGCCACCTCGGGCCAGTTGGCCGACAAGTACGACAAGGCGACGCTCACCCGGCTGGTGAAGAACCTCGAACTGGTCATCATGGTGCTGGGCGCCATCGGCCTGTTCACCAGCGCCATCCCGCTGCTGCTGGGCTGCATCTTCCTGCTCGGCCTGCACAGCACGGTGTTCGGCCCGGTGAAATATGCCTACCTGCCGCAGCACCTGGCCGAGCATGAGCTGACCGGCGGCAACGGCATGATCGAGATGGGCACCTTCGTCGCCATCCTGCTGGGCAACCTGGCGGGCGGTGTGCTGATCGCGCTGCCGGCCGATCATTGGCTGCCCGGCACCCACGCGGTGGCGGTGGCCAGCGTGGTGCTGGCCATCGTGGGCCGGGTGGTGGCCCAAGCGGTGCCGGCCACACCGTCGACGGCGCCGGGCTTGAAGGTCAACTGGAACCCGTTCAGCGAAACCTGGCGCAACCTGAAGCTGGCACACGAAGGGCTGGCCGTCTTCCGCTCTCTGCTGGGCATTTCGTGGATGTGGTTCTTCGGCGCCGCCTTCCTCAGCCAGTTCCCCTCGTTCGCCAAAGACGTGCTGCACGGCAACGAGCAGGTCGCCTCGCTGCTGCTGATGGTGTTCTCGATCGGCATCGCCACCGGCTCGCTGCTGTGCGAGACCTTGAGCCGCCGCCATGTCGAGATCGGCCTGGTGCCGCTGGGGGCGATCGGCATGAGCGTCTTCGCCGCCGACCTGTACTTCGCCTCCCGCGGCTTGGGCGGTGACGCCACCACCGGCACGATGACGGTGGCCGCCTTCCTGGCCCAGTCGGCCCACTGGCGTGTGCTGGCCGATCTGTTCGCGCTGTCGCTCTCGGCCGGTCTGTACAGCGTGCCGATGTACGCGCTCATTCAATTGCGTTCGCCGCCCAGCCACCGCGCTCGCATCATCGCGGCCAACAACATCCTCAACGCGCTGTTCATGATCGCCAGCAGCCTGATCGTCGGCGCGCTGCTGTCGGCGGGCTTCAGCATCCCCGAGGTGTTCGGCCTGATCGCCCTGGCCAACCTGATCGTGGGGGCCTACATCTTCCTGGTGGTGCCCGAGTACCTGCTGCGCTTCCTGGCCTGGATGCTGTCGCGCTTCATCTACCGCCTGCGCCTGGTGGACACCGAGCACATCCCTTCCAGTGGGCCGGCGGTGATCGTGTGCAATCACGTCAGCTTCGTCGATGCAGTGCTGCTGATGGCGGCGAGCCCGCGCCCGATCCGCTTCGTGATGGACCACCGCATCTTCAAGGTGCCGGTGCTCGGCTGGCTGTTCAAGCTGGCCAAGGCCATCCCGATCGCGCCGCGCGGTGAAGACCCGGCCGCCTACGAAGCCGCCTTCGAAGCGGCCGACGCTGTGCTGGCCGACGACGAGATCATTGGCATCTTCCCCGAAGGCGGCATCACCCACGATGGCGTGTTGCAGCCCTTCAAGGGCGGCGTCATGAAGATCATCGAGCGCCGCCCGGTGCCGGTGATTCCGGTGGCCCTGGTCAACCTGTGGGGCTCGTTCTTCTCTAGGGCCGAAGGCGGCCGGGCGATGGTCAAGCCCTTCCGCCGCGGGCTGTTCAGCCGTGTCACGGTGGTGGCCGCGCCGCCGGTGGCACCCCAGCAGGTGACACCCGACGGCCTGCGTGACACGGTGCAGGGCCTGCTGATCGCCCACGGCGAGCCGGTGCTGCGCCCCCTGGCCGCATGAACGGCGATCTGCGCCTGGGCCGCCAAGGGTTCTGGATCGGCAGCCTGCTCGTGTGGGCGGTGTTCTTTGGCGGCCTCATGCACCTGCAGTTTTCGCAGACGCTGGCGCTGGTGTGGGCGGGCGCCGCGGTGATCGCGCTGCTGGCGCTGATGCGGGCACGCATGCTCGACCGAGGCCGCAGCCCCTGGTCGATCGCCCTGATCCTCGTGCCGCTGCTGGGCGCCGTGTGGCTGTTCTGGGAGCTGGCGTGCCGCGGCACGCCCGATGCCGGGGTGCCGCGCACATGACCAACGCGATGACACGACCTCTTCGGCACCGCACCGCTCGCGCGTGGGCCGCCAAGTGGGTGGCCGTGGCCGTCGCCACCGCGGCCTTCACCGGCCTGGCCGCCCCGCGCACCGATGGCGCCCCCCGCACGCCGAACGACCAGCGCCGTGCCGGCGTGCTCACGTTCTACAGCGTCAGCGAATGGATGCCGGTGCACTCTCGCACCGAACTGGCCACCTACCTGGCCGCCCACAAGCCCCCCAGCGCCTTTCCGTTCTTCAGCCACGTGGCGCAGTTCTGGCAAAGCTACGGCGAACTCAGCCAGGCCTCACCCGCCGCCAGCACCGACCTGCGCTACCACCTGCGCGCGAATGGTGAGGGCATCGCGCACGGCTTCGAGTTCACGCTGAAGGCCTGCTACGAAGCCACCATCGGGCGCCTGGCCGAAGCCACGGCCGATGCGCCCACGCCGGAAGATGAGCTGGGCGCCCGGGTGGCCCAGGACTACGCCCGCTTCATCCAGCAGCACCGCTCGCACGACTACGACCACCTCGCCCGGCTGAAAGAGCTGTGGCAGGCCACGCCGCTGTGGGACGACAACGCCGTGCGCAAATGGGAGCGACGGTTCGCGCTGACCACCGAATACGGTGCCAAGGCCGCGTGGGGTTGGCTGCTGCAGCGGCTGGACGATCCCGCGCCCGCTGCCGAAGGCACGACCGCGCTGATCTTGAACGCGTGGCCCGCCGATGCCGAGCGATGGCCGGCGCTCAAGCGGATGCGCACCCTGGAGGGGGGCGTCCTGGCCACGGTGCCCCGGCGCACCGGCCTCACGACCCAGGGGCCCAGCCTGGCGCAGCAAGGCATCCAGTTCGAGGAGGTGGCCGGAAACCGCGGCGACATCGTCGTCTCGCTGCGAGCCCCGCGTGACGCCAACGCGGTCGAGGCCGGCCGCCTGGTGTTCGCGCAACCGCTGCTGACCCTAGCGGATCACGAGCGCCGCTGGGTCACCGTGCCGGTGCCGCAACTGGCCTCGGCGCTGCGCTCCTGGGCGGCCCGGCCCGAGCTGCAGGTGGAACACATCTACGATTTCTGATGCCGGCGCGCGACGCGGTTGCTGCCGGCCCCGTCGTTCGCTTCACGATGGCTTCACGCGCCTGGAAGGACTGCCATGTCTGATCAACCACCGGCCACCGATCGCCCCTCGCTGTCGCGAACCCTGGCCGTGCTGTTCCTCATCCTCGGCCTCGTCGGTTTCGGCGGCGCCACGCTCTGCGGTGCGGCATTCACCGTGATGGGCATGGGTGGGGGCGACTACGCCGGGGCGGTGCTGGTGATCGCCGTGCCATCGCTGTTGCTGGGCGGCGCGCTGAGCTACCTGTGCGTTCGTCAATTGCGCAAACTGCGCCGCCCTTCGAGCGCCCAGGCGGGCGATGTGTCCTGAACCGAAGTACCTGAGCCGACGGAGTCTCCATGAGCTGCTTTCGAGTCCTTGCCGCCCTGGTGCTGACCTTGCTGGCCCTGGGTGTGGGTGTGTGTGGTCTGTGCGTCGTCGCCGCCGGCAACTCCGGTGAAGACAGATCCATCGGGATGGGGCTGATGCTGCTGGCCGGGTTGATGCTCATCGGCGGCATCACGCTGTGGACACGCAAGCGCAGCGCCGAGCCGGAGGCCACGCCCGACGACGCCCACACGGCCGGCAAGGCGAACACCGAGGCGCCCCCGTCCCCGTCCCCGTCCCCGTCCCCGTCCGATGATCGCTGACCTGCACACGGCGGCCTGGGTCCACACGGCCTTCGAGTACCTGGGGATCGCCACCGGGGCCTGGTGGTGGCGGCGCACCCTGCGCGCCCAGCAACTCGGCGGGCCGCTCTCCGACCGCCATTTCGCGGTGGTCGTCGGGCTGCTGCTCGGGGCGGGCATCGGCAACAAGGCGGTGTTCCTGATCGAGCGGCCGGATGTGGCGCTGGCGCTCTGGCAGGGCCAGGCGGCCTGGCCCGGCCAGAGCATCGTCGGCGGGCTGCTGGGCGGCCTGTTGGGCGTGGAGCTGGCCAAGTGGGCCACTCGCCAGACGCGCAGCACCGGCGACGCGCTGATGGTGCCGCTGGTGATCGGCATCTCGGTGGGTCGCGTCGGTTGCTTTCTGGCCGGGCTGCACGACGACACCTATGGCCTGCCCACCACCTGGCCATGGGGCGTGGACCTGGGCGACGGCGTGCGACGGCACCCCTCGCCGTTGTACGAGATCGTCTTCCTCGGGTTGTTGGGCGGGCTGCTGTGGCGCCTGCGCCATCGCCTCGGCGCCGTGCCAGGCCTGCAGTTCAAGCTGTTCCTGGCCAGCTACCTGCTGTGGCGCCTGGTCGGCGACAACTGGAAGCCGGTGCGTCAGCCTTACCCCTTCGGCCTGTCCGGCATCCAGTGGACCTGTCTGATCGCCCTGCTGCTGTATGCCCCGACGCTGTGGCGGGCGCTGGCCCGCCTGCCGCGCGCGGTTGGCCACGGCGGCAGCGAAGGCGATGGCACCACCCCGCGCACCTGGCGCCCCTGACCTCGAACGCATGAGCGACCGCAAGAACCGCCCCTATCTGTTCTACGACACCACGCAGAGCGTGTGCACCACCTGTTTGCGCCAGGTGGAAGCCAAGATCGTCTTCAAGGACGACCGGGTCTACATGGACAAGTGGTGCCCCGTGCACGGCACCGAGCGGGTGCTGATGAGCGACGACGTCGCCTACTACCGGCTGTGCCGCGAAGTGTTCGTGAAGCCGCCCGAGATGCCGCAGCGCTTCGCCACGCCGATGCGCCATGGCTGCCCCTACGACTGCGGGCTGTGCCCCGATCACATGCAGCACAGCTGCCTGTCCATCGTCGAGATCACCGACCACTGCAACCTGCGCTGCCCCACCTGCTATGCGGCCTCCGGCCCCGAGCGATTGACCCATCGGTCGTTCGACGAGGTGCTTGCGATGCTCGACGCGGTGGTGGCCAGCGAAGGCCAGGCCGATGTGGTGCAGATCAGCGGCGGCGAACCCACGCTGCACCCTCGGTTGTTCGACATCCTCGACGCGGCCAAGGCCCGGCCCATCCGCCACCTGATGCTCAACACCAACGGCCTCCGCATCGCCCAGGAGCCGGGCTTCGCCGAACGGCTGGCCGGCTACGCACCCGGCTTCGAGGTTTACCTGCAGTTCGACTCGCTGCAACGAGAACCGTTGATGGACCTGCGCGGCGCCGACCTGCGACGCATTCGCCAAGAGGCCCTCGACCGGCTCAACGCGCTGAACCTCTCGACCACGCTGGTGATGACGGTCAAGCGCGGCATCAACGACGAAGAGATCGGCGAGGTGATCCGCTTCGCTGCCAGCCAGCCCTGCGTGCGCGGCGTCACGCTGCAGCCGGTGCAAGATGCCGGCCGCGTCGAGGCCTACGACGCCGCGCGGCACCGCCTCACCGTCAGCGAAATCCGCCGCCGCATCGTCGAACAATCGGGCCTGTTCAGCCCGCAGGATGTGGTGCCCGTGCCCTGCAATCCGGACACGCTGGCGATGGCCTACGCGGTGCGCACCGACGACCGCGGCGCACTGCAGCCCCTGACACGCTTTCTCGATCCGCGCACCCTCGTCGAGACGGCCGGCAACACCATCGTCTTCGAGCGCGACGCATCGCTGAAAGACCAGGTCTTCAAGCTGTTTGCGACCAACCATTCGCCGGAGTCGCAGGCCCATTGCCTGAGCGAGCTGATGTGCTGCCTGCCACAGATCGCCGCACCCCAAGGGCTGGACTACACCAAGGTGTTTCGCGTGCTGATCGTGCAGTTCATGGACGCTCGCGGCCTCGACATCCGCGCGTTGAAGAAGAGCTGCATCCACATGGCCCGGCCCGACGGCCGCATGATCCCCTTCGAGAGCCACAACATCTTCTACCGCGATGAACGTGCGCTGTCGGTGGAGGCCCTGCGCGCTGAGCTTGACCGCTTCCATGAGGCCCGGCGCACGCCGCCGTGCTGACACCAGGCACCACCATGTCGGACGAAGGGCACTCGCCGCGCCACATGCCCCACAACAACCCCCAACACTGGCCCCACTACTGGCCCCGGGACACCGTGCACCTGATGGATCGCCTGGGGCCCTTCTACCTCGGGCTGTCGAACAAATCGATCACGCGGCAGCTGCAGTCGCTGTGCGCCAGTGTGCAGGGCTACGAGAAGTACCTCGGCGAGTACCCGATGGTGATGTGCGCGCCGCTGGACTCGCTGTACGTCTTTCGGCGCGCCACCGGCATGCTGGACGAGGACCTGCTTCAGGATCTGCTCTTCGCTTTCAGCTGGCGCGAAGCGAACTGGGGCGCCTGGCTGGCGGCGTTGGCACCACAGGCGGCTTATGCCCCCCACCTTCGGCGCCGGCGTGCCCATCTGCCGCATGGCACCTCGGTGATCGACCTGGCGTTGGCCGGTTGCGCCGGTGAACCCGTACCGGCAGAGGTACAGGACGCGCTGGGCCTGCTGGGCCGCCTGCGACAGTGGCTGCAGCAGATGCCCCCCATCCACACCCCGCTTCGTCGGGCACCATCGGCAGACGAATGGGCCGCACGCGCGTCAGAGATCGAACAGATCCGCCAAGCCTATCGGCAAGGCGGCGCCGATCGGGCGCTCCAGCGTTGGCGCAGTGGGCCCCTGGCCCATGAGCTCGTCGATCTGGGCACCTGGGTGCGCTCAGGCGGCAAGCCGCCGGTGGGCTGAAGGAGGCGCCCGGTGCAACACCGACAATCGCCGCATGCCTGAGTTCGCCCGGGCGCAGACGGCCGGCATGGCGCCCACGCCGGGTCTGCGCGACTTCGCCATCGAGTTCTTCCACTTCGTGCAAAAGGAAGCCAGCGCCTGCCTCTTCGCGGGCCTGTTCTTCGCCTCGGTGCTGCTGGTGCCCCGCAGCGGCGTGCTGGGCTTGCCGCGCTACGACGCATTGCTGGTCATCGCGCTGGCGATCCAGGCGGGGCTGGTCTGGTCGGGCCGCGAGACCTTCGACGAGCTGAAGGCCATCGGCCTGTTCCACGTGCTGGGCTTTGCGCTCGAGGTGTTCAAGACTTCCAGCGGCATCCAATCGTGGTCGTATCCCGATGCGGCGTACACCAAGGTGTTCGGCGTGCCGCTGTTTTCGGGCTTCATGTACGCGGCGGTCGGCAGCTACATCATCCAGGCTTGGCGGCTGCTCGATCTGCGCATCGAGCACCACCCACCGTACTGGATGGCCGGGCTGATCGCTACGGCGATCTACCTCAACTTCTTCACCCACCACTTCATCGGCGACTACCGCTGGTACCTGGCGGCCGGTGCGATCGGCCTGTACGCCCGATCGCAGATCGTGTTCCGCCCGCTGCGCCGCGACCGGCGCATGCCACTGGCGCTCGGCCTGGTGTTGGTCGGCTTCTTCATCTGGCTGGCGGAAAACATCGGCACCTTCTTCGGCCTGTGGGCCTACCCGCACCAGCTGGGCGCCTGGGCCGCGGTGCACGTCACCAAGTGGAGCGCCTGGTCGCTGCTCGTGCTGATGAGCTTCACCATCGTGACGAACCTGAAGCACATCAAGGCCACGGTGCACGTGCCGAGCTGAGGGCACGGCACGGCGCGCGCCGGCAAAGTGCAACCGGTTGCTACACCCTTCGGCAGGATCTCTCCCGCAAGGCCCGGCGCCACCCCGGTGAAACCGCGGTGAACCCGGGTGAAGGCGCTCGGCCTCACGGCGGCGACTCGTTGCAAACACGTATTGGCACCGAATTGGGAACCGGTTCCAATTTGCGTGGCACTTCGGTTGCCGCCCATTCCATGCCATCCGACGCATTGAGGAGATGCCGCCCATGTTGAGTTTTCTGGGTCGCTGGTCTCGCACCGCCGTGCGGGCCTTGCCCGCCTTGTCCATCGCCGGTTGGGGCGCGGCCTGCAGCCTGTTCGGCCTGCCGACCACCACCCAGGCGGCCACCTTGCGCGCTGCCGCGAACAACCAGTACGTGAGCGCGACCGCCACCGGCACCTCCTACCTGATGGCCAATGCCGCGGCACCCGGCGCGTGGGAAGAGTTCGAGATCATCGACAACGCCAACGGCACGGTCTCGCTCAAGGCCACGGTCAGCGGCAACATCGTGTCCGCGGACATCGGCCTGGCCTCGCCGAACACCGGCCGGTTGATCGCCAACCGCACCTCGATCGGCACCTGGGAGCAGTTCACGCTCGTGCCCCAGTCCAACGGCACGGTGGCCCTGCGCGCAGAGGCCAACCAGATGTACGTGTCGGCCGACCTGAACAACGGCGGCGCCCTGGTGGCCAACCGCACCACCGTGCAGGGCTGGGAGCAGTTCACGCTCACCGACGGCACCGGCGAGCCGCCCGATGGCGCACCCGACCTGGGCCCCAACGCCCACATCGTGAGCCCCACCACGCCCAACCTGCAGGGCCTGATCGACAGCATCTACAGCGCGCAGCAGCCCAACCACTTCGGCTCGCGGCGCGACGCCATCCTGCTGATGCCCGGCAACTACGAGGGCCTGCGCATCCCGGTGGGCTTCTACACCCAGGTGCTCGGCCTGGGGGCGAGCCCCGACGACGTGCATGTCAACGGAGACCTGCGCTCCAGCGCCTTCCTGGGCGGCGACAACGCCACGCAGAACTTCTGGCGCGGCGCCGAGAACTTCTCGGTGACGCCGAGCCTGGGCATCGGCAACAACACGATGCAGTGGGCCGTCTCCCAGGCGATTCCCTTCCGGCGCATGCACGTGAAGGGCAACATGAAGCTGAACCAGAACAACGGCTGGGCCAGCGGAGGCTGGTTCTCGGATGTGCTGGTCGATGGCCAGGTGAATTCGGCGAGCCAGCAGCAATGGATCTCGCGCAACACCCAGTGGGGCAGCTGGATCGGCTCGAACTGGAACATGGTCTTCGTCGGCGTGCCCAACCCGCCGGCCGGCAGCTTCCCGACACCGGGCCAGCGCTACACCAAGATCGCCCAGACGCCGGTGGTGCGCGAGAAGCCCTACCTGTTCATCAACGCCAAGGGCAAATGGGCGGTGCGGGTGCCCTCGCTTCGCACCAACAGCGCTGGCATCAGCTGGGCCAATGGCGCGGGGGCTGGCAAGACCATCCCGCTGAAGAACTTCTACATCGCCAAGCCGGCCGACAGCGCCGCGACGCTGAACGCCAAGCTGGCCGCCGGCAAGCACCTGCTCTTCACGCCCGGCGTCTACGTGCTGAATGACACGCTGCAGGTCAACAACGCGAAGACGGTGATCCTCGGCATCGGCTTCCCGACCCTGCGCTCGGACAACGGCAAGCCGCTGATGAAGACGGCTGATGTGCACGGCGTGACGATCTCCGGACTGTTCTTTGACGCCGGTGCCACCGAATCGGGCGTGTTGCTGGAGGTGGGCCCGCCGGGATCGGTGGCTGACCATTCGGCCAACCCCACCGTGCTGCACGATGTGTTCTTCCGCATCGGTGGCGCCGCGGCGGGCCGCGTGGGCATCGCACTGAGCATCAACGCCAACCACACGATCGTCGACCACACCTGGCTGTGGCGCGCCGACCATGGCGACGGCGTGGGCTGGAACGACAACCCGTCGGCGAATGGCCTGTGGGTCAATGGCCAGAACGTGACGATCTACGGCCTATTCGCCGAGCACTTCCAGAAGCACCAGGTGGTGTGGAACGGCAACGGCGGCCGGGTGTACTTCTACCAGTCCGAGATCCCGTACGACCCGCCCAGCCAATCGGCCTGGAACAGCGCCACCGGCCGCGGCTACGCCTCGTACAAGGTGAGCGACAACGTGACCAGCCACGAGGCTTGGGGGCTGGGCGTCTACAGCGTGTTCACCAACGCGGGCATCTTCCTGGACCGCGCCATCGAGGTGCCGGTGAACAGCAACGTGCGCTTCCACAACATGATCAGCGTCTGCCTGGGCAGCAACGGCGGCATCGTGCACGTGATCAACAACACCGGCGCCCAGACGGTCTGCAACGCACAGGGCACGCCGACGGTGACGGATTTCCCCTGATCGCGCCGCCTGCGCGCCCGGGCCTGCCGCAGGCTGGGTTCGCAGGCCGATGCCGAAGACATCGTGCAGGAGGCCCGGTTGCGCTGGGCCGAGGTCGACGACACCACGCCGCGTCGGCGCCCGCACGTGGGGGCGCACGTGGGGGGTCGCGAGGGGCCACGGCACGGTGATTGCCGCGTCGGGCCAGACCCACGTCACCCCCTCACCGGAGAGTCTTCATGGCCTACATCGACGGATTCGTGATCGCCGTTCCCACGGCGAACAAGCAGCAGTTCATTGAGCACGCACAGCATTTCGACGCGCTCTTCATCGAGATGGGCGCCCAACGCATCCTCGAATGCTGGAGCGACGACGTCCCCAAGGGCCAGGTCACCGACTTCTGGCGCGCAGTGAACGCGCAAGACGACGAATCGGTGTGCTTCTCGTGGATCGAATGGCCCGACAAGCCCACCCGCGACCAAGCCATGGCGCAAATGGGCGAGAAGATGAAAAACGACCCACGCTGGGACCCGGCGAAGAACCCGATGCCCTTCGACGGCAAGCGGATGGTCTTCGGCGGCTTCGAACCGGTGGTGTCGCTCGGCAGGCCTTAGTTCACACGGCGTCAGCGAACCCGTCCCCAGACTTCAGGATGCGAGCCCGCGAGGCTCGGCGTACCTTGTGGCCACGGTCCGCGCACTCGCGCCGGCCGATCCGATCCACCGGTACCAGGGAGCCTGATGATGAACGACGACAAACTCACCGCGCGGCTGCAGTCCTTCGAGACCATCACGCAGATGCGGCTCGAGGGCCTGATGCAGGAGCTGACCAAGCGTGTTCGCGTGGTCAGCGATGACGCGCTCGAGCACCTGGTGCAACGCGGTGTGCTGGCCCGTGTGGCACGCGACGGCTGCTGCAAGCCGGACGGCGGCACCTGCTGCCCCAACGCCCGTCTTCGCATCGAACAGCCGGGCTTGCCGGGCCTGGGCGAGTGACGGTCGGCCGCGACGGCGGTGGCGTGATGGCAACGAAGCGCGTGCTGCTCGACAGCCTGCTGGACGCGCCGATGCGGTGCTACTTCGAGCGCAAGTTCGCGTCGCTGCCGGCCGCGGAGTTGCGGCTGCGCCTCGAAGAAACCCTGCGTTTCCTGTTCATCGCGCACGAGTGCACCGGGGCGATCCCGGTGTCGCGCGAGATCGACGAGGTCTGGCACGCGTGGATTTTGCAGACGCAGCAGTACGAGGCACTGTGCCGGCGCCTGCCCACCGGCGAGTTCATCCACCACAGCTCGAACGACTACCTCGTCTGGTTCGACCCGGAAGTGGGCAACGGCAACCCGCTCGATCAGGACGTGAAGATGCTGGCGCTGTACGTGGCCAACTTCGGGCCCTTCGAGGCGGCGCGCGCCGCGCACTGGCTGTTGGCGCGCCACCTGATGGACCGCCACGGCTGGACGGTGGACGACCTGAACGACTGGCTGCAGACGGGGATGGACGACGGTTCGAGCGCCAACGCCACGCAGGCCCCGTCCGGCCGGGAAGCCGCGCCGGCGCTGGCGTGATGGCTCTCGGATGAGGCCGCGCCGCGGGACGCCCCGGTCGGCGCCGAGATCCCATCAGCGGGCGCCCTCGCCGGCCGAGCCGACGTGGCCAGCTTCGCGCAGCCGCTGGACCACCTGTGCCACCAGCCGGCCCACCGTGTCGACGTCGCCGCCCGGGCGGTAGCTGATGCCCAGGCGAACCACCACCAGGTCGAGGCTGGGCACGATGACGATGAACTGGCCCAGGTAGCCGCGTGCGAAGAAGGCCTCGGCCGGCGCGTGCGGCAGCCCCCAGCGCCCGGGCAGCGGATGGGCGTCGTGTCGGTGGTTGAGCCAGAAGCCGCGGCCGTAGCCCGCGTCCAGCGTTGGCGTACGTGCCTCGCGCACCCAACCTTCCGGCAGCAGGCGGCGGCCCTGGACAACGCCGTCGCTCAGGTACAGCAGGCCGAAGCGGGCCCAGTCGCGTGCACTGGCATGGAAAAGATTGGCGCCCAGGGGCGTGTCGGTGGCGTCCAGCGTCAACACGGTGTGGCGCATGCCCAGCGGTCCGAGCAGCTCACGCTCGGCAAAGGCGTTGAAGCCCTCGCCGGTGCCGCCGTTCAGATCGCGCAAGACCCGAGACAGCACCGTCCACCCCGCGTTGCTGTAGGCGAAGTGGGTGCCCGGCGCGGTCTCGGCCGGCATGTTCAGCGCGAATGAGGCCGGATCGGGCTCGATGTGCCACATGCGGGTGGCGCCATCCCAGCCGCGGCTGTCTTCGTCCCACGGCAGGCCGCTGGCGTTGGCCAGCAGCAGGTTGGGCGTGATCGCGGCGCGGGGGTCACCCGGCGCGGACCAGGCCGGCAACGCCAACGGCGCCGTCGGATCGAGCCGCCCCTGTGCCGACAGGATGCCAATGAGCGCATGGGTGACCGATTTGCTGATCGAGTGGCCGGCGAGCGGCGTGTCCGGCGGGATGTCGCTGGCGTATCGCTCGGCCAGGATGCGGCCGTGCTGAACCACCAGCACCGCCTGAGTGCGGCGCGGCGTGGCTCCCGGCTCTTCGGCAAAGGCGGCATCGACCGCGGCGGCCAGGCGGAGGTCGGTGGCTGCCATCGGCGCCGGCACCGCCAGGCCCGGGAACGGATCGGGCAGGTCCGACCTGGGCGAGGCCGCGAGCGGAGGCAGGTCGCCCTCGCCATGCATCACCGTGCAACCGCCCCCGTCGCGCCAGGCGGCCCGGCCCAGTGCGTGACCGGCGAAGGTGGTTCGCACTTCGCGGCGGCGGTCGTCCACCTCGCTGCGCAGGCCCCAGGCGATCAGGCCCATCCCGGTGGCGGGGCGCAATTCGTCGTCAAAGGCCCGTTGCGGGTCGATGTGCTGGACGAAGGCCGCGTTGCACATCACCTCGCTCGCGCTGGCGGTGGCGATGCGCACCGCGCGCACTGGCGGCAGATCGGCGCAGCCGGACAGGCCGCACGCCACCAGCACCCAAGCAGGCCCCCACGCGGGCACCACGTTCCATCGATCGAAAACAAAAGACACGGGCCATCACTCCACACCGGGAGCGACGGCCCCCGTTCGCGCCGCATGGTGTCGAGTCGACCCCCCACCGTCTGGCCGGAAGCCGAAAGCCATTGGCCGATTGCTGCAATCGGCCAGGGATTTCAGGTTTCGGCCAGGGCGCGTTGGCGGAATTCGGTGGGCGTCAGGCCGGTGGCGGCCTTGAACGCGCGGTTGAACGGGCCGATCGACTGGAAGCCGGCGTCCAGCGCGATCGTCAGCACCGGCAGGCTGCGGCGCGCCGGATCAGCCAGCGCCTCCTGCGCATCGGACAGGCGCAAGCCATTGAGGTAGGCGTTGAAGTGGCGGTGACCCAGGCGCTGGTGGATGACCCGGCGCAGGCGGTATTCCGGCACCGCCAACCGCTGCGCCAGGCCGGCGACGGTCAGACCCTCTTCCCGATAGACCTGCTCTTTGGCCATGAGCCGTTCGAGCGCCGTGGCCAGCTCGCGGTCAGCCTCGTCATGCGGCGCGGGGGCCGCCTGGCCGGACCGCACGGCCTCGGCGGTGTCGGCCGATGCATGCTCGAGGGCCTGCCCGGCCGCGTGCGCCGGTGCGGGCACGGGCGCGGGTTCGGGTTCGGCCGCGGGCACGCGAGCGGCGGGGGACGCCGGGGCATGCGCCAGTGCCAGCCCATCCGCCGAGAGGGGCGCGGGCCCGAGCGCAGACGCGCCCGACGGGAACAACTCGGTCCGGCGCACCCGCAGCAGGCCGATCGCCAGCACCGCCGCCACCGCCAGCTGCAGGCCGACCTCGACGGTGGACCATGCAGGCGGCAGGCGCCCGTGCGGCGACAGGCCCCGCACGCCCATCGTCAACAGCATGTCGGCGCTGCCCGCCACCGACACGAACCAGCGCAGCCGGCGGCGCCGCTCGACCAGGTCGCCGCGCCAGTGAGCGATCGCTTCGCCCACAACCCAAGCGGTGCAGGCGAGGGGCACCAAGTCCAGCACAGCGCTCAGGCCGGCCACCCAAGCGCCCGGCGGCGTGGCACCGGGCGTCCACTGGCCGGCGCAGCGCGCGGCACCCAGCCCCGTCACCGTGAGCCAGACGGCCGCCTGCCAAGGCCGCCAGCGCGCCGCATCGTTGAAGAGCGCCCGGGCAAACAGGGCGAACAGCACCGCATTGCCCATCGACAGCCCGACCCACGGCGCCAACCGGGCCGGATCCATGCCCGACGCCCAGGCCGGCGCGGTGCCCAGCGTCGCCAGACCCAGGCCGAGCGCCAACGCCACCGCGGCCTGGGCGGCCACCGTGCGCGGCCGGTCGCGCCACAAGGCGACGGCCAGCAGGGCGAGCAGCGCGACCAGGGCCCCGCGCAGCGCGGTGTCGATGGCCGGCAAGGGGCCGCCGAGGCTTGAAGCGTCAGACATCAGCGCCCCGCTGGCGGCGGGACGCCCGGCGCGGCTGCCCGGGCCGCCAGCGCCGCATCTGGGCACGCCAGCGGCGCCGCAGACTCAGGCGCCAGAATCGGGCCGTTCGCCACATGGCCGACGCCCGCACCCACGCCAGCAGGCCCTGCTTCCAGCGCGACCAGCGGCCATAGGCGCGGGCGAACCAGCCCAGCTGCATGAGCGCCGGCTGGGTCAGCGTGAACAGACGCGCGAGCACTGCCGTGCCGACCAGCTTGGTCAGCAGGATGACGGTGGTGCCCAGCACCACGCGACCCAGTCCGATCAGCCAGAGGGCAAGGATCTTGATGGGCAGCAGGGCGAGCGCCGGCAGCGCGAAGAGTGCGAGCGCGCCATAGGGCGGCAGCCGGCGGACCCACGCTTCGATCCAGCGCAGGCCGGGCGAGCGGCCGATGCGTGCGAGGCCGCGCTGCAGCGGCTCCCAGCCCCATTCCTCGAAGAGGATCAACAGGGCCAGCAACCACTTGAACGGCCAGGCCAGGGCCCTCATCAACAGGCGCAACACGCGCCAACGGTATCAGAGCCGTCAGACGCCGCGCGCCCGATCCGCGGCGAAGCGGGCGCGGAAGGCCGCGAACTGGCCCACGTCGAGGGCGTCGCGCACTTCCTGCATCAGTTGCAGGTAGTAGTGCAGGTTATGGATGGTGGCCAGCATCGGCGCCAGCATTTCGCCACAGCGCTCCAGGTGGTGCAGGTAGGCGCGGCTGAAACCGCCGTGGCCCTGGCCATCGCCGGCGCAGGTGTAGCAGCGGCAGGTTTCGTCGATCGGCCGCTCGTCACTCTTGTGGCGGGCGTTGCGGATCTTCAGGTCGCCGAAGCGGGTGAACAGGTGGCCGTTGCGCGCGTTGCGGGTCGGCATCACGCAGTCGAACATGTCCACGCCGCATGACACGCCTTCGACCAGGTCTTCGGGCGTGCCCACGCCCATGAGGTAGCGTGGCTTGTGCGCCGGCAGCCGGTGCGGCGTGTGGGCCATGATGCGCAGCATGTCTTCCTTCGGCTCGCCCACCGAGACGCCGCCGACGGCATAGCCGGGCAGGTCCAGCTCGACCAGCGCCTCCAACGACTCTTGCCGCAGGTGCTCGAACATGCCGCCCTGCACGATGCCGAACAGCGCATTCGGGTTCTGCAGGCGCTCGAATTCGGCCATGCAGCGCTTCATCCAGCGGCGGCTCAGCTCCATCGAGTGGCGGGCCTCGGCCTCGGTGGTGAGGTGGCCCTTGGTCTCGTACGGCGTGCACTCGTCGAACTGCATGACGATGTCCGAGTTCAGCACCGTCTGGATCTGCATGCTGATCTCGGGCGTCAGGAACAGCTTGTCGCCATTGACCGGCGACGCGAACTTCACGCCTTCTTCGCTGATCTTGCGCATCTCCCCCAGTGACCACACCTGGAAACCGCCCGAGTCGGTGAGGATCGGCTTGTGCCAGTTCTCGAAGCCGTGCAGTCCGCCGAAGTGACGCATCACGTCCAGCCCCGGCCGCATCCACAGGTGGAAGGTGTTGCCCAGGATGATCTGGGCGTTCATGTCGTGCAGCGAGCGCGGCAGCACGCCCTTGACGGTGCCGTAGGTGCCCACCGGCATGAAGATCGGCGTCTGCACCACGCCGTGGTTCAGGGTGAGACGGCCGCGCCGGGCCAGGCCCTCGGTGGCCAGAAGTTCGAACTGGAGCATGGGTTGGAAGGGAAAGCGTTGGGGCCGTCGAAGTTCAGCGGCGCGGCCGACGATCGGGCGCGCCGGTGAGCCTCAGCGGCCCTTCAAATCGAGCAGCATCGCATCACCGTAGCTGAAGAAGCGATACCGCGCCTCGATGGCATGGCGGTACAGCGCCATCACGTGGTCATGCCCGGCAAAGGCGCTGACCAGCATCATCAAGGTGCTCTTGGGCAGGTGGAAGTTGGTGATCAGGCGGTCGACCACCTCGAAATCGAAGCCGGGCGTGATGAAGATGTCCGTCTCGCCCTGCTGGGCGCTGGTGAGCCCACGGCCCGGCGACCGCTTGGCTGCCGATTCGAGGGCCCGCAAGGTGGTGGTGCCGGCAGCGATCACGCGTCGGCCCGCCGCCTTGGCGCGTGCCACCGCGGCCACCGTGTCCTCGGGCACCTCGAACCATTCGCTGTGCATGCGGTGCTCGGCCAGGTTCTCACTGCGCACCGGCTGGAAGGTGCCTGCGCCGACATGCAGCGTGACGTGGGTGCGCTCGACACCGCGCGCCTGCAGCGCAGCCAGCACGGCTTCGTCGAAGTGCAGCGACGCGGTCGGCGCCGCCACCGCGCCGGGGCGCTGCGCGAACACGGTTTGATACCGGCGCTCGTCGTCCGCCTCGTCGGCGTGGGTGATGTAGGGCGGCAGCGGCACATGGCCGAAGGCCTGCAGCAGGGCCAGCGGATGGGCCGGGAAACGCAGGCGGAACAACGAATCGTCGGGCCCGGCGCGGCCCAGCACCTCGGCATCGAAACCCACGGTCGCCAACTGCGCCGGGTCACCAAATCGCACCGTGCTGCCCGCCTTGGGCGATTTGCTGGCCCTCAAGTGCGCCAGCACCTGGTTCGGTGGCTGGCCGGGCTCATCGGGCACGATGCGCTCGATCAGCGCTTCCACCGCGCCACCGGTGGGCTTCTCGCCGAACAGGCGCGCCTTGATGACGCGGGTGTCGTTGAAGACGAGCAGGTCGCCCGGAGCCAACAGGCCCGGCAGATCGCGGAAGACGCGGTCTACCGGACGCTCTCCCCGGCCATCGAGCAGGCGCGAGGCGCTGCGTTCGGCACTGGGGTGCTGCGCGATCAGCTCGGACGGCAGCGTGAAATCGAAATCGGCGAGGGTGTAGGTGCGCTGGTTCTGTTCGGACATGGGGCTTGCAGGCTTCACCGGCCTTCAAACACGGTGGCCGGATTGTTCCATGCCGCACGCCGGGGCGCCAAAGCCTCATGTGCGGTAGGCCTGTCTTGGGGCCTGTTCACACTATGCAGCCCCGATGCGTTGCCACCAGAACCGGTCGAGCGCAAGGCGCAAAACGAAGCCGGGGTGGTGCCCCGGCGAGGCTTTGCAACGCCGCGGACGGCTGGTTCTGGTGGCAACCCTTCGGGAACGGGCCGTCCAGGGCGCATGGCGGCGTTGCCCAACTTGCCCAGGCACCAGCCTGGGCGGCGTCGGGCGCCTTGCCCTGCATCCCTGGACAACCCGTTCGCACGGGGCTGCATAGTGTGAACAGGCCCTGGGCCACCGCGGCGCGATTCAGTTCCCCAGGGCCGCCGGGGCGTTGTGGCGCTGGGGATCAGCGCGGGTGCTCGGCCTGCGCGTGCGCCGCAGCGGGCGCGGCGCCGGCCTGGGCCCGCGCATCGGAGCGATCCCAGGCCCATGCGAAGGCAACGCCCAGGCCCAGCACGGTGGTGATCAGAACAAGCAGGCGAAGGGCGAAACGCATGGCAGAAGCATTCGGGAAACGGCGCGTGCGGATTGTCCAGCCAATCCGGCTGCGCAGGCCTCAGGGTTGGTGAGCAGACGCAAACAGCGGTCACCGTCTGTCGCGTGCGCGCCGCACTCGTGGGGTCGCGGCGGCGTGTGAGCGCGCATGACGCGCGGAGACAATCTCGGGCATGCCCCCCACGCCCACCAAGCCCGCCGCCCCTGCCGCCAAATCCGGCCCGGCGCGGGCCTTGGAATCGCTGGGGCTCACGTCGCCGATCGCGCTGGCCTTGCACCTGCCACTTCGGTACGAAGACGAGACGCGATTGACGCCACTGGCCGATGCCCGGCCTGGTGACACCCTGCAGGTCGAGGCGATCGTGCAGGAGGCCCATGTCGAGTTCCGCCCCCGGCGGCAACTGGTGGCACGGCTGGTCGATGCCGATGGCGAGCCGCTGGTGCTGCGCTTCGTGAACTTCTATCCCTCGCACCAGAAGACGCTGCAGCCTGGCCAGCGCATCCGCGCGCGGGGCGAGCTGCGCGGCGGTTTCTTCGGGCGCGAGATGGTGCACCCGCAGTTCAAGGCGGTGCAGCCCGACACCCCGCTGGCCGCAGAGCTGACACCGGTCTACCCCAGCAGTGCCGGCTTGCCCCAGGCCTACTTGCGCAAGGCGGTGGCTTCGGGCCTGCAGCGCGCCGACTTGCGCGAGGTGCTGCCGGCGGGGGTCGTGCCGGCGGGCCTGCCCCCGCTTCGCGAGGCCCTGCAGTTCCTGCACCACCCGCCGCCGCAGACGGCCTTGGCCACGCTCGAAGACCACAGCCACCCGGCCTGGCAACGGCTGAAGTTCGAAGAACTGCTGGCGCAGCAGGTTGCGCAGGCCCAATCGCGCCGAGAGCGCGCGCTGCTGTCGGCCCCGGTGCTGGCCATGCGGCCGGACGGCCTGCACGCGAAGCTGATGGCCACACTGCCCTTTCGCCTCACCGGCGCGCAGGCCCGCGTGTCGCGCGAGATCGCGGCCGACCTGGCGCTCGGCCGACCGATGCACCGGCTGCTGCAAGGCGATGTGGGCGCGGGCAAGACGGTGGTGGCCGCACTCGCCGCGGCGGTGGCGATGGACGCCGGCTGGCAGTGCGCGCTGATGGCACCCACCGAGATCCTGGCCGAGCAGCACTTCGCCAAGCTCGTCCAATGGCTGGAGCCGCTGGGCGTGCGCGTCGCCTGGTTGACGGGCAGCAAGCGGGGCAAGGCGCGCGAGCAGGCCCTGGCCGCCGTGGCCAGCGGGCAGGCGGCCCTGGTGGTGGGCACCCATGCGGTGATCCAGCACGACGTGCAGTTCGCCCGACTGGGCCTGGCGGTGGTTGACGAGCAGCACCGCTTCGGCGTGGCGCAACGGCTGGCCCTGCGCCGCAAGCTGCAGGCACCGCCCGAGGAGGACGCGGCGGCCCAGGCCCCTGCTGCCCGTGAAGGGCCCGCCCTGGAACCCCACCTGCTGATGATGACCGCCACGCCGATCCCCCGCACGCTGGCGATGACCTACTTCGCCGACCTGGAGGTCTCGACGATCGACGAGCTGCCGCCCGGGCGCACCCCCATCGTCACCAAGCTGATCGCCGACAACCGGCGCGACGAGCTGATCGCACGCATCCGCGACGAGGTGGCCCAGGGCAAGCAGGTCTACTGGGTCTGCCCGCTCATCGAAGCGGCCGAAGAGACCGGCGAGGCACCCGCCAAGCCGGCCCGCGGCAAACCGCTGGCCGAGCTGCGCAATGCCACCGAGACCCACGCGCAACTCAGCCAGGCGCTGCCCGGCGTCGAGGTGGGCCTGATCCACGGGCGGCTCAAGCCCGCCGAGAAGGCCGCGGTGATGGCGCGCTTTAAGGCCGGTGAGCTGTCGGTGCTGGTGGCCACCACGGTGATCGAGGTGGGCGTGGACGTGCCCAACGCCAGCCTGATGGTGGTCGAGCATGCCGAGCGTTTTGGCCTGGCGCAGTTGCATCAGCTGCGCGGCCGCGTCGGCCGCGGCGAGGTGGCCAGCGTGTGCGTGCTGCTGTATTCGACACCGTTGTCAGACACCGGCAAGCAGCGTTTGCGTGCGATGGCCGAGACGACCGATGGCTTCGAAATCGCGCGGCGCGATCTGGAGATTCGCGGCCCGGGCGAGTTCATGGGCGCTCGGCAGTCGGGCGATGCGCTGCTGCGCTTTGCCGACCTGGACGAAGACGCGCCGCTGCTGACGCAGGCGCGACGGCACGCGACCGCCCTGCTGGACCGACATCCCCAGGCCGCCCACGCGCATGTGACCCGTTGGTTGGGCCACCAAATGGACTACCTGAAGGCTTGACCGTGTCATGACCGTGTCAAACGGGCGAACAACCGGCCGCCGGGGCATGGCGAGAAGTCCACAGACCATCAACAAACATCAACGCGCCGGCGTCGCTGCGTGACGTTTTCACGGCCTCGACGCCCGGTAAATCGCGTGAAGGCGCGTTAACCCGCCCCCCAGTTCTCGGGATGGTTGCAGGTTGGTGACGACGGTGACAGTGCATGCGGCATCGGGCCCGTTCCCCCGCTTGTACCGGCGCCCGATGCGTCCGTCGGGGCCGTTTCGACCGGAGACGGCCCCTGCGGTTACCCCACCCCAATCACCCGTTGGAGACACCAATGACAAAGTTCACGTTGATCCATCAGGCCGCCCTGGCCGCCCTGGCCTCGTTCGCGTCCCTCGCCGTCCAGGCCGCGCCCGCTGCCGACCATCCCGCCGTTCAACGCGCCCTGTCGCACCTGAAGAGCGAAGCCGCCGCCGTCGCCCAGGTGTCCTCCGCCGACACCTTCAAGGCCTCTGACCTGATGGCCGATGCCGACGGCTCGCAGCATGTTCGCTTCCAGCGCCAGTACCGTGGCCTGCCGGTCATCGGCGGCGACCTGGTGGTGCACATGTCGCCCAGCGGCGCGCTGAAGGACGTCTCCATCTCCCAAGTGGCGCGCATCGCCGTCGACGTGAAGCCGCAACTGGCCTCGCGCGACGCTGCTTCCAAGGCGCTGGCCGCCTTCCCGCACCGTGACGGCCGCGTCGACAGCCAGCAACTGGTGATCTACGCCCGCAACACCCAGCCGCAACTCGCCTGGAACGTGCTCGTCAAGGGCGTGCAGGCCGACGGCACCCCCAGCGAACACCATGTGATCCTGGGCGCCAACGGCAAGGTGCTCGACCGCTGGGACGACATCCACACCGCCGATGACGTCGGCCAAGGCAAGACGCTGTACTCGGGCGACGTGACGCTGCACGACAACAAGAACGCCGCCGGCACGAAGTACAAGCTGAAGGATCTGACCCGCGGCAAGCACTACGTCGTGGACATGAAGAAGTCCACCGGCAGCGAGACGATCTTCGTCGACACCAACAACGTCTGGGGCAACAACTCCGAGTCGAGCAACGAGACGGTGGCCGCCGACGCTGCCTACGGTCAGAACGTGACCTGGGACTACTTCAAGAACGTCCATGGCCGCAACGGCATCGCCAACGATGGCAATGGCGCCCGTTCGCGCGTGCACTACTCCAGCAACTACGACAACGCCTTCTGGAGCGACAGCTGCTTCTGCATGACCTACGGCGACGGCAGCTTCTTCACGCCGCTGGTCTCGCTGGACGTGGCCGGCCACGAAATGACCCACGGCGTGACCTCGCGCACCGCCGCGCTGATCTACTCGGGTGAGTCGGGCGGCCTGAACGAAGGCACCTCCGACATCTTCGGCTCGATGGCCGAGTTCTATGCGAACAACGCCAACGACCCGGGCGACTACCTGATCGGCGAAGAGCTCTCCAGCTCGCCGCTGCGCAACATGATCACCCCGAGCAGCGACGGCGCCTCGGCCGACTGCTGGTACTCCGGCGTTGGCAACCTCGACGTGCACTACTCGTCGGGCGTGGCCAACCACTTCTTCTACCTGCTGGCCGAAGGCACGACCAACGGCTCGCCGTCGAAGACCTGCGTCTCGGGCAACACCCGTGTGGCCACCGGCAACGGGACCCTCACCGGCATTGGCCGCGACAAGGCCGGCAAGATCTGGTATCGCGCCCTGACGACCTACATGACCGCCAGCGAGACCTTCGCCAAGGCCCGCCTGGACACCGTCAAGGCCGCCACCGACCTGTACGGCGCGAGCTCGCCTGAAGTGGCGGCGGTCAACGCCGCCTGGACGGCCGTCAACCGCCCGTAATCAGCCTTCGGGCGAGCTGCGCGCCCGGGGGGGCGCGTGAGCCAGCCCGCATCGACCTGATCGCCGCCCCGGCGCCCCTGGCGTCGGGGCGGCGCCTTTTGGGGGCTGGCCATCGCCCCGGGCGCGAACCTCTGCACAATGCGGGGATGACCCTCACCGAGCTGCGCTACATCGTCGCCGTTGCCCGCGAGCGCCACTTCGGCCGCGCCGCTGAAGCCTGCTTCGTCTCGCAGCCCACCCTGTCCGTGGCCATCAAGAAGCTCGAAGAAGAGCTGGACGTGAAGATCTTCGAGCGAGGCAGCAACGAAGTCACCATGACACCCCTGGGCGAAGCCATCGTGCGCCAGGCCCAGCAGGTGATCGAACAGGCCCAAGGCATCCGCGAAATCGCCAAGCGCGGCAAAGACCCTCTGGCCGGCCCGCTGCGGCTGGGCATCATCTACACCATTGGGCCTTACCTGCTGCCTGAGCTGGTGAAGAACGCGATCGAGCACACGCCGCAAATGCCGCTCATCCTGCAAGAGAACTTCACCGTCAAACTGCTGGACATGCTGCGCACCGGCGAACTCGACTGCGCGATCATGGCCGAGCCATTCCCCGACACGGGCCTCGCCATCGCCCCGCTGTACGACGAGCCTTTCATGGCCGCGGTGCCGCGCACCCACGCGCTGGCCGAGCGCGCGCAGGTCAGCTCCGAAGAGCTCAAGCGTGAGACCATGCTGCTGCTGGGCACCGGCCACTGCTTTCGCGACCACGTGCTGGAGGTCTGCCCGGAGTTTGCCCGTTTTTCCAGCGACGCCGAGGGCATCAAGAAAAGCTTCGAAGGCTCGTCGCTGGAGACGATCAAGCACATGGTCGCCTCGGGGATGGGCGTGACGGTCGTGCCCGCGTTGTCGGTGCCCCGCGAACCCCAGCCCCACCTGGCGTTCATCCCGTTCGCCGAGCCCGTGCCCAGCCGGCGCGTGGTGCTGGCCTGGCGCAAGACCTTCACCCGCTACGAAGCCATCGCCGCCTTGCGCAACGCGGTCTACGCCTGCGAGCTCACGGGCGTGAAGCGGCTGACAGCGTGATGTCGGCCCGCATCCAAGGCGCCGACACGGCGGCGCTCGACATGGCCGAGTCCGATCACGACCACGCACACGAACGCGGGGACCAACGCGCGGACGAACGCGCAGACGCGCAGCCCTGGTTCCGCGACGGCGCCGCGCCGATGGACGCCCCGCTGTGGTGGCAGCTGACGCACCAGGCCGAGCTGGTCGAGGCCCTGCGCAGCCTGTGCACCGGCACGCCCGCGCTGGTGCAGTTGCGCCTGTGGGTGTTCCTCGAACTGATGGCGCTGCCGCAGGCGCGTCTCACCCGCGAAGCGCTGAACCTGCACTTCCATCTGCTGCGCGAAGAAGCCCTGGACCTCGCCCTGCGGCCACTGCGCACGGCGGGGCTGATCGAATGGGACGCGGGCACGCTGGAATACAGCGTCACGCCGCTGGCCTCGGGCCTGATGGCCCTGCTGTCGCCGCTGACTCGTTCGGCCGACGAAGACACGGAGCTGGCCGGCCTGCTGGCCCAGGTGGCGGGTGCCCACCAGCTGGGCACGCTGCAGCCATCGCAGCTCAAGCACCTGCAAGCCCAGCTGGCGCGCCTGCACGACGAGTTCGCCGACGCCATCGCCAGCGGCTCCGAGTTCCGCCTGCGCCGTGCGCGCGAACGCCACGGTCGGGTCTTCGAGCTGATCGACCGGGCCTCGCAAGTGCTGTCTGCGATCACCGCCTCGGCCCAGGAGCACCCGGGCGCCTTGCGGCTGGCGCGCGACATCGGCCTGGCCCAGGCCCGGCTGCTGGCGATGAAGAGCCAGTTCGACCGCGCCCTGCACCAGGTGGAGCGACAGCGCGTCACGCTCGGCAGCACCGGCGTCACGACCACCGATGTGCGCCAGTGGCTGCGCGGGGTCGCCGACCCGGCCACCCTGTTGGGCGACGCCCTCGCCCTGCCGGTTCGCCCGGTGTTCGTGATGGGACACGACATGCTCGACGTGGCCGAGGCCGAGTTCGAGCGCGAGCGCCCCGTGTCGGCGCCCGAAGCCTTGCCCGAGGCCACCACGGCGCCCACCGGAGAACTGCACGCGCTGGCGCTGCCCAAGGAGCTGGATGCCCTGGTGCAGGCGCTGTCCGCCTGGCAGCAGGAGGGCCCGGCCGCGGTGCGTGACATGGCCGAAGCGCTGCAGGCCGGCGGCTCCGATCCGCGCTACGCGGCCGTCGCCTACCGCGCGCAGCTGATGCCGCTGCTGGGCGATCCGCAATCGCAGGCGCTCAAGGGTGCGACCGGCGAGCTCGCGCGCCTGCCGTGGCGGCCGCGATGGTCCGACCGCGTGCAGGCCCTGCCATGGCCTGAGGTGGCCGCCGCCAGCGTCGGCTGCCTCCATCCCCCCGATGCAGAGCCGGCGCCCTTCGAGGCGCTGCCCATCCCTGCTGAAACCGACGGCGGCACGCCGCCCTCTGCCCGATGACCTTGGACCCGCGATGAGCGCCCCTGTCGATGATGCCGCCTTGCTGGCGGCCGAGCTGCTGGCCCGGCGCTGGCTTCCCCGCAACCATCCCCGCGTCAAGCGCGCGCTGGTCGATGCCGACCAGTGGCAGGCGGTCGAACGCCGTCTGGGCGAGGTCGGCCTTCGGCTGGTGGACAACGTCTTCGCCGACCACGTCACCGTCGCGTTGCAGCGCGGGGCCGAAGGCGCCGTGTTCGGTGAGCATGGGCTCAGTGCCAGCAACAACCTCGAACTGCCGCGCGATGCGGTGGCCCTGCTCATCGTGTTGTGGGCCCTGATCGTGCTGCCCAAGCGCGAGCGCCAGGCGGCCCGGGCCAGCGAGCCCGAAGGGCAGATGCAGGTGGAGATGTTCGGGTCCACCAAGAGTCTGCCCAGCGCGCGCAGCGTCAGCCCGGTGGTGTCGTACCGCGCGCTGCTGGTCGACTTCGGCGCCCAGCTGGGCAAGAAGACGCGCCTGGACGCCAACCTCAAGCTGCT
This sequence comes from Ideonella lacteola, assembly GCF_038066555.1. NCBI lineage: Bacteria > Pseudomonadati > Pseudomonadota > Betaproteobacteria > Burkholderiales > Sphaerotilaceae > Ideonella > Ideonella lacteola. Next base: position 406,417 of record NZ_JBBUTG010000004.1, on the reverse strand, counting down.
GGAGCGGAATGGCTTCATCGAGCGGCGCCAGGACGACATCGCCGAAGGCCCGCTGCTGGACTTGCTGCTCGACTACGACGCCCTGGCGCCACGCATCCTCGAAGGCGCCCTGGCCGACGTGCTGCGGCGCAGCGCCGCCACGCCGGCCGCCGCCACCACCGACTCGACCGAACCGCCTGCCCCTCTGCCCCAGGCCGACTGAACCGCCCGATGTTCCATCTGCAAACCCTCGAACTGCTGCATTGGGACTACTGCCGCCGAGTGCAGCTGCCGCTCGATGCGGCCATCGTCACCATCGCCGGCCCCAACGGATCGGGCAAGACCACCTTGCTCGACGCGCTGCGCACCTTGCTGGGGCTCGAATGCTCCGGTGGCCGCAGCTACAAGACCTACGCCCGCCACGCCAACGCCCAGCAGGTCTGGCTGCGCGCCTGCGTGGACAACCGGCCCCACGGCCGCCCGGGCAGCTCGCGGCCGTTCGCCTCGTCGCTGCTGCATGGCGACCGGGTCACCCTGGCGTGCCGCATCGAACGCGCCGGCGGCGACTGGCAACGGCGCTACGTCCTGGCTGATGGCGACTGCAGCATCGAAACCCTGCTCGCGGCGCCGGAGAAAGAGCTGCAGTGGCTGGGCGTCGAGGCCTGGCGGCGCCGATTGGCCGCCGCCGGCCTCACGCCGGCGATCGCCCGCGTGCTGTCGCTGGAACAGGGCCAGACCGACCGCCTGTGCGAATTCAGCCCGAAAGAGCTGTTGAAGCTGGTCTTCGATGTCTTCGGCGACCAGGATGTGCTCGACCGCTACGAGCAGGCGCGCGGCCACCAGCAGGGTCTGGCACGCGAAGTAGAGCAGGCCGAGCGAGAGCTGGGCCACGCCCGCAGCCAATTGGCCGAGCTGCAGAACCGCGTCAACAACTGGCGCCAGCGACAACTCAAGCTGCGCGAGCGCGAGCGGCTGGCCACCGAGGTGGTGCCGGTGCTGGAATGGGCCGAGGGCCGCGAGGGCCTGCTGCGCGAGGCGCGCGACTTGCACCGCCTGCGCCGCCATCTGCTGGCCGAGCAGGCCCGCCATGCGGCGCAACGCAGCGAGCTGCTGCAGTTGCACGAGCAGGCGCAGGCCGCCACCGCGCGGGTGGGGGCGCTGAAGGCCGAGGGCGATGCGGCGCAGGCAGCGCAGTTGCAGGCCCGAGACGCTGAACGCCCCGTGGAGGAGCTCGTCAAGCGCGAGAACGAACTGCGCCAACTCGCGGCGGCTGAGGGCGATGCGGCGCGGCTGGCCGAGCTGCACCAGGGCCTGCTCGAGCGCAAGCGCGCGCTCGACAAGCGCTTCGACGAGGCCCAGGGCGAGCGCGAAGCGCTGCAGCAGCAGCTCGACGGGCTGGCGGGCCACCGCGTGCCACCGCCACCGGCCGATGTGCAGCGCTTCCGGCAGGCGCTGCGCGCAGCGGGCATCGAGCACCAGTGGCTGGCCGAGGTGGTGGATGTGCGGGACGAACGCTGGCGCGGTGCGGTGGAAGGCATGCTGCGCGGTTTGCGCTGGATGGTGATGCTGACCAGCCCCGCGCAAGAAGCCCAGGCCTTCGCACTGGCCGAAGCGCAGCGCTACCGGCACTACGTCGTGGCGCCCCAGGCCGTCCGTCTGGAGGCGCCGGCCAACGCCTTGCTCGGGGTGGTCGAGTTCAGCGCCGCGGTGCCGGAATGGCTGTTGCGCCAGCTGGCCGGCATCCGCCGGGTCGACTCGGTCGACGCAGGCCGCGCCGCCGGGGGCGAATGGATCACCCCACAGGCCTTCTGGCGCGATGGTCGCGGGGGCCGCTCGGTCTGGGTGGACCCGGCCGATCACCAGTTCGGCGCCGGCGCGCTGGAAGCACGCCGGACCCACCTGCAGCGCCGCACCGCCGATGCCGATGCGCGACTGACCGAGCTCGCGGGCCAGGCGCAGGCGCTCAAGCGCCAGCTCGACGATGCGCAGCGTGCCCTGCGCGGGCAGCACGCCGCCGAGCAGTTGGCCGAGCGCGCGACCGAATTCGCCGAGGCCCACGAGCGGCTGCCCGCCCTCGTGGCGGCGCGGCGCGCGGCCAGCGAGCGATGGCAGCAGCTCCAGGCCGAGCTCGAGCGTGCGGTGCGCGACGACCAGAACGCCAAGGCCGCCTACGAGCAGCTGCGCCAGCAGATCGGCCGTGCCGAAGAGCACGCCGAGCAGCAATCGCGCGAGCAACGGGCCCGGCTCGCCTCGCACCACGACGAGGTGGCGCGATCCCGCGAACAACGTGCCCGCCTGCCGGCGCGCTGGCGCACACCCGAGGTGCTGCAGGCGCTGCGCGACGAACACACCAACGCCCACCAGGCCCGCTTGCGTGCCCACGCGATCCAGCACGAGCTGGACAGCGGCAGCTGGGAGACCGACGACACGGTCGAGGATCGCTTCGTGCGCATGGGGCTGGCGGTGGGCGAACAGCAGCAGTCGCTGGACGACCGCAAGGCGCACAACGAACAAGCCCGCATCGCCGTCCACAACGCCCGCGAGCGCTACATCGATGTGCTGCGGGCCACCGTGCGCCAGTACCGACGCAACATCCAGGAGCTGGGCCAATTGGCCGGTGTCGAAGTCAACGCCGAGCTGCCGCACCTGGAGAACGACGACACCGTGCTGGCGCAGGCCGGCTTGTCGGTGAAGTTCAACTTCGACGGCAAGGCCGCGATCGGCTTGAACGACGGTGAAGCCTCGGGCGGCCAGCAGGTCATGAAGAGCCTGATCCTGCTCGTGGGCCTGCTGAAGGACGACGACACCCCCGGCGGCTTCGTCTTCATCGACGAGCCCTTCGCCCACCTCGATGTGCGCAACATCCAGCTGGTGGGGCACTTCCTGCGGTCGACGCGGGCCCAGTACCTGCTGACCACCCCGATCACGCACAACGTCGAGGTCTTCGAGCCCGCCGAGATCACGCTGGTGACAAGCAAGAAGCCGCGCACCGAACGCTGGGCACCGCCGATTGCCGTGGTGCAGCGGCGAGGCGCGCCGGTGGCTTGAGGCGGAGAGCCCGGAGCGGGGCATGACAGTCGAGGAGCATTCGCGCAGCCGCAAGCGCCGACAGCGGCGCCCTGGCGTCGAGCCCGTCGGCCTGCCGCGGCAGACGCCCCCCGAGCGCGAGCTGCTGACGGACTGGGCAAAGGCGCACGCGCAGCGGCGCAGCTCGGCCACGCTGCGGCAGCTGGCGGGCGCCGCGCGGCTCGACCTCGTCGAACCATTGGCTGAAAAACTGCTGCTCGCCGGCTGGGCGACGCTGGACGAAGAACACCGCGCGGGCCGCTGGTGGCTGCAGTTCCTGAATTGGCGTGACCTGCCCACCTTGCAACAAGCCCTGGGCCTGCGGAACCGGCAGGAACGAGACGACGTGCGCGCCTCGCTGGATGACGCCCTGGCAGGCCTGGCGCGGCAAGGCCCCGAAGAGATGCGTCTGGCCGCCGAGGCCACCGTGAAGGGCCGACTCACACCCCAGCGCCAGGCGGCACGCCTGGAGCTGCTGCAGGCCCTGGCCAGTTGGCGCGCTTCCGAGCGGCGGGGGCTGCAACGGGATTTCGCGCTGCACGCCCGCCCCCACACCAAGGCCATCAGCGACATGGAATGGACGTGGCTGCGCGGCCATTTCGACCTCGAAGCCTGGGGCATCGAGCCACTGGCCCACACGCTGTGGATTGCCGGCAGCGCCTGCCTGCATTTCGGCGCCGCCGCTTTGCACCTGGCGGGCCTGCCCTTCGTCGGGCTGCCGCAGAAGCATTTCGGCCAGCTGTCGGCCGTCGACGGTGTCCAGCGCCACTGGCTCATCGAAAACCGCACCAGCTTCGAGCGGCAGGCCGCGCAGTGTCCGCCCAGCGTGCTGTTGGCCTGGCTGCCCGGCCGCCCCTCCACCGGCTGGTGCGAGGCGTGGCTGCATCTGCTGCGACGAGCCCCCATGCCGGTGCTGGTCAGTGCCGATACCGACCCCGCCGGCGTCGAGATCGCCCTGGCCGCCGGTTCGCTGTGCGACTCACTCGGGGTGGCGTGGCAAGCCCATGCGATGGAGCCGCATCGCCTGACCAGCGGCCGGCCGTTGCCGCTGAACGACTATGACCGCCAGGCCATCGCCCGGCTGCAGGCGAGGGACGACCTGCCACCGGCGCTGGTGAGCCTGGTCGAGGCCATGGCCGCAGGGGGCGTCAAGCACGAGCAGGAGGCGTGGCTCTGACCCGCCCGGGGTGCACCCCACATGCACGGTGCATCCCCGAGGACCCTCTGAGGAGAAACGGCCTGGCGGACAATCTGAGCTCTTGTCTCGAAGGAGCGATGAACCATGGCGAAGAAGTCGAAGAGCAGCGGCACGGCGCCGCAGATCAACATCGGCATCAGCGAGAAGGACCGCGGCGCGATCGCCGGTGGCCTGGCGAAGCTGCTGGCCGACACCTACACGCTCTACTTGACCACCCACAACTTCCACTGGAATGTGACCGGGCCGATGTTCAACACGCTGCATGCGATGTTCATGGCCCAGTACACCGAGCTGTGGAACGCGGTGGACCCGATCGCCGAGCGCATCCGCTCGCTGGGGCACACCGCGCCGGGCAGCTATGGCCAGTTCGGGCAGCTCAGCTCGCTGCCCGACGCGCCATCGACACCCCCGCGTGCGCTGGAGATGGTGCGCATCCTGGTGGAAGGCCATGAGGCGGTGGCCCGCACTGCCCGCAGCATCTTCCCGCTCGCCGACAAGGCCGGCGACGAGCCCACCGCCGACCTGCTCACCCAGCGCCTGACGGTGCACGAGCAGACCGCCTGGATGCTGCGCAGCCTGCTCGAAGACTGAGCCCCGCGCGCGGGCCCGGCCGATGCGCCTGAAGCACATCGAGGCCTTCAACGCCGTGATGCTGACCGGCTCGGTCAGCGCGGCGGCCCGGCTGCTGCATGTGACCCAGCCGGCGGTGACGCAAACGCTGCAGCACGCCGAGCTGCAGCTGGGTTTCAAGCTCTTCACCCGCCAGCGCAATCGCCTGGTGCCAACGAACGAGGCGCAGGCGCTGTACCCCGAGGTGCAGCGCCTGATATCGCAGCTCGAATCAGTGCGACGGCTCGCCGAAGCGCTGGGCCGGGGTGACGGCGGCCAGTTGCGCATCCTGGTGGTGCCGTCGTTGGCGGTGAGCGCCCTGCCGGCTGCGCTGCAACGGTTTCGCGACCGGCATCCGGCGATGCCGGTCTCGATCCGCACGCTGCATTCGAATGAGATCGCGCGCGCCATTGCCCTGCAGGAAGGCGACGTGGGCATCGTCTACGGCAGCGCCCCCCATCCCACGCTGCATGAAGAGGCGGTGGCCACCGGGCGGCTGGTGTGCGTCACCCGGGCCAGCCGCACCAGTGCGGATCGGCGCAGCACGGTGGCACTGGACGACGTGCTGCGTGCCCCCTTCATCCGCATCGACGAGCGCGACCCGCTGGGCGCGATGCTGGCCGACCAATGGAGCCGGCTGGGCCTGTCACCCCAGGGCGGCATCACCGTGCAGACGCACCACATCGCGATGGTGCTGGCCGAGCAGGGCTTCGGGCCGGCGGTGATCGATTCGTTCACCGCCCAGGCCAGCCGGCCGGATGCACTGCACGTGCGCACCGTGCTGCCCGAAGTGCCGGTGCGGGTGACGGCGCTATTGCCTCAGGGCTTGCGTTCACCGCAACCGGTGGCGGACTTCATCGCGGCATTCCGCGCGGTGACCGAGCCGGCCGGCTGACGCGTGGCACAGCGGGCCGCCGCCCGCCAGCGACCGCTCAATCCACCTCGACGATCGCCTCGATTTCGACGGCAAAGCCCATCGGCAGCGAGCCCACCCCCACGGCCGATCGTGCGTGTTCACCGCGCTCGCCGAGCACGTCGACGAACAAGGCCGAGCAACCGTCGATCACCTCGGTGTGGCGCTTGAAATCGGGGGTGGCGTTGACCAGGCCCAGCACCTTGACGATCTGTCGCACCCGCGCCCAACCCCCGGCCGCCTGGTGCATCACCGCCAGCAGGTACAGGCCCACCTCCTGCGCATGGGCCCGGGCTTCTTCCACCGAGACTTCGGCGCCCACTTTGGGCACCGGCGCATCGCCCGGCCGAGCGGGCGCCCCTTTGCCCGACAGGTACAGCATCGAGCCGCACCGGCGATACAGCTGAAACCGCCCACGCGGGGGCGTGAGCGACGGCAAGGTGAGGCCCAGGGCCGCCAGCCGCTCGGTCACAGGATCGTTCATGGGTCGATCGCCTTTCTCGCAGTTCGATTCATGCTAACAGCCGAGTGGGGCGCCATCACTGGCCTCCATCACCGCGCGCCATCACTGCGCGCCATCAAACCACATCATCAGCCCGCATCATCGCCACCAGACGCGCGGCGCTGCCCGCGGCGAGCGTGAGCCCCAGTGCCCCGTGGCCGACGTTTAACCAAAGCCCCCGCCAGCGTGTGGCGCCGATGCGTGGCGCCCCATCCGGCGTGGCAGGCCGCAGCCCGGCCCAAGGCACGGCGGCGTCCAGATCGCAGGCGCCGGGAAAGAGCCGGTTCGTCGCCTCGCGCAGCGCCGCCAATCGCGCCGGCACCAAAGCCCGGTCATGCCCCACCAGCTCGGCGAACCCGGCCACGCGCAGCACCGGGCCGAGCCGGGCGAACACCATCTTCCTGGCCGCATCGGTGATGCTGACCTGCGGCGCCCGGGCCGCCTGACGCACGGGCAGCGTGAGGCTGTACCCCTTGATCGGCTCGATCGGCACAGGCACGCGCAGGGGCCGCAGCAAGGCGGCCGCATCCGGGCCGGCGGCGACGATCACCTGATCGGCGGCCAGAACGCTGCCGCCAGCCAGGCGCAGCCCCACCACGCGGTCGCCTCGGCGCTCGAAACCCACCACCTTCTCGCCAAGCCGGCAATCGGCCCCGCTGGCCGTCACCAGAGCCCGTGTCAACGCGGCACCATCGATCACCTCTTCACTGCTGGTCCACACACCGAAGGCCACCGAGCGAGTGATCAACTCGGGCAGCGCGGGCTCGATCTGCCGGCACTCGGGCGCATCGACCACCCGTTGGTCGCAGCCCAGTGCGCGTTGCCACGCGAGCTGCCGCTCGACACCTGGCCTGGCGGAGGCATGGCGATAGAGCACCAGCTTGCCAGGCTGGCGGTGCTGCAGCGACGGGGCGGCAAGACCCTCGGCCAGCCAGGCCTTCAAGGTGGCGCGGCTGAGGGCAGAGAGCGCCAGCAAGGCCTCGGTGGTGCACCGGACCTGCGCCGTGCGGCAGGCGCCCACGAAACCGCCCAGCCACCGCCAGTGAGACGCCGCCGCGCGCGGCCGCCACCGCACCGGGCTGTCGGCGTTCAACAGCCACCCAGGCAAGGCACGCAAGGCCGCTGGCGTGGCAAGGGGCTCTACATAGCTGTAGCTGAGCTGGCCGCCATTGGCCGCGCTGGCCCCCTGCCCCACCGCGGCGGATGCCTCCACCACCGTGACGCGCCAGCCCTCGCGCGCCAGCGCATAGGCGGTGGCGGCGCCGACGATGCCGGCGCCCACCACCACCGCGCGCGAGCCGGTCATGCTCGGGCCTCTGCCTCAGGCAGGGGAACAGGATCGAGCCCGGTCACGTCGCTGGGCCTGGACGATTGCGACCACGCGACGGCCCGGCGGGCCAGCGCGGCGGTGGCATCCACCACCGGCAGCGGCGCATTCGTGTCGTCCAGGGCGAGCGGGATCTCGGTACAGCCCAGTACCAGGGCCTGGGCGCCCCGCTGTTGCAGCGCCCGAGCCGCGGCCAGCAGCCTGTCCCGACCGAGCACCAGGTCAGCCGCCTTGACCGCTGCGATGCCCGGCATCACCCAATCGAGCATCTCGCCGGCCGTGGGTTGCAACCACGTCAGTGGTGACGGCGGCCGCCGGTTCACGTAGAGGCCCGCGGCCAAGGTGGCATCGGTGGCCAACAAGCCCACTCGTCCCCCGGGCCCCGCCAGGGCCGCCGCTTCCTCGAGCGCCGCGTCCACCAGGTGCAGCATCGGCACGCCGAGCGCCTGCTGCAGCTCGTCGAACCACAGGTGGGCGGTGTTGCACGGCATGACCACCAGGCCCGCACCGGCGCTGACGAGCCGCCGGCCGCTGTCGATCATCGCCACCAGCGGCGACGGGCCGGTGCCGCGGAAGGCGTCGGTGCGGTCGGGCACCTGGGGGATCGAGCTGACCACCACCGGCACATGGTGCTGGTCTCGACCCGCGGGCGTGGCCTGCAGCATCTTGTGCAGAAAGTCGACCGTCGCCCACGGGCCCATGCCGCCCAGCACGCCGACCACGCCGACCGCCCCGGGAGTCGGTGGTGGGCTGGCCAACAAGGTCACCGGTGCCATCAGCTGGCGGGCTTGTCGGACAACGCGACGAGGTTGTCGCGCAATTCCTGGCTCATCGGCGCATGGAGGTTGATGCCCTTGGGAGGGATGGGGGACATGAACCACTTCTTGTACAGCGCCTCGAACTCGCCGCTGCGGATGAGGGCGATCAGCGTGTCGTCGACCAGCTTCTTGAATGCGGGGTCGTCCCGGCGCAGCATGATGGCGTAGGGCTCGACCTGCAGCGGCTCGCCCACCACCGCCAGCTCGGCCGGGTTGGCGGCACTGGCGCGCAGGCCATAGAGCAGGATGTCGTCCATGCCGAAAGCATCGGCCCGGCCCTGCTGTACCAGCAGGGCCGACTCGGCATGGTCTTTGGCAGCCATCAGCTCGAAACCGAGACGACGCTCGGCGTTCACCCGCCGCAAGACCTGGAAGTTGGTGGTGCCGGTGGTGCTCGCCACCTTCTTGCCGGAGAGATCGGCGAGCGAGCGCACCGGCGATCCCGCCTTCACCAGCAAGCGGGTGCCGGTGTAGAAATAATTGATAGCAAAGGCCACCTGCTTGCCGCGCTCGCTGTTGTTGGTGGTCGAGCCGCATTCGATGTCGACCGTGCCGTTTTGCAGCAAGGGGATGCGGTTCTGCGAGGTGACGGCCTGCGCTTGCACCTGCAGGTCGGCGCGGCCGGTGGCTTTCTTCACCTGGTCGGCGATGCGACCGCAGATCTCCCAACCGAAGCCGGTGGGTCGGGCCTCGGCGCCCAGGTAGGAAAATGGGATCGACGATTCACGGTAGGCCACGACGAAGGTGCCGCTGTCGCGCACCTTGTCGAGGGTGGCCGCAACCTCGGCGCGCAGCGCGGCCGGCGAGCCAGCCAGGACGCCGGCCGCCAGGACCACCGCCGAAGGCCATTGCAGAGATGTCGGGAACGAATGCATCGGTGGACTCCTCGATCGCGGCCACATGCCGCCACCACTGAACCGATGCTAGGCAGCGCCGCCGATCTGGCGTATTGCATTCGCGGCAGCAACCATCAGTGGCGCTGATGGTTGCCGCATTGCCCGGTTGGCCCGGCCGAAAGGCCCGTGCCGTGTGGGAGGCCAGGCGAACCTGAAGAAAACCGATGGATCGGGGCGTCTGGGTGAGCGCGATCCTTGCCGTCGTGTGACTAGCCACGCTTCCAGCCGCGCAGCACCTGCAGCAGCAGCACCGCGCTCAGGCCGCTGGCCACGACCGGCTGGCGCCCGACCAGATCGGCCACCTGCCGGAACACCTCAGGTGCCGCTTGTTGCAGGTAGGCCGACAATTCCAGCACCTGATCCGCCGTGATGCGCGCCGTGTCTTCGATGGTGACCTGCAGACGATCCCAACCATGTCGGTGCCGCACGGCGGCGAACACGCCGTTGGCCACCGCCACCAGCCCGAGCGCGCCCATCGGCCGCATCAGGCATTCGACGAGTTGAGCGCGAAAGGCCAGCGGGGCCTCGCGAAAAACGCCAGACACGTAAAGCGGCACCAGCGCGGCACTGGCCTCGCCGCGATCGGCAGATGGGGGCAGGGCTTGGTTCATGGTGGGTGGATCGTCGCCGCGCTGCGTTGATCCTGCATGTCGGGCTCGTAAACAACCGTGACGCCGTCAGGGTAGGCCGATGGGCGGCCGTCCCGCGGTGTCACTCGTCCAGCGTCTTGGGCCAGCTGGCCTTCAGCAGGCGCGACAGGGCCCGGTCAGCCAGCAGTCGGCCGCCCGTCTGGCACCGCGCGCAGTAGTTGGTTTCGTTGTCGGCGTAGACGATGCGCTGCACTGGTGCGGCGCACACGGGACACGGTTGCCCGAAGCGGCCATGCACGGCCATCTGAGGGTGGAAGGCGGTGACCTCCTTGGGCCAGCCGCCCTGCCGTTGGGCCTCTTCCCGCAGGCGCACCGTCCACTCGGCCAGCACCTCGCGGGTGGCCGACCACAGCGCCGCGCGCTCGTCGGCGTTGAGCGCCGTCGTCAGTGTGACGGGCGAGAGCTTGGCGCGGTGGAGGATCTCGTCCGAATAGGCGTTGCCGATGCCGCTGAACAGCTGCGGCATGGTCAGCGCGCGCTTGAGGGTGTGGCGCTCGGCCAGGAGGCGTTGCTCGAATTCGGCCCGGGTGGCGGCCATCACCTCCAGCCCGCCCGGGTCCATCGCGGCCAGGGCTTGCCGGCCGGCGACCAGGTGCAGTGAAGCACGCCGCTGGGTGCCCGCCTCGGTGAAGGCGACCGCGCCGGTGTCGAACTCCAACACCGCCTGCGTGCCCCGAGCCGGGGGCTTGGCGCCGGGTGCCAGCCAGCGCAGCCGACCGGCGATCATCAAATGCAACACCAGAAACCAGTTCTGCGCCGAATCACCGGGCACGTCACCCGCGAGCTCGATGACGATGCGCTTGCCCAAGCGCTCGATGCCGTGCACCGATCGACCCTCTGCCGCGTTGATCGGCGGCACCGCCGTGCGCAGCAAGAAGGGATTGACGATGCGGATGCGCCGCAACACCGCTCCCCCTAGCTTCGCAGCCAGGCTCTCGGCATAGACAGAAACGTCAGGGAGTTCGGGCACGGTACTGGCATCATCGCAGCCTTTCTCGCGCCCGGCACCTTCAGCAGGAGGGATATGAACACATCCAACATCACCATGCATCCACGGCGCGGCGCGCTGTTCGTCACGCTGCTGGGCGCCGCGCTGGCCTTGGGCGGCTGCGGCAAGAGCAAGACCGACCTGGGCGAAGGCGGCGCCATCATCACCGGCTCGGCCGGCCCAGCCGGCGCGCACAACGCGGCGCGCGAGCTGGAGCGTTGCGACGCCCCGGTGGCCACGGTGGCGCTCGTCGAGAACCCCGACGGCTACATGTATTCGAGCAGCTACCACCTGCCCCCCACGCCGCTGCCCTTGGTGCGGCTGCTGGCGCAGCAAAGCGGCTGCTTCCGGGTGGTGGACCGCGCAGCGGGCCTGCGCAACACCATCCGCGAGCAAGAGCTGAAAGAAGCCGGCGTGCTGCGCAAGCAGGGCAGCACCGTCGAGAAGGGCAAGGGCTATGAAGCCCAGTACACGCTGACACCCAGCCTCACCTTCTCGGAGAAAGACGCCGGCCGCGAGATCGGCGGAATCATGGGCATGATCCCGGTGCTGAACAAATTCGTCGGCGTGGCCGAGCAGGTCAAGCTGAAGGACGCCCAGGTGGCGTTGCTGCTGACCGACAACGAGACCACCGAACAGATCGCGGCCTCGACCGGCTCGGTGCGCGTCACCGACCTGGGCATGGGCGGCATGGTGCTCGGCAAGCTCGGGGGCGCCGCCGGCGCCGGCTGGAGCAACAGCAACGAAGGCAAGGTCATCGCCGCCGCCTTCCTGGACGCCCACAACCAGCTGGTGGCTCAGCTGCGCGCGCTGCAGGCCAAAGACCTGCCGCCGCCGGTGCCTACCAAGGGCAACGGCAAGGGCTGAGAGCGGCTCCCAAGACCTCGACGGGCCCGCCCGTCGGCCCCCCAGAGAGGGGATGAGGATAGCGGGCGGTCTGGGGCTCTTCATGGGGCCCAGGCGCTCATCGCTCGACCGGGCGCCACGGCCCGCCTGGTCAGCGGCGCGGCATCGTGCGCCCGTTCCCCTATCGCTGGCTGCCGGAGAAGAATCCGCCCGGACGACAGGTGTAGAGCACGCCTTCGGGCATGTCGGGCAGGTGGAACGCGAAGGTCGCAAAGGGTGCGTTGGAAGAGGCGAGGCCCATCCGCTCCATGTGCACCGCGCTGCCATCGGCCCAGCTGTAGCCGCCATTGAGCGAGCCATCGGCGAACCGGCTCCCCAGGCTGTGCTCGACGATGCGTCGCCCGCTGTCGCCAAACGGCAGCAATTTCCCGTCGATCCAGATGCCTTGCGCACCCACCTTCAGGGTCGCTGTTCGGTCGGCAGGCCTGGGCTTCACGCGTCCGCCCATGGCGCGGCATTGGCCGGTCACCGTCGCACCCCGGGTATCGAAGACCGGTAGCAACAACTCGTTCATGTCGTAGCCCGTTGCCGCGATACGCGCCGTGCTCATGTTCACGTCAGGACACTCCACCCCGGTGTTCGCATTGCCCGTGCCACCCCCATTTCCGGTCTCCAGAAACACGCTGTCGACCGTCTTATCCGGCTCGATGCGGAACAGCTCGTCACCTACCCGCAACTCGTAGAAGAACAGCGCGTTCGTCATCTTCGGCGGGTAAGGCGGATAGCGGCGGCCCAGCACCATCGAGCCACGCGAATCGAACATGTCCATTCGAACGAGGTCGCGCGGAGCGAGGATCTTCCCCGTGGCACTGATCCGCAAAGCGCCGGGCCATGACAAATCGCCCTGCGGGTTGCCCAACTCGCCGCAATGCGCCGCAGGGAATTCGCCAGCGAGCACCGAGGCGAAGGCACGCTTGAGATCGTCGATCGAAGAAATCGGCCCCGCCGCAGGCGCCGCCGCTGCAGGCTGATGCATCAACAGAGCCGCCACTGCGACCATCAGCGCAGCCGGCGCAGTCCAAGGTCTCGGCACAGGTCCTCCCGGATGGTGTCGCGTCGTATCAGCCTGCGATTGTCTCTGCCCCGCGGCCGTGGACGCCCCCCCGGGCGACTGCCTTTCGCGGAGTGTGGGATGAGTTGGTTTGGGGCGTCGGCGGGCGTTCGATGCTGCGTTCGCGCCAGCGCCGATAATCCCGCCTCTGCACGCTCATACCGAACCCGCGGCCATGCCGCTGCCCGCGGCATCCGCCAGAACCGGCGCGCGGCGTTCGCTCACCAGACCATGGCTTCCGACCTCACGCCCCACGTGCGCCGCCGGCGCACCTTCGCCATCATTTCCCACCCTGACGCGGGCAAGACCACGCTGACGGAAAAGCTGCTGCTGTTCTCGGGCGCGATCCAGATCGCCGGGTCGGTGAAGGCGCGCAAGGCCAGCCGGCATGCGACCTCGGACTGGATGGAGATCGAAAAACAGCGCGGCATCTCGGTGGCGTCGTCGGTGATGCAGATGGAGTACCGCGACTGCACCATCAACCTGCTCGACACGCCGGGCCACCAGGACTTCTCGGAAGACACCTACCGCGTGCTGACCGCCGTGGATGCGGCGCTGATGGTGATCGACGCGGCCAACGGCGTCGAGCCGCAGACGCGGCGGCTGCTGCAGGTCTGCCGCGCGCGCAACACGCCCATCCTGACGTTCGTCAACAAGATGGACCGCGAGGTGCAGGAGCCACTGGCGCTGATGGACGAGATTGAGCGCGAGCTGGGCATGACCGTCGTGCCCTTCACCTGGCCGGTGGGCATGGGCAAGTTCTTCGGCGGCGTGCTGGACCTGCGCAAGGACCAGATGCGCGTGTTCACACCGGGCGAGGACCGCATCGCCGGTACCGAGGAAATCGTCGACGGCATCACCAACCCCGCGCTCAACGAACGCTTCGGTGCGGCCTACGAGCAGGCGGCCGGGGAGATCGAACTGGTGCGCGATGCGGCCCCCGCCTTCGACGAGGCCGAGTTCCTTGCCGGCAGGCAGACGCCGATGTTCTTCGGCTCGGCCGTCAACAATTTCGGTGTGCAAGAAGTGCTGGATGCGCTGGTGAACCTGGCGCCCTCGCCCAGCACCCGTACCGCGATCCAGCGCACGGTCGAGCCGGACGAGGCGAAGTTCAGTGGCGTGGTCTTCAAGATCCAGGCCAACATGGACCCGGCCCACCGCGACCGCATCGCCTTCGTTCGGGTGGCTTCGGGCAAGTTCGAGCGCGGCATGCGCATGAAGGTGGTGCGCTCAGGCAAGGAGCTGCGACCCAACACCGTGGTGACCTTCATGAGCCAGAAGCGTGAGCTGCTGGACGAGGCCTATGCGGGCGACATCATCGGGATCCCCAACCACGGCGTGCTGCAACTGGGCGACACGTTGACGGAGGGCGAAGCGCTGCAGTTCACCGGCCTGCCCTTCTTTGCGCCCGAGCTGTTCCGCTCGGTCGAAGTGGCCGACCCGTTGAAGACCAAGCAACTGCGCGCCGGCCTGACCCAGCTTGGCGAAGAAGGTGCCATCCAGGTCTTCCGCCCCATCCTCGGCACCGTGCTGCTACTGGGCGCCGTGGGCCAACTCCAGTTCGAAGTCGTGGCCCACCGGCTGGAACACGAATACGGCGTCAAGGCCCGCGTGACCCCGGCCCGCTACAACGTCGCCCGTTGGGTGACCTGCGACCCCGCCGATGGCGGCGACCAGGAGCTCAAGCGCTTCATCGACGGCAACAGCCACCGCATCGCCTACGACGCGGTCAACGCGCCGACGCTGCTGCTCGAGTACGCTGCGGAGCTACGCGCCATCGAAGGCAACTGGCCGAAGATCAGGTTCCATGCCCTGCGTGAGCATGCGGGGCTGGTGTTTCAGCAGAGGTTGGAGGGGTGATTCCAGCGCGCCTAGCCGCCGGCGCTCGCCCTCAGCGCACGACCTCGTAGAGGTTGTTGCGGTCGTCGGTCCACAAGGTGGCGCCGGCACGTGGCTTGATCGGGCTGCCGTGCTCCAGCGTGGCCGGATGGTCGAGGAAGGCCTGGTTGTCGGTCACGAGGACCCAGGCTGATGAATACTCCTCGGGATCTTCATCACGGCTGCGGATGCGCACGGCTTTCAGCCCCGCGTCTTCAGCCAGCAGGCCGACGACGGGCGCCAGGTCGAGGAACAGGTTGGAGACATGGAAGGCGATGATGCCGCCTGGCGCCAGGTGCTTCTTGTAGACAGCCAGTGCCTCGCGGGTCAGCAGGTGGACCGGGATCGAATCGCCAGAGAAGGCATCCACCACCAGGACATCGAACCCGTTCGCACGACCACCGGCCAGCTCCTCGGCCATCATCAGGCGCGCGTCGCCGATCACCACCTGACGCCTGGCCGGCGACTCGCTCAAGTACTTGAAGTCGCGCTCGGCAATCTGGTGGCTGTGCGGGTTGATCTCGTAGAAGCGGAAGTCGTCGCCGGCCTGTCCCCACGCCGCCATCGTGCCCGCGCCCAACCCGATCACACCGACCCGGCGGCCACCGGGCTTGGTGGACGCCGTGAAGGTCATGGCATCGGCCACGCCGCTGTGGCGACCGTAGTAGGTCGTCGGCGTGCGCGAGACGGCGGGCGCCAGCATCTGGTTGCCGTGCACGATGCCGCCGTTGTAGAGCACGCGCTGGCTGCCGCCATTGCCATCACCGAATTCGACGACGCGCGAAGCTGCGTAGAAGTTGCGCTGCATCGACACGTTGCCCAGCGAGTGCTGGTTGTAGAAAACCCAGCCCATGAGCCCGGTCAGCGCGCAACTCGCCAAGGCCAGCGCCGCCACCGGCCACGCCGCCATGTTTGCGGTGAGGTATCGCCGCAGGATCCACAGCATCACCACCGAGGTGGCCAGCAGGGCGAGCGGCAGTTCGTAGTAGTTGTCGAACAGCGTAGGCGCGCCTGCGCTGACCAACAGGCCGCCGATCGCGCCGCCCAGGCTTAGGCAGAGATAGAAGCGCGTCAGGTAGCGCGGTGCCGGCTTGCGCTCGCTGAGCTCGCCGTGAAAGAACATGCAACAGACGAAGCAGCCGACCGCATACAGCGGCACGGCCATGCGAACGCGGACTTCATTGGCCGGCACGTTGATGCCCCACGCCATGCCGGCGAGGAGCAGGATGAGGGGTGCCGTGACCAGCGAGCGGCGATACCAGCTGCGGCCCTCGAAGCACAGCACGAAGGTCAGCAGGTACAGCGACAACGGCAGCAGCCACAGCAGCGGGATCGGGGCGATGTGCTGAGTCAGGTGGTGGGTGATGGCCAGCAACATCGCCGAGCCCATGGCCGACAGGCCCAGCCACACCGCGTAGTCGGACCGTGCTGGCGCATGCCCCGGCTCACCAGCTGCGGGCGCCTCGTAGGGGGCCATGGGCGCCAACTCGCCGGCACGCCGCGAAGCCCACGCACAGCCCGTGCACAGCACAGCGAACAGGACGAATGCCCCGCCCCAGACCTGTGCCTGCGTGACGATGCCTGCGACCGGTTCGATCAGGAAAGGATAGGCCAGCAGCGCCGCCAGCGAAGCCGCGTTGGACAGCGCGAACAGCCGATAGACCTGTCGACCCGGGAACAGGCGCGTGTACCAGGCCTGCAGCAGAGGGCTGGTCGTCGACAGGCAGAAATACGGCAAGCCCACCGTCATCAGCAACAGCAGCAGCACCTGGCCGATCGGCGATTTCTGCGCGTCGGGGCGGAAGGTCTCGGCGGGCACGATCGGCAGCGTCGCCAGGGCCAGCACCAGCAAGCCAACATGGACTGCGGCATGCACACCCGGCCGCAGCCAGCGCGTGGCCAGGTCCGTGTAGACATAGCCGGCCAGCAGCACGAGTTGGAAGAACATCAGCGCCGTGGTCCACACCGCCGAGCTGCCGCCGAACCACGGCATGATCTGCTTGGCGATGATCGGCTGGACTAGGAAAAGCAGGAAGGCCGACAGGAAGATGCATCCGACGAAGAGGATGCGCACCAGCCAGCTTCCCGCTTTCGCCGAGGCACCGGACAATGGCAGCGACATCTCGCCGGCCGAAGAGTTCGTCGTCATCGCAACACCCTGGTAGCGGAGCCTCTCAGGCGCCCCTTTGCTTCATCATCGACATGCCGCCGCTCAGTCGGCCAGCGCCACCGCCATGCCTGCGGCCAGCTTGAGCTCACGCGCCAGTCCGGCCCGCAACTCGAGCGTTGAACGGGCACCGCGGCACCCTGCGGCGCGCCAGGGCCGCAGCCGCTCGACCACCTTGGCGACCGACCCGTCCGCATTCACGAACACCACATCGATCGGATAGCGCATACCGATCGTGTGCACGGAGTTGCATGGCGCGATCCAGATTCCGCAGGGGTCGTCAAGTTTCGGCGTGGCCAGCAGGCCAACGGCCCGCGACCACCAGCGAATCGCCTGGCGTATGCGCAAGGCCGTGCGCCGGCCGTCGATGTGAAGGTGCAATGCTTCCACGACCGTTGTGCTTACATGCCCGAGTTCAGGAACTTCATCGCGATGGGGAAGCCCAGGACAATGAAGGTGCACGGGAAGATGAACATGATCAGCGGGCCGAGCATCTTCACCGGTGCCTCCATGGCCAGCTTCTCTGCGCGCTGGAATCGTTCGGTGCGGCGCTGGTCGCTCTGCGCGCGCAGGATGGGCGCCAGACTCGAGCCCATCAGTTCGCCCTGTACCAGTGCACTGACCAGGCTGGACATCGGGGGGTAGTCAAGGCGATCGGCCATGTCGCGCAGGGCGTCGACCCGCGGCTTGCCGGCGCGTACTTCGCGCAGGACCCGGTTGATCTCGACCATCAGCGGACCCGGCTTGCACTTGTCGACGGACTTCTGCAGGCCGCCGGTCAGGTTCAGGCCCGATTCGATCGACAAGGTGACGATGTCCAGGAAGAAGGGCAAGGCCTTCAGGATGGCCAGGTTGCGCTTCTTGGTGTGGTCGCTCAGCCAGATATTCGGATAGATGAACCCCAGGCCCCCACCCATGCACAAGGCCAGGAAGAAGTTGTCGTCGCTGGCCAGGGCCACTGCCATGCAGGCACCAGCCACGGCGCTGACCAGCTTGCCGCCGAAGAACTGCAGCGGAGTCAGCGCGTATTCCTGGCCTGCACGCCGCAGCTTGGCCAGATAGGCCTGCTTGCGCGGCTCGCTCAGCGCGAACGCGAAGGTGTTGGCCAGGATGTTGACCAGCGGCCAGGCGAGGCGAAAGCCCGCTGGCGGGCGGTCGCGGTAAGTGTCGTCTGCGCCGCCCAGTTCGACGACGAGGCGATAGCACGCGAAGATGGCCAGCACCAGCGACAGTCCGACCAGTACGGCGATGAAGGTCGCATTCATACGTCGATCGTCACAATTTTCTTGATGAAGTAGGCGCCCATCATGAGGAGCACGAAGATCGCCGCCATCACACCCCAGCCGTAGTAGGTGCTGAACATGGGCTGCATGGCTTCGGGGTCCATCACGTAGAGGATGCCCGCCAGGAAGATCGGCAGCAGTCCGACGATCAATCCCTGCAGCTTGCCCTGGGACGTGAGTGCCTTGATCTTGCCTTCCATGACGGCCTTGGCGCGCAGCGTCGACGACAGGCGGTCGAGGATCTCCGAGAGGTTGCCGCCGACTTCCTTGGCGATCGTCAGCGCCGAGACGAAGAGGTCGATGTCCTCGATGTTCAGCCGTGCGCCCATGCCCCGCAGCGAATCCTCCAGGGCCAGGCCCAGGCGCTGCTCTCGCAGCAGCAGCGAGAATTCCTGCGAGAGCGGTGCCGGGTTTTCCTTGACCACCAGGTCCAGTGCACCTTGCAGGCTCGCCCCGGCGCGCAGCGAGCCCGCCATCATGGTCAGCCCGTCGGGGAGCTGCAGCACCAGCTTGGCCGCGCGCCGGTTGCGCATCACGACCCACGCGACACGCGGGAAGATGGCGCCAAGGATGGCCGCCAGGATCGCCAGGATGGGCGTGCCAGTGACCAGCAGCACGATGATCGGCAGCAGCAGGAACATCGCCAGGTTGATGCGGAACAGCGCACGGGGGTCGATGAAGAGGAACATGTCTTCCAACGACACCTTGGCGTTTTCCGTGAAGCGGTCGCGCCAGCCTTCGAAGGCGACGCGCACGTTCCAGGCCAGCGCCAGCACCGCGCCGAATACCATCAGCGCGATCAGGATGATGTCGGTATTCACGGGTACTTCCTTCAGGCCATTACTCGCGGTCGGCGTCGCCGGTGTCGCCGTGCTTGCGGAAGATGTCCAGGTCCAGCGGAATGCCGATTCGCCGCAGTTCTTCGTAGAACTCCGGCACGAAGCCCCGGCCTGTGAAGTAACCCTGGGTCTTGCGCTGCTCGTTGAGGCCGGTCTGGACGAAGGCGAAGACTTCCTGCAGCTGGATCTTGCCGCTCTCCACACCGGTCACTTCGACGATGCTGGTGACCTTGCGGGTACCGCAGGCGAAGCGGGTCTGCTGCACGATGATGTCGATCGCGGACGCGACTTGCTCGCGAATCGCGGTAACGGGTAGGTCCATGCCGGCCATCAGCACCATCACCTCCAGACGCGCCAGCATGTCGCGCGGGCTGTTGGCGTGGGCGGTAGTCAATGAACCGTCGTGGCCGGTGTTCATCGCCTGCAGCATGTCGAGGGCTTCGCCGCCCCGGCACTCGCCGACGACGACGCGATCCGGACGCATCCGCAGCGAGTTTTTCACCAGGTCGCGGATCGAGATCTGACCTTTGCCTTCGATGTTCGCGGGGCGAGCTTCGAGCGTGACGATGTTCGAGTGGTGCAGCTGGAGTTCCGCCGCATCCTCGATGGTGACGATGCGCTCGCCATCGGGGATGAAGTTGGACATGATGTTCAGCAGCGTTGTCTTGCCCGAACCGGTGCCGCCGGAGATCAGCATGTTCTTACGCTGCTCGACGCAGACTCGCAGGAACTCGATCATCGCGGGGCTGGCCGAGCCGAACTTCAGCAGGTCGTCCGAATTGAGCTTGCGCTTGGAGAACTTCCGGATCGTGATCGACGGGCCCTTGAGCGCCAGCGGCGGGATCACGGCGTTGACCCGCGAGCCATCCTTGAGGCGTGCATCGACCAGCGGTGAACTTTCATCGATGCGGCGGCCGATGGGCGCCACGATGCGTTCGATGATGCCCTGGACGGCGCGGTCGCTGGTGAAGGCCACCGGCCAGCGCTGCAACTGCCCCCCGCGCTCGACGAAGACTTCGTCGGCCCGGTTGACCATGATTTCCGTGATGCTCGGATCGGCGAGCATCGGCTCCAGCGGACCCAGGCCAATGGCCTCGTCACGAACCTCGTCGAGCAGCCGCTTGCGGTCGATGTGCGCGGGCAATTCGCCGTCCATGCGCGAGAGCAGGTCCCGGATCAGGCTTTCGGTGAGCTCGCGCAATTCGTCGTCACCCATGCGGTGAGCATCGGTGCGGCGCATGTCGAACGATTCCAGCAGCTTCTCATGCAGGACGCGGCGATAGCGGAAGGTGTCGTCAGCGGCCGGCTCGACGGGCGCCGGCTCGGGTTCGACCGGCTTGGCGGGCGCTGCCGCGCGAGCACGCACCTCGGCGTCGCGCTTGGCGGCACTGATCACGGCGGCGGCCTGCGCGGCTGCCGCAGAGGGCTGCCCCGAGGACTTGCTACCGCCGGCAGCAGCCGATGCCGGCGCGGCACCAGCGGAAGCCGCTCCGGCTTCGCCGGGGCGGCGCCACGTTACCTTCAGCGCGTGCTGGCCGATGCGAATCTCGTCGTCCGCCTCGAGCGGCCGTGCGTGGTCAAGCTTCTGCTCGTTGACCAGCGTGCCGAAGGTCGACTCCAGGTCGCGCACGAAGACGCGATCGTTCGACACGAACACTTCAGCGTGCCGCCGGCTGACGCGCCAGCCCGCCAGCGTCACTTCGCAGTTTTGGTCCTTGCCGATCACTGCACGATTGGTCGCCAGCTTGAGCTGCCGAGTCCCCGTGACCTGATCGTTGAGATGAATCGTGAGCATGGCTTATTGCGGCGTTGAATTCGTCGACGGTGCGAGGCTCGGCAGCTTCGGGTCGACGTCGCGCTTGAGGCGCTCGGTCGTCTGGTCGCGGATGTCCTTCGCCAGCGCTTGACTTCGATCGACACCCGTCTTGTTCATGGCGCTTTCGGGCGTCACGACGCGGGGCGTCACCAGGATGATCAGCTCGGTCTGTTCCGTCCGCGTCTCATGCGAGCCGAACAGGTAGGAGAAGATCGGGAGGCGACCCAGGCCCGGAATGGCGGAGTGGGACTTGTCGATCTTGTCGCGGAACAGTCCGGCAATGACCAGGGGCTCACCCTCTTTGATGGCGACCTGGGTCTCAGCGCGGTTGGTCGTAAACGCAATGAAGCCCTGGTTGGAGTTGCGCGGATCGGGTTCGCTGACTTCCACCAGGATGGCCGAATCGACGTTGCCGCCGCCGTCAGCCACCGGCTTGAATTCGATGACCACGCCGTACTGCTTGTAGACGACGCTGACCGCGCCGTTACCCTGGGCCACGGGGATCGGGATCTCGCCGCCGGCGACGAACTTCGACTCCCCCCCGCTGCGGCAGCTCAACCGAGGTTCGGCCAGCGTCCATGCATCGCCGTTCTCCTCGAGGAAGTTCAACGCGGAAGTGATCTGCGTGGCAATGCCGAAGTAGCTGGCCGTGCGGTGCAGCGTGCTCACCGCCGGGAAGCCCAGGGTGTTTTCCGGGCGCCAGGGCGTGTTGGCGTAACCCAGCATGTTGGTCGCAAAGGTCGGCCCGTTGGCGCTCTCCGCCCACTTGATGCCCAGCTGGTTGAGCGCGCGCTTCTTGACCTCGATCACGCGCAGGTCGAGCTGCACCATGCGCTCGAGCTGGAGCGGATCGGCATCGGCAGGTTTGGTTGGAATGAGATTCAGGATCTGCTGGAAATTGTCCGACAGCATCTTGACCTTCGCCGCGGCCTCCGCATCCGGGTAGCGGCCTTCCAGCACGATGCGCTCACCGACGGTTCGCACCGTGATGCCGGGGATGTCCTTGAGCATCGCGGTGATGTCGCTCTGCAGCTTTTCATAGCGGACCGGACGCACTTCCACAGCGTAAGTGATCTGTCGGCCATTCTTCAGCCAGACGTGCAGCGTGGTTTCACCAGGCGCCTCGGCCATCAGGACGAGCTGGCCGTCGTCGACGACGGTCGCCTTGATCAAGCCACCGTTTCCGATAGCGACGCGCGAGATCGCGGGCAGACCGATGGTGGAGATCTCACCGACCGTCAGAATCCGCTGAGGGCCAGTCTCGATCACGCCCGGCGTAGGCTTCGGCTTGCCGACGGACACCCGGTTCTCCAGCGAACTGGTCTCGATCACGGTGCTCCGATTGACCGGGGTCTTCGGTGCAGCGGCCGCAGCGGCTGGCGCCGAAGCCGGTGCCGCCGGCGCGACGATTTGTTGAGCATGCGCAGACAGCGCAAAAACGGCAATGCAAGCGGCGACTGGCCGCTGTCCCT
This sequence comes from Ideonella lacteola, assembly GCF_038066555.1. Taxonomy (NCBI): domain Bacteria; kingdom Pseudomonadati; phylum Pseudomonadota; class Betaproteobacteria; order Burkholderiales; family Sphaerotilaceae; genus Ideonella; species Ideonella lacteola. The sequence goes on along the minus strand of NZ_JBBUTG010000004.1, from coordinate 384,059 downwards.
GCAAGAACAAGATGAACTCCCTCGAATATGGCGCCGTCGCGACGCGCGGCCTTATTGAGACAAGCGAGCAGAGCCGCCGCCCTGCTGAGAACTGAGGGCCTTGAGCGCCGGCACGAGCTGCACGTCGGCACGCCCGCCCGAGCTGCCGCCGACGATGTACTCGACGACAGGCATGGCCTTGGCCGTTCCGGCCACGAGCATCTCCGCCGACAAGGTGCGCGTGCTGTTGACCGCGTCGTCGTCGGGATTGCGCAAGACTGCCGTCAGCGTACCCGCCGACTTGGCCACGATGATGCGGTTCGCGTCGACTGGGGTCACTTCCAGCGTGACGGTGGTGAACGAGCGCTCGCGGCCGCTGCCGTCATCGCGCTTGGTCAAGGTCTGGTCCGTCGCCATGATCGGCACGTTCGACAGCAGCGGCATCGTGACCTCGGGGCCGTCACCCACGGCTTTCGAGGTGTAGATCAGGTCGATGCGATCGCCCGGGCGCAACATGCCGGAAATCGAATTCACCATGTCGACTTCGAAAGTCAGCGCGCGCAGGCCCTTTTTGACGCCGTTGGAGAACAGGTTGACGCCAGCGCCTTCGGTCTGGATTGTCAGGATCGCTTCGCCGCGCTTGATCGGCACGGCCAGGCGTTGGCCTTCCACCGCATCGAACTGGTCCGGCCTGACCCCACCTTCATGGGCGAACTGCTTGGGAATGCTGCGCACCGCGACCATGTCGGCCGTCAGCGGCTGCCCTTGCGCCAGATCCTGCTTCGCAACGACAACGTCAACCGTCTCGTTCTTCATCGCAGCCGCTTCTTCGATGTCGGCGAGCTTGCGCTTGATGAGCGAGTTGCTCATGTAAACAGCACCGATGCCCAGCCCGATTGCGACAAGCAACAGAAGCCAGTTGGTGTTGATTTTGGGTATCGAGATGGCCATGGCACTTCAGGGCAGAGAGATGTAATGCGTGAGATTTCGGAAAAAGGCTTTGATCATGTCGGCCATGAATGCCGCGCCGGTTTGGCCGTGAAAGATGTCTGCTGGCGTGAACAGCGCGGCGACGAGCACCAGCGCGATCGCGGCGTACTCGACCATGCCCTGGCCTCGTTGTCGGCAGCGTGATTTCATCGATTGACCCCGGTGCTCGTGGCGGTCACGTAGTTGGTCGTGATGTAGGTACGACGGTCGTCATCGGAGTAGGTGACGGTCACATCGACGCTCTGGGATGCCTTGTCGAAGATTCCGACCCAGCCGCGCTGGCCGGCCTTGGCCGGGTTGTTCTGCTCGTGGGCGAGCACATAGCCGCGGCGCAGCCATTCCTCGCGGACGCGGCGCACGTTCAGGTCATAGCCATCGTCGCTGACCATCGAGATGACGTGGCTGCGTTTCGGACCGTCGAACGATTCGGTGACCTGCAGCACGCGCATGTTGCTCCACGTGGGCCATTCCTTCGGCAGGTAGTCCGACTTCATGTCCGCCAGGTCCGCCACGCTCAACATGCCCTCGCTGCCTTGGGGCGAACGACCGCGCACTTGCACGAGTAGTTGATAGCGGTCCTGCAGCGTGGCGATCGTCTGCCAGCCCGCCGCCGACACCTCGCGGGGCTCTGGGACCCCCGCCTTTGTCCAGCGCTTGCGATAGAAGCCCAGCACTTCGTCGACCGACAACTCGGACTCGAAATGCTGGATGCGCGTCGGCAAGCCGTTGACGCGGATGTCCTTGGACACCCACTCGACCTTCGACCGCGGCGGGTCCTGCGGGTCCGGCCATGTCGCGCCGGCGAACGCAGCCGGCACGCCGGCCAGCGCGCACGCCCAAGCAACGATGGCGGACCGAGGAATCACAGGCAGCCGCCGGCGTTCTGGGTACCGTCGAGGCGACGCGTCGGCACGACATCGGGCTTGATGCAGCCCAGCTCAGGCCCATACGGCTCGAACAGGAAGAACACCCAGTCGAGCGCCGTGTTGAGGCCCGACGGGATCTTCGACAACGGGACGATCGTGGCCGCAGCGTCACGCGTGGAGCGAGAGCCGCCGCTGTTCAGGCTGTTGCCCACGGCCGCGGTTGCAGCAGCAATCTTTAGCGGCGACGGCGAATTGCTGCTGAGGTCCAGCTTGTTCGCCATGGTGACTTCCACTTGCGCCACGCGCCCAGGCTCGTAGCGCTTGCCGGCACTGCGGACCACCAGGTCCATCGCTTGGCCGCCGGGGCCGGCGCTCAGTGCGGCGGTGCCCCAGGTCAGCCTAACGTCGTTGGGCGAGTTGAGCAGGTTTCCGCCCGCCAGGTCGCGCCAGGCCGGCGACGTGGCCGATCCAGTTTGACCTGAGGCCGTGTCCGAACTCTGGATCTTGCCGCCGTTGCGACCGCCATGCAGGAAGAAGCGGGCGCGCATCTGGTCCTCGATCTGGTTGTCGGTCTGTGCGCCAGGCGCCAGGGCCGTCTGGAAAGCGGCATAGCGGCTGGCCTGGACGGCCGCCTGCTGCACATCGCTGTAGCGGCCGGCATAGGCCACTGCAAGGAACAGCGGCAAGAGCACGGCCATGGCGACGAGGAACTCGGCCATCGACTGGCCGCGTTGATCAGACCGCAGGTTCTTTCGATTCATCGTTGGCTCCCGATCGGGGTCTTGACGGGTTGACGCAAGAAGGCTTCTGCCGAAGAGCGGCTGAAACGGTCGACGGAGATGGGCTGTCCGTCGGACAGCGTGACGAGGTTCGCATTGCCGTAGCCGGCGAGCTGGCCGAACATCGCGGGGATGTATTCGCCAGTCAGCGAGCGGTCATTGCTGCGCGACTTCAGCACCACGGGCCGGCCCAGGCCCTTGACGTAGACGAACGGCCGCTTGGTGTAGAGGCAAATGTCGAAGGCGGCGTCCGCACCTGTCTTGGCGCCCGCCGCGCGGGCTACGAGGTCCGCGTTCCAGACGCACTGGGCACCTTGACCGGCATCGTCGGCGCGCAGGCCCTTGAGGCTGACCTCGTGACGCGGTTGGTCGCATTCGGGGTTCGAGGCCTTCTCTTCGTGGATCTCGGGCTTCGGGACCGGTGCGCCGTTCTCGTCCATCAAATCCCCCAGCCTGGCGCCGACGGCTGTCAGCGACGACTGGCAGGTGGTCTCGATCGTCACCGAGCGCTCGTGGAAGACCACGATCTTGCAGTCCGGGGTGGAGTAGTCGGCGCCGACGGCGCGGCGCACCTCGTACTTCGCCCACTTGTTTCCATCGAAGAGCTCTTCCTCTTCCAGGACCAGCAGTGCGGCGAGCGCGGCGTCGGGCATCGCGGGGGCGGGCTTGGGCGCCTGGCCCTTGCTGGCGAGGCAGCCTTCATAGCTGACCTGGGCGAAGTTGCGCAGGCCGGGCAGATCGGGCCGCCCTTGACGAACTACGCGCAGTGGCGGCTCGACAGAGGCCGCCGCCATGCTGCAGCCGACCACGGCTGCGCCGAGCGAGCCCGCGAAGGCCGCTCGCAACGCAGGATGGATCCGGACGCTCAACGCTGCCCCCCGGGGGTGAACTTCACCAGCGCCGCGTTCTGTACCGGCCCCACCAACGCCATCAGAGTGGTCTTTTCTCCGAGGGTCAGATCGGTGACGCGAGCTTGCCAGTAGGGGCTGTACAGCGAGCCGTACTCCTTGGCGCTGTCTGGACGCAACAGCGGCGAGGCCGTGGCGTCGTTGCCGACGCCGCGCCGCGGCCGCTCGAAGAACACCACGCCCTTCGACAAAGCGCTCATCTTGTTGCCGGCGAGAGTCTCGTTCATCTCCGACGAGCCGGTGGCTGTAGCGTCGTAGGTCGTGCCCATGCCGAGGTTCTGGCTCGTCATGGTGTTCGCCTGGGGACGCTCCACCGCAACGAGAAAGTCGAGATGCAGGTTGGCGCGGTTGCCGGCGCTCTGGTCACGCACATCGAACAGCGACGGCACGCCCGTCCAGCTCCTGTGAGAGTGGCTGCGGCCGACTTGGTAGGCGAGAGAGTCAACCGGATGGTTACCCCAACGATCGCCGGCCGAGCCATTGCGGTCGGCGTTGGCGCGGCCCCATCCAACCGGCAACGCGTGTTTCCAGTCCCAATCTGCCTTCTTCCAATTCCACGTCGCGATTTCGAGCGTGTCCTGCGCTTCCCAGCGATCGAAGCCGCCGTTCGGACCGGTCAGGCGCGTTCCGCCACGCTTGTCTTCATTGGCGACGAAGGGAATCGTGATGTTGAACAGGAAGTTGCCCGGGCGATCGACCGAGAAGGGATCGCGCGAATCCAGCAGGACCTGCTTGGCATCCCCGCGCTGGTTGCCGGTGTACTGCCTGGAGAACGTCTTGAACTCCTGCGCGTTGGCGAGGAAGGTGTAGGCACGCACCTGGGGGCTGTTGTTCATCTGCACGCCCGCGTCGCCGTGGACACCGAAGGCCGCCTTGTTGGCCGCCACCACCTTGTTCGCCGCGTCTTCTGCCAGCGGCCCGCCTGCAAAGGCCAGCGCGCTGTGGGCGCCCACGAAGCCCTTCTTGATGCCTTCCATGACGGGGATCAGGAAGTTGATGAACTGGCTCACCCCGTTACGCGCCTGGCCGGCCGCGGTGGCCGCCTGCTTCACCACGCGGGCGATGGCCGGGCCAACGTAGGGAATGAAGTTGGTGATGATGCTGATGTTGTCGCCGGTGTGCTGGGCGTAGTCGAGCCACGACTCCAGGCTCAGCGATTGCGCCAGGAACACCTCGTTCGCCATGATCGAACGGTTGTTGTAGGCGATCAGGTTCAGCACACGGGCTTCAGCCGTTGCACCCGCCAGCGCCGCGGCATCGGCCGCGTTCACCGTCTTCTGCTTGGCCACCGTCAACTGACCGACGGTGTACACACCCAGCATGACCGCCGCGCTGGCCGCCATCGTCCCCAACAACCAGACGATGGCCTGCCCCGACTGCCGCCGAGCGAGAGACTTGGACTTCTTCATGCAGCACCCTTTCCTGCTGATTTGTCTGAACGGCACCGAAAACGAATCACTTCACGCTGACGAGGTCGACCCGACGGTTCTTCGCCCGGCCTGATTCGGAGGCGTTGTCGTCGATCGGCTTGTCCTGCCCATAGCCCGCCGCCTTCAGTCGGCCGGCATCGATGCCGAGGGCCACGACGGCGGTCATGACCGCCTTCGCACGCGCCTCGGAAAGTTGCTTGTTGGCGGCCGGCGCGCCGACGTTGTCGGTATGCCCCTGAATGGACAGCTTCATCGCCGCATCGGCCTTCATCATGGCGGCGATCTCCTTGACCGCCGCCTGGCCGTCGGACTTCAGGTCCGACTTGCCGGTATCGAAATTGATGTGCAGCGTCGCCACGCCCGTCTTCTTGATCTGGCTGGCCATCTGCCCGGCCGTCACGGCCTCTTCCAGGGCTTCAGGCTCGATGATGGTGAGCCTGTAGTTGCTGGCGTTCTTGATGTCGAGCACGGCCACCGGCGGCTTGGCGGCCGCGGACAGGGTGAAGACATGCGACCCCGTCACGAGCGACATCGGGTCGTGGGCGTCGACGCCGCCATTGAGCGGACGACCGCCCAGCTTCTTCACCGCCGCCACGTAGCTGCGGTAGATCTTGATTTCGCCGGGTGACGATCCTTCGAGCACACCATAGTCCGTTCGCGTCACGCGACCTTCGAACGACGCCGGCGCCCCCTTGACCAGCTCACCGGCCACATCGGGCTTGACCACCGCGAATTGGGTGACCGACTGGTCGAGCAATTCCGTTCCCGCCACGCGCGAAAGCAACGGATGGTCCTTGCCGCCTTCGGCCCACGCCGGTGCGGCCACCGCGAGCAACGCGCCCATGGCAGCAGTCAGAAACAGGCGCACGAACCCCGGATACGGGTTCGAGGGGGGCGGCGTGCTCATCTATTACTCGGACGATCCAGAAAACACAAGGGCGGCCGCCGAAGCGGCCGCCCGCGACTCACCGTGAACGGACGCGCCCCTGAGGGCGCCACCTGTTCACCGTATTTCAGTGTTCGCCGACGTTGTCAGCAAACTTCGACAGGCCGCGCTGAGTGGCGGCGTCGTTCTTGGCGGCCTTACCGGCTTGGGTGGCTTGCTTCGAAGCGGCGTTGGCTTCGTTCTGCTGCCCGGCCAGACCGGCGGCCATCGCGCCGGTTTGATTGCGGATGGTGCGGCCGAAGTAGTTGTAGACACCGATCGCGGCAATCGCGATGAGCGCCACGATGATGATGTATTCGGTCATGCCTTGGCCGCGGCTACGAATCTTCGTGCTGAAAGTCATTTCTGTTCCTCGGTTAGTTACGAAACATGGGGCCACGCAGGCGCCTTCCTGCGAAAGATGAGAGACGTGGCGCGATCCGGACGATACGAGTCCCAAGTGTTTCCGTGCACCCCCAAGTTCAACTGAAATTGTTGTTGGATGTAATCGTTTCAACAAAGCATCGCCCCCCCCTTGTTCCAGGGCTTGAGCCGCACGAATGGCCAAGGGACACTCGCCGCGCTTTCTCCTGGGTCGAGAGCAACAAGCCGCGACCACGGGTGCCTCGAAGAATGCTGGCTCGCGCTCCCCATCCCCCACCGCCTCGATGCCGCCCGTCCTGGGTGGGGCTCGCTGCATGGGCGGGTGGCGCCGTGGTGGGTCTGTGCTGTAGCGAGTCGCGCGCCTGGCCTGCATGTCTTTTGGCACTGTTGTTGATTAATGTTTTGATAATTAGCAGCGCCCATGTCAGTGTTAAACGCGCGGTAGGCACCGTGGCCCTGGCCACACTGGGCTGGCATCTGGCCGCGTCATGGTGGGTGGTGCTGGCTGTCCACGAGAACGACGAGTGGACGTTGATGTGGCAAGGCCTGGTGCTGGCGGTGATGGTGCTGGCGCAGGTGCTTTGGTTTTCACTGACTTGGTGGCTGCTGCATGCAGCCTGGCAGCGCAGTGCTTCACCCACGCCGGCAAAAGCGGCGTTCGTCTGGTGCGTGGCTTTCGCCACGGCCGACGTCCTGCGGCAGCTCGGCTGGAGCGGCAATCCCTACGGCAGCCTGGGCATCGCGTTGATCGATGTGCCTGGCGTAGATACGATCGTTCCACTCATTGGAGCCCAAGGGGTCGCCTGGGTCGCCATGGCGCTGACTTGCGTGATCGCGCTCTTGTTGCTTCGTGACTCGAAGGCTTCCTCGTTGTGGCCCCAGGTCGCTGCCTTGTGCGCCACGCTCCTGGGCGCGGCGGGACTGGCGCAGGCCACGCCGTACGTCATGAGCAGCTCCGCGGCAGCAGACCAGAGTGCGTTGGACATTGTGGTCATGCAGCCTCGCATCCTGGGCCGCGGCCCGTGGAGTGCGCAGTTGCGCGACAGTGCACTGACCTCCTTGTTCGAAGTGATCCAGCAGTCCCCGGCGGGCACCCTCGTGATCACGCCGGAGAGCTATATGCAGGAGCATCCACCTTCGCAAGCGGTCGGCCTATGGGGTGAGCTCTTGAGCAGAGTGCGTGAAGCACAAGTTCAAGTCCTGGTGGGGATGCCCTACCTCTGGCGCGAATCGGATACGCCTCTGCGCTTGAACGCAGCCGTCCACGTGACACCCGACCGCTTGGGGATCTACGCAAAGGAGCGCCTTGTCCCGGGTGCCGAGTACATGCCGCTGCAGAAGTGGCTCGGACCGATCTATCGGCGCGCGCTCGACAAGGAGGGGGAAAGCGAGCAGCCAGCGCCTGCCGAACTGACCGCCCCCTTGTATGTGCAAGGCGTCGACGTGGGCGCATCGATCTGCTACGAGCTCGGGTTCGCGCTGACGATGGCCGATCGCGCGCGACGTGCGGCCCTGCTGGTGAACATGTCGCTTGACGGGTGGATACCGAGCGCCATCTTCCGACACCAGATGCTGACTGTTGCGAGGGCCCGCGCCTTGGAATCCGGCCGTTGGCTGCTGCGAGTTACCGACACGGGCGGCTCAGTGCTCGTCGACCATCTGGGCCATGTGGTGCCGCCCACGCGTACGCAAGGCGACGTGGCGACTTTCGATCAGGTGCGTCCCCGTGAAGGGCACACCCTCTACAACACCGTTTGCGAGTGGATGGCGATGGCGCCGTTGCTCGTGGCGGGTGCCATGCTGGTTCACGCGCTCGTTCGCGGGGCCCTTCGCTTTCGAATGATCAGGAGATCTCCGACGTGATGAATCGCAAGAACTTCCGGCGGCAGCGGGGCGTTTCGATGGTCGAATTCGTGATCGTCTTTCCGGTCGCGGCCCTGTTCGTGTTGACGCTGATCCAGGTGGGCTTCATCTACATGGCGAAGTCGACGCTCAACAACGCGACGTTCATGGCGGCGCGGGCGGGGGCGTTGAACAACGCAAACATGACGGTGATCACTGACGCGCTGAAGCGCGGATTGATCCCGTTCTATCAGGACAGCTCGATCACGAACGACGTTCAGCGGATGACTCTTGCATACATGAATCCGAACCCGCTCAGAAACAGCGTGTTGACCGATGCCTTTGGTCCCAAGCCATGGAGAACCCAGGTCACGCTGCTGAGTCCGTCATCAGACACCTTCGCCGACTATGGCGTGCGCGACAACGTGAAACGGGTGACCTACATCCCGAACGACAACCTGCAATATCGCCGGCAAGACATTACTGGCGCTGGCACGTCCATCGCAGGCTCGCGCTCCAAGGTCAACATTCGCGACGCCAATCTGCTGAAGCTGAAGGTGGTCTACGGATACGAGCTGAAGGTACCGCTTGTTGGCTACGTCTTGCGGAGCGTCATGTGTGGCTCTGGCGGTACCGGGGCCGCAGCCTGGGGCGACACGAACATCATCGAGTCGATCGAGCACGGGTCGATCTCCTATTGCAAATACATGCCCACGAACGATTCGGTCCATATACCCATCGAAAGCTACGCCATCGTCGAAATGCAATCTCGGGCCGAACGGCCCTAACCCTGAATCTGGTTGACCAAGAAATGTCTATGCCCATGTCCAAGAAGATTTCCCTGGCGGCCGTCCTGATGGCCAGTTTGCTGGCCGGCTGCGGCGGCGGCGGCAACGAATCCGGCCCCGACGAAGAGATCCAGCTGTCCTCGTCCTCGATTGAAGTCGAGGGCCCGCCGGGCTCCTGCGCCGTCGGCTACTACGGCAAGGTCCACATCTTCGGAGGCCAACCGCCTTACACGGTCAACAACTCCGTTCCCGCCGGCGTGCTGCTCAGCACCGATCGCGTGGCCGACAGTGGCGGCAGCTTCGACGTGACCTTCCTGGGTCAATGCCTCAAGGGTGCCCCGGTGACCGTTGAAGACGACATGGGCCGCCTCGCGACGGTCGAGTTGACGAATTCAATGGGCCAGTGATCGAGCCGAGTCCCATGCAGCTCGCAACCTGTTCCCGCTGGCTCGGCGCGTCCGCCGGCATTGTCATCGCGCTGGTCGCCGCACCGGTCGGCGCAGTCGAGACGCTGACCGGTGGGGCCGCCAGCGTCTGCCGTGAAGGCAAGGTCGAGATGATCATCGGCGGCGCACGGGCGGCGAGCACTTGCACTGGCTCGACACGCGCTGCCGCTCCGGTCGCCAGTCGCACGGCCGTGAGCCCGATGCGCATCAGTGACACCGAGCAGCGCCAGCGCGACCAGGATCGCCGGGCGATCCTCGAAAGCGAATTGCAGCGCGAACGGCAAACGCTGGCCGAGCAAACGCGCCAAGGCAGCGGTGTCGACGAAGCCGCCGTCAACCGTACCCGCAGCAACCTCGCGGCGCTACAGCGCGAACTCGGTCGCGATGACCTTTGACGCCCGCCTGGGCGACGACACTGGCGCGCTGCCTTCACAGCAGACAGCGACGGCGCCCGGCTCCTGGCTGCGCAGCAGCCATTTGCTGTGGCTCTACCTGCCCACGCTGCCGCTGACGTTTTGGCTGCTCTGGTGCCTGCATCTGCCCAGCGGAGAACCAGGTTCGCTGATGGGCGCGGCGCCGCCAACGCTGATCCTCGGGCTGGTATTCGGCGTGCCTCACGTGCTGGCGAGCTTTTTCGCGTTCGCGGACCCGCGCCTGGCGAGCGCCTGCAGCCGTCCGCTTTGGCGCGGCCTGGCCGGTGCCGTCGCCGTGATCGTGCTGGCAACGCTGCTGCTGGACGACACGGAGCGGCTCGGCCTCATGATCGTGCTGACGCTGCTCCATGTGATGGGGCAGCAGACCGGCCTGGCGGTTGGCCAGGCACGGTTGGCCCGCCTGGCGGAAGGCGAGCGCGGACTCCGTATGGCGGTGATGACCTGGAAGGCGCTGCTGTCCTTGCTCGCCTGCGCGGCCGCGTTGGCCGTAGGCGGCGAGGAATTGGTGGGGCCCCTGGTGCCGGCCAACCCCGCCCTGCTCGTCGCGGGCACAGCCTTGTGCCTGAGCACGCCGCTCGCGGGCTGGCTCGGCTGGAATGCGCAACAACGGGCTGGCGACGCGCGCGCGCTGCTGGCCATCCAGATCACCGCGGCAGTGGCCTACGGGCTGGTGATCGCCGACCAGCCCTGGTTCGGCGTCATCCTGCTGCGCTGGGTGCACGATGCGACCGCCTTCGTGCTCTACGGCGCGCTGGCGGTGGCGGAGAACAGGCGGCAGCCCACGGGCAACAAGCTTTGGGCGCCACTGCACCACCTGGGTCTGGGCGCCCGCTCGCGCGCTGCGGTGATCTCGGTGGTTATCTGGCCGCTGGCGATTGCAGCCACGGCGCTGCTGGCACAGCTGCCGGGCTGGATCGGGCTGGCCTTCATCCTCACGCACTATTTTGCCGAGCCCGCCCTTTGGCGACGCGACTCGGCGTTGCGCGCCAGCGTGCCGCTGCGCTGAGCGCAGCGGCAGCGCCCGCTCAGGGCTTGTCGACGCGCGTCGAGAAGCCGACCTGCTGCCGATCGACCACGTTCACCGCGTGCACGGCGATCAGATACGACGTACCGGCGACCAAGGGCTTGGCGTCCGGGAATGCCGACGGGTAGGCCACTTGCGTCCCAGCCGTTTCGGCTTCGCCCATCATGCATTCGACGCTGGTCACGGATTCGTTCAGACAATCCTGGTCGAACACCCTGACCAGGTAGAACACCGTGCTGCCCAGGCTGCGCCAGGACCAGGTCGGCTTGACGCCACCTGTCGAGTTGACGACGAAGTCGCTGGGGGTGTTGGTGGTGCCGGAGCCGAACAGCTTCCAGGTGCCGAGTGCTGCAATGTCGTGGTGGCAGTCGCCCGCCTGCACGTGAACCTTGCCACCCGAGTTCTGGTAGGTGCCTCTGAATTCATCGTGGGCGGCGTCGTAGGTGCCGGTGTAGTTGCCACCCACCGCCACGTTGTCGACCGTCCCTGTCCAGTTTCCTTCCAGGCCCGCGGCACTACGGGTCCCCTTGACCGTACCAACGTCGGCGCCACCCATGCAGCCCACATAGGAGAAGGGCATCTGCCCTTCGAATGCACCCGTGTCCGGTGGCAACCTGAGAATCATCGTGCCGGGTGTGGGGTCTTCCGGGTTGTTGACCGGATCTTCCAAGTAGTAGCCAACGTACAACTTGTCGCCTTCTTGCCGGTCCGAGTCATCGGACCCGCTGCCTCCGCCGCACGCGCTCAGCATGCAGGTCGCGGCCAGCGCGCCGCCGAGTGTGTAGCTCAGTGTCTTATTCATGTTCGCCCTTGATTGACCAAAAGCATGCCAACGCGGCCGACGGCGATCTCGAGGACACGCCATTGGCAAGCGTTGGTCGCAAGGCGTAACTGAGGTCTGTGGCGCGACAATTCGTCGCATGGCCCATGTTCGATCGACAAACCCGCCAATCGCCTCGCGCGCGGCGCTCTATCTGGACCTGATTCGTTGGAACCGTCCTGCCGGATGGTTGCTGTTGCTGTGGCCTTCCTTGGCCGCGCTGTGGATCGCAGCAGATGGCTTTCCTGGCTGGCATCTGCTGACGGTGTTCACCTTGGGCACGATCCTGATGCGCAGCGCGGGTTGCTGCATCAACGATGTGGCCGATCGAGAGTTCGACAAGCACGTCAAACGCACGGCCTCCCGGCCCGTGACGAGCGGCGCGCTGTCGGCACAAGAAGCGCTGGCGGTCGGGGCTGTGTTGGCCCTCATGGCCTTTGGCCTGGTCTTGACGACGAACCCGCCGACGATTTTGCTGTCGTTCCTGGCGTTGGCAGTGGCCATTGCCTATCCGTACGCGAAGCGGCTCGTCTCGATGCCGCAAGCCGTGCTGGGTGTGGCCTTCAGCTTCGGCATACCCATGGCGTTCGCCGCGGTACAAGGGGGCCAGCAGTGGTCCTTCTCTGCCGTAGGCGCCGCCGTGCCGTGGCATGCGTGGTGTCTGCTGGCGATCAATCTCTTCTGGGTATTGGCCTACGACACCGAGTACGCGATGGTTGATCGAGACGACGACCTGAAGATTGGCATCCAGACATCGGCCATCACGCTGGGCCAATGGGACGTGGCGGCGGTGATGGCCTTCTACGCGATCTATCTGGTGAGCTGGGGTTGGGTCACGACGCGATTGGGCGTACCCACGCTCGCCTGGGTCGGCATCGGGCTCGGGGCGGCGCAAGCCGCATGGCACTTCTGGCTGATCAAGGGCCGGACGCGCGAAGGCTGTTTCAAGGCATTCCGGCTGAACCACTGGGTCGGCTTCGCGGTGTTCGCCGGCACCGCGATCGCTCTAGAACGGCTCTGAGAAACCAACCCCTCTTCGTCTGCCTCCGTCCGTTTCCGTCAGCCCGCTTTGCACGCGCCGACGTTGCGGCCTTCGTGCTTCATGTAGACCTTCGGAATGACGACGCCGCTGCCATTGCGATCGGCCAGGTTGGTGCCGACCATGTTCATCTCATAGCGATCAGCGCTGTACGTCGCCTGCACATCGACTGTGCCGGTTCCGCCGGGCTGCGGGCACTCGAAGCGACCGCTTGCTTTGCCAGCACCGGCTTGCAGATTCTGCGCACGGCAACCGGACTGAGTCGCTTGATCGACCATCTTTTGCAGTAACTGCTCGATGCTTTGACCGGCATCCTGCGGCGTCAGGCATCCTTGGCTGGGCGGCAATTGGCTCCACTGCTTACCGTCAGCGGACATGGACGTCTGCCGGGTCCACTGCCCCGGCTTGGGATTCTCAGCATGGGCCCCGGCGGCCACGAACAGGGCCGCGGCGGCCGCTGCGAAATGCTTTGATGTGTTCATGCTCTCTATCCTTCGTGTTTCAGTTCTTCGAACAGTCTCTCAACGCGACGGCCAACGCCGGGTGGACGAAGAACACCGGCCCGCGGTATCGAGACGTAACGCCACCACGCTGCCGCATCTCATCCGCCGAACTCGTCGCCGAGCTCTTTCGCGCGGCGCGCAGCGGCATGCAGTGCGGCCACGAACGAGCCCATGACACCGCGCTCCTCGAGCGTCGTGATGGCGGCGTGCGTGGTTCCGCCTTTCGAAGTGACGTTTTGCCTCAGCACCTGGGGCGATTCGGTGCTCTGCGCCGCCAGAGCGGCAGCGCCGGAAAAGGTTCCCACGGCCAGCCGCCGCGCTTGATCAGACGAAAGGCCTAACTCCGAACCCGCACGCATCATGGCTTCGACGAAGTAGAAGACATAGGCCGGGCCAGAGCCAGACAAGGCCGTGACCGCATCGAGCTGCTCTTCTCGCTCCACCCACAGCAGGTCGCCCGTGGGATGCAGCAGGCGCTCCACCAACGCCCGCTCATCCGATGTGACCGCATCGCTGCCGAACAAGCCGGTCATGCCTCGACCGATCAACGCCGGCGTATTGGGCATGCTTCGCACGACGCGATCGCTGCCGGTGGCCGCCGAAATCGCCCCACTGCGGATGCCCGCCATCACCGACAACTGCAGCGCGCCGCCCACGTGAGCGGCGCAGGGGCGGGCCGCCTCCTGAAACAATTGCGGTTTCACGGCCCAGACGACCAGCGAAGCGCCGGCCAGGACAGGCCCCGCGGCGGACTCCACTTGCACGCCGTACTGCTGTCGCAGCTTCTGCGCTTGGATGTCAAAAGGCTCGATGACGGCGATGGCGGCGGGCGCGTGGCCAGACTGAATCAGTCCGCCCATCAATGCCGACGCCATGTTGCCGCCACCGATGAAAGCGATGCGCGCAGATGCGCCCGAATCCGAGTTGTGCAGGGTCATGGCGCGGCAGTTTAGGCGCACGGATGCGGACGCGCCATGAGGCGATGCGGATGGGGTTATGCAAACAATGCATCGCGCTCGGAGACAAATTCGGCGCTGCTTTCACCAGAATGCGCACCCATGCCGCGGCGGCTGACTCACGAGGTGAGCTGCCGCTGTATCTACATCATGGAGTCCACGAGAAATGTCCAACCAGTTGTCCTTTGTCCATCCGACCCCTGACAGCCCCTGGGGCACCTACCTGTCGCAGGTCGACCGCGTCACGCCGTACCTCGGTCACCTCGCCCGCTGGGTCGAAACCCTCAAGCGTCCGAAACGCGCCCTGGTCGTGGACGTGCCGATCGAGATGGATGACGGCTCGGTTCGCCACTTCGAGGGCTATCGCGTGCAGCACAACATGTCGCGCGGCCCGGGCAAAGGCGGCATCCGTTATCACCCCGACGTCACGCTCGAAGAGGTGATGGCGCTGTCAGCCTGGATGAGCATCAAGAACGCGGCGGTGAACCTGCCCTATGGCGGCGCCAAGGGCGGCATCCGCGTCGACCCCAAGCTGCTGTCGGTGAAAGAGCTGGAGCGCATGACACGCCGCTACACCAGCGAGATCGGCATCATCATCGGTCCGCAGCAAGACATCCCGGCGCCGGACGTGAACACCAATCCGCAGATCATGGCGTGGATGATGGATACGTACTCGATGAACGTCGGCGCCACGGCCACCGGCGTCGTCACCGGCAAGCCCATCCACTTGGGCGGCTCGCTGGGCCGCGTGAAGGCCACGGGCCGCGGCGTGTTCGTGACCGGCCGCGAGGCTGCACGTCGTATCAACCTCGAGCTCAACGGGGCCAAGGTGGCGGTGCAGGGCTTCGGCAATGTGGGCTCGGCCGCCGCTGAGCTCTTTGCCCAGGCTGGTTCCAAGATCGTCGCGGCGCAAGACCACACCGGGACGATCTACAACGGCAACGGCTTCGACCTCTCGCTGCTGATCCCGCACGTGAAGGCTACCGGTGGCGTCGCCGGCTTCAAGGGCGCCGAGCCGATGGGCAACGAGGAATTCTGGGACGTCAAGTGCGACATCCTGATTCCGGCCGCCCTCGAAGGCCAAATGACCGCCGAGCGGGCGCGTCGCACCACGGCCAAACTGGTGCTCGAAGGCGCCAACGGCCCCACGGTGCCGTCGGCCGACGATATCCTGGCCGATCGTGGCGTTCTCGTCGTGCCGGACGTGATCTGCAATGCCGGCGGCGTGACGGTGTCGTATTTCGAGTGGGTGCAGGATTTTTCCAGCTTCTTCTGGACCGAAGACGAGATCAATCTCCGGCTGGACAAGATCATGGTCGACGCCCTGCGCCGCATCTGGGGTGTGGCGGACCAGCACAAGATCACGCTGCGCACCGCGACCTTCGCCGTCGCCTGCGAGCGCATCCTGGCGGCCCGCGAAGAACGCGGTCTGTATCCCTGATATTGGGGGGGGGGCGGGCAGCCGCTGTCATCGGCAACGCTAGACTCCGCGTTGCAGCTGGGCCGATCACCTAGGTGGTCGGCTGGTTCGTCAAGCCGGGCCCGCGCCCGGCTTGCGTCTTTGAGAGAGTCACCGAGGATGGGAGTCCTGATGAAACTTCGTCTGACAACGCTTGGCGCCGTGCTGCTCGCGGCGAACGCGGCATGGGCTGCCAAATCGCAACCCAATATCGAACACTGCGATCGCGAGATGGGAAGCTTGGCGGTGGCAGAGCCGCAGGACCACATCCTGAGCCGACTGTCGTACTACAAGCTCGGCTCGCCCACGACGATGCTTCGCATGATCGCCCAAGAGTCTGGGTGTTTTGCGGTGGTTGAGCGAGGCGCGGCCATGCAGAACCTTCAGCAGGAACGCGCCCTCGCAGCGGGCGGCCAGCTGCAGCAAGGCTCCAACATCGGCGGCGGGCAAATGCAGGTCGCCGATTTCGTGATGACACCGGCCGTCCAGTTCAGCGATGAGACCGGGGGCGTTGGCGGTACGGTCAGCAATCTGCTGAGTCGTGCCGGTGGCGTGTTGGGCCAGATCAGCAGCGTGGCCGGCGGGGTGAAGTTCAAAGAAGCGGAAACCACGCTGCTGGTGGCCGACGTGCGTTCGGGCATCCAGGTCGCCAGCGCCGAGGGCAAGGCCACCAAGATGGACTTCAGCGTGGACGCCTGGGGCTGGGGCAATTTGGGCTGGGCATCAGCCGGCGGGTACACCAGCACGCCCGAAGGCAAGCTGATTGCGGCCAGTCTTCTGGACAACTTCAACAAGATCGTTCAGCAGATTCGGAACAAGCCGCAATTGATCCGCAGCACGTCGCAATCGTCGGTGCAGAACGCATCGCAGTCGATTGCAGCCACTGGCAGCGGTTCAGTGGGGCAACCCTCCGCCTCTCAACTGGCAGCGGTTCAACCCACAGGGGGCGGTGCGTTTCCGGCCATGATGGTGGGAGCGTTCTCAGGCCAGTTCAGTGGTGGCGACAGCGGCGTTTTTTCCATCATGATTGCCAACGATGGTCGTGTCAGTGGCGTCGGCCAATCGGCGAACGGCACCAGCTTCAACATGACCGGTACGGCCAGCGCCAACGGATCCCTCGTGATGACGGGCAACGGGCAGGCCGGCACGGCTCAATTCACCGGCGTCGTTGATCCCAACAGCGGCTCACTCGTTGGCACTTGGCGCCTGAAGAAGCAGCAGGGCAACTTCAACGGTCGCAAGCAGTAAGCACACGACCACCCGCCCTTTTGAGAAGCCGGCACCCGCCGGCTTTTTTGTGCCCGCTCGGTTCAGATTCGAAGGCCTCCGGCTCCCACCGGCGGCTCCGCCGGCGCACCACCATGCTGGGCACCGGCCAATCGGTTCAATGCGGCATGGCAGCACCGAGCCCATCGCTTCGGTCGACGGCCGCGCCAAAAGGCGAAGAAAGCGCCCCGGCAACCCGGCCAATAATCCGCGGGCTCCCACCACTTCCGCCTCGACCATGTCGCACGCACCCCACCGCCGAGCCCTCTTGAGGTTCGCCTGCGCGATCTCTGCGGCCTGGGCCATGCCCTTGCTGGCTCAGCAACCCACCACTTGGCCGACCAAGCCGGTGAAGATCGCGGTACCGGCACCGGCCGGCAGCTCGCTGGACATCATCGCCCGCCTGCTGGGCGAGCGGCTGTCCGAGCGCTGGGGACAGCCGGTGGTGGTGGAAAACAAGCCAGGCGCTGGGGGCATGCTGGGCACCGACGTCGCGGCCAAGGCCTCGCCCGATGGTCACACGATGGCACTGTCGTTCAACGGGCCGATCGCCTTCGCACCGTACCTCTATGCGAAGGTGCCTTACGACGCCGCGAAGGATCTGGCACCGGTGGTGATGACCACCTCGCAGCCCAACGTGCTGGCGGTGAACGCCGCGAAGGTTCCAGCCAAGACCGTGAAGGAGTTCGTCGACTGGGCCACAGCGGCGCACGGCGCGATGAACTACGCCTCTCTGGGCAATGGCAGTTCGGCCCACCTGACGATGGAGCTGTTCATGGCCGAAGCGGGCCTCAAGGGTACGCACATCCCGTTCAATGGCTCGCCGCCGGCGGCGATGGCCGTGGCCCAAGGCGAAGCAGACGTCACCTTCATGGTGGCGCCGGCACTGCTGCCGCACGTCAAGTCCGGCAAGGTTCGGCTCATTGCCGTGAGCAGCGCCCAACCGGTGGATTCACTGAAGGATTTGCCGACACTCGCATCAGCCGGCTACAAGGCGGTCGAATCGATGGCCTGGAACGGGCTGTTCGTGCCGGCCGCGACACCCGCCGCGGTCGTCGCCAAGATCAATGCGGACGTCAACACGGTGCTCAGTGAGCCCGCCGTGCGCGCCGCCCTAGACGCACAAGGGCTGACGCCCGTCGGCGGCAGCGCGGCCGATTTCAAGAAGCTGGTCGAGGCAGAGCAGCAGCGCTGGGCACCGATCATCCGCAAGATCGGCGTAAAGCTGGACTGAAGCAGAGGGGCGTTCGCCGGGCGGCCGCACGAAAGCAGCCCTGGCGAACGCCCGTCAGTGCAGGCCGGCCAGCAGCGCCGCGTTGCCGCCCGCGGCAGCGGTGTTGATGGTGACCGTCTGCTCCGCACAGAAGCGGTAGAGCTGGCGCGGACTGGCGGCCTCGTGCAGCGCCAGCAAGGGCAGGATCGCTCCGTCCTGAGCGGCGAGCTGGCGTGCCAGTCGAGGCAGCCAGTCGGCACTCGTGGCACACACCCCAGCCACCCGAGGTTCGGCCACCAGCGCCGTGCCCAGGGTGTCGCCGCTGCCCGGCATGGCCTGCAGCAGGCCGCCTGGCAGCTCGCCGCGCAAGGCATTCAGCCAGGGCAACGCGGCGGCGAGGGTCGCATCGTCTGCCACCCAGGCCACCGCATTGCCGGCCACCAGCGCCGCGGCCAGGGCGGCGGCCAGTTCCGGCGCCGCCGCCGGCCCACCCACCAACGCAAAGACGCCCCGCGCATGCAGGCGCAACTCGTTGCTCTCGCCGGTGGGGCCAGGCAAGGCCTGGGTGGCCAGCCTGCGCTCTGCCTGATCGGCCAGATCCAGCCAGCGAGCCGAGACGCCTGCATCCACCCCACTCAAGGTCTCTGCGGCCCGGCGCAACCACGCACTGCGCGCGGCCAGCGGCGTTTGAGCCCACGCGGGCTGCTGCTGGGCCAGCGCATCCACCACGCGACGCACCGCATCGATCGACGCCGCCGCGGGTGCGGGCGCACCGCTGGTGCCCCCGGCGGGCAGGGTGAGGCTGGGCTCGGCGGCGTCTGCACCGAAACGCAGCACGTAGTTCGGCCCACCCGCCTTCGGGCCCGTGCCAGACAGGCCTTCTCCGCCAAAGGGCTGAACCCCGACCACCGCCCCAATCATGTTGCGGTTCACATAGACGTTGCCGATGTGGGCCAGCTTCGCCAGGCGCTCGGCGCGGCTGTCGATGCGGGTCTGGATGCCGAACGTCAGGCCGTAGCCCAGCGCATTGATCTCACGCACCAGTTGCTCCGGGTCCCCCCGCCAGCGGACGACGTGCAGCACGGGTCCGAAGATCTCGGTCTTCAGATCGCGAACGGCCTGGAGTTCGAAGGCAACAGGCGCCACCAGGCGAGGGAAGGCTTGGGGATCGACCTTCGTTTCGCCCAACAGACGCGCTTCGCGCTTCAGACGCTGCACGTGCGCGCAAATGCCTTGGTAGGCCTCTTCGTCGATGACCGGCCCCACGTCGGTGGCGAGGTCCGATGGGTCGCCGACACGCAGCTCGCTCATCGCGCCCTTCAGCATCTCGATCACACCATCGGCGATGCCCTCGTGCACGCACAGCAAGCGCAGGGCCGAGCAGCGCTGCCCCGCGGAGCGGAAGGCGCTCTGCACCACCGCATCGACCACCTGCTCGGGCAAGGCCGTCGAGTCCACGATCATCGCGTTGAGCCCGCCGGTTTCGGCGATCAGCGGCACAGGCGCACCGCCCTTGTCGGCCAGCGTGCGCTGGATGATGCGAGCCACCTGGGTCGAGCCGGTGAAACACACGCCCGCGGTGCGCGCATCGGCCACCAGCGCCGCCCCGACGGTCTCGCCGGGGCCATGCAGCAGCGCCAGCGCATCGGCTGGCACGCCCGCCTCATGCAGCAGCTCGACCATGCGTGCCGCGACGGCCGGCGTCTGCTCCGCCGGCTTGGCGGCCACCGCGTTGCCGGCGACCAGCGCAGCCACCACCTGCCCCGCGAAAATCGCCAACGGGAAGTTCCACGGGCTGATGCAGACGAACACCCCGCGCCCGTTGATGGTCTCGGGTTGAGTGGCCACCTGGTCGGCGTAGTAGCGGCAGAAGTCGACCGCCTCACGCACCTCGGCCACACAGTCGCCGAGGGTCTTGTGCGCCTCCTTGACCAACAGGCCGCAGTACTCGGGCAAGCGGGCGTCGAGCAGATCACCCGCCCGCCGCACGATGGCCGCCCGCTCCACCGCAGGCCGGCTGCTCCAGGCCGCGAAGCCTTGCTGCAGCCGCTGCATGGCGCTGTCGATGTCGCCGCGCGAGGCCTCGGGCACCACCTCGACCTGGGTCGCCGCCATCGCAGCGGTCAGCGGGGCGCGCTGGGCCGGGCAGGTGATGTCGGCGCCGGTCGAATTCAGGCGCCGCACCGTACCGTTTTCGCCATACAGATCCACGGGCAGCGGCAGTCCCTCGGTCGTGTCGGGGGTGCCCTTGTGGGCCTGCTCGAGCGGCGAGGCCAGCAGCTCCTCGGGTGCCACCTTCGGGTCGGCCAGTTGGTGGACGAAGGAGGAGTTGGCGCCGTTCTCCAGCAGGCGGCGCACCAGGTACGCCAGCAGGTCGCGGTGCTCTCCCACCGGAGCGTAGACGCGGCAGGCCATTGATGGGTCCTTGAGCACCTCGCGGTACACGCCGTCGCCCATGCCGTGCAGGCGCTGCATTTCATAGTCCGCGCCGGCCTGGGCGCCGGCGTCACGCGCCATGCGCATGAGGGCCGCAATCGTGCCGGCGTTGTGAGTGGCGAACTGCGGATAGATCACGTCGCGGTGCGACAGCAGCGCACGTGCGCAGGCCAGGTATGACACATCGGTGTGGGGCTTGCGGGTGAACACGGGGTAACCGGGCAACCCCAGCTCCTGCGCCCGCTTGACCTCCCCGTCCCAATAGGCGCCCTTGACCAACCGCACCATGAAGCGCAAGCCATGGCGACGCGCGATGGCTGCGACCTCGTCGACCACCGCCAGCGCGCGGGTCTGGTAAGCCTGGACCGCGAGCCCGAAGCCGCGCCACTGCGGGTAGACCTGCGCAATGCGCTGCGCCAGGGCCTCCAGCACGTCGAGCGACAACTCCAATCGGTCGACCTCCTCGGCATCGATCGTCAAGTTCAGATGGGCCGGAGCGGCCCGCTCGACCAGCGACCAGACGCGCGGCAGGAGCTCGGCGAACACACGGTCGCGTTGCACTTCCTCGTAGCGCGAAAAGAGCGCCGAGAGCTTGATCGAGATGCCGTCGCTGCGCTCGGGGCCTTGGCGGCCCACGGAGGCGGCGATGGTGTCGATCGCGTTCTGGTACGACGCGAGGTAACGCTCAGCGTCGTGCTCGGTGCGGGCGCCCTCGCCCAGCATGTCGTAGGAGAAACGCAGGTTCGGCTGCTCCTTGCGCTGCGCGTCGGCCTCGGCCATCGCCTCACCAATGGTGCGACCCAAGACGAATTGCCGACCCAACAACTGAATCGCGCGCACCGTGGCGGCCACCACCGTCCGAGCCCCCAGGCGCTTGATCAGGCCGGGCTCCTCCTCGGCGTCCGGCAGAAACTTCTTCGACAGCGCGATCGCGGTGGCTGAGAGGCTGGCCAGCATTCCGCCAGAGCCATCGGCGGAGTCGAATTCGGCCCGGCCGAGCTGGTCCGCCGTCAGCGCCACGGCGGTCTCGACGTCGGGCACCCGCAGCAGCGCCTCTGCCAAGCGCATCAGCGCCAGCCCCTCGGCGCTGGAGATGGGGTATTCCTTCAGCAGCGATTCCATGGCCCAGAACGGTGCCGGCTTGTCGCGCACCGCCTGCACCCAGGGCTGGGCCAGGGCGATCACGCCGGCCCAGTCGATGCCGAGCATCAAGCGCTGTCGCGCCGCCCCCAGCGCCTGGTGCTCACGCACATAGGGAAAGGGCAGTCGCGCTCTGGGCGGGTTGGCGACGAACGGGGTCCGCGAGGTGTCAACGGCGTTCATGGGGTGCTTTCGGCCAAGGACGGCCACGGCGCACCGTTGTGGTGACCGAGCCGACGCATGGCGGTAGAAATCCTGACTGGAAGGATTGGCAGCTTACGCGGACAATTCCTGAAAAAGATTCGGAGTTCCCAGCCTGTGACGAACTTTTCTCAAGCATGCAGCCCACGATAAACGACCAAAGCCTCGCCGAACGCGGGCTCGACAAGATCGATCTGAGGATCCTGCGCGTTCTGCAAAAGGATGGACGCATCAGCAACTTGAAACTGGCCGAGGAGGTGCATCTCTCTCCCACCGCCGTGCTGGAACGGGTCAAACGTTTGACGCGGGATGGCTTCATCCTGGGGTACGAAGCGCGGCTGAATCCTCTCAAGCTGGGCGCCGGGCTCATGGTGTTCGTCGAAGTGCTGCTGGACCGCACGGTGCACGACGTCATGGACAGCTTTCGCGCCGCCGTTCAAGTTCGACCCGAGATCCTCGAATGCCATCTGGTTGCCGGCGGTTTCGACTACCTGCTGAAGACGCGGGTCTCCGACATGGCAGCCTACCGGAGCTTCGTCGGCGATGTGATCTGGTCATTACCCGGGGTGCGTGAGACGCGCACGTACGCGGTGATGGAAGAAGTGAAAAACAGCACGTCGCTGAGCTTCTGATCCCGGCGGGCTGACGGCCCGGCCTCGACGGCGCGCGGCGAGGCGCGCCGGCGGTCTCCCCCGATCGGGGGGGTGCCCCTCCCTCATGCGGGCGATGGTGTCGGGGGGCCGCGTGGCGGACGATCTCGTTCATGCCGGATGAACCGGCCAGACATCGAGATCCGAGGGATACGCCGTGACCAGCCCCGCCATCCACCTTGCCGCCCGCCTGCGCCTGCCGCCCTTCCTGCCGCGTCTGCCGGTCGACCGTCCGACGCCGCGGGGTTGGCCCGCTTGGCTGCCGCCCCCTGCCAACCGCCCGGACGACGTGGAGCTGCAGGCCCACGAAGATCGACTGGTCTCGCTGGACGATGTGCCGGCCGCGCTGGCGGTCGAGCCGATGCTGCCCAGCACTTCGGCTGTCGGGGGCTGGTACGACTCCAGCCTGGACCTGCGTCTGGGCCTTGAAGTGCAAGACCTCGGCCCGGTCGAGTGGCTGGACGAGTGGGACGGCGCCTTCGCCTGACCGGGCCGCTGCGGCGACCCGACGCCGGTCAGCCCCGGGCGCCGAAGATCGCGCTGCCCACCCGCACCATGGTGGCCCCTTCGACCACCGCCGGCTCCAGATCGGCGCTCATGCCCATCGACAGCGTGTCCAAAGCCAGCCCCTGCTGACGCAGTTGCTCGTAGGCTTCATGCAGGCGCCGGTGGGGCTCGCGCTGGGCCTCGGGACTCGGCGCTGGCTGCGGGATCGACATCAACCCGCGCAGGCGCAGCCCCGGCAAGGCGGCGACCGATCGCGCCAGGGCGGGCAACGCTTCAAAGTCGACCCCGCTCTTGCTGGCCTCGCCGTCCACATTGACCTGCAGGCAGATGTTCAACGGGGGCAGATGGGTCGGGCGCTGGTCGGAAAGCCGCTCGGCAATCTTGAGCCGGTCCACCGAATGCACCCAATCGAAGGCCTCGGCCACCACCCGTGTCTTGTTCGACTGCAGCGGGCCGATCAGGTGCCATTCAATCTGCGCGCGCAGATCGGCCAGCGCGCCGATCTTCTGCAGCGCCTCTTGAACGTAGTTTTCGCCAAACGCCCGCTGGCCGGCCTCCCACGCCACGCGCACCGCCTCGGCCGGGCAGGTCTTGCTGACAGCCAGCAGCGTGACATGCGACGGAAGTCGGTGGCACTCGGTGCAAGCACGGTCGATCCGTTGCCGCACTTGGCGTAAGTTCTCAGCGATACTGCCCAGGTTCGTGCCCATGATCGCCTGAGCATAAGTCACGAACGCCGGGCACCGGATGCACCGCTGAAGCGGGCGCGGTGTCCGCCCTCCAGATCAAGCCGCCCTACCGCCTTATGGACATCACCCAGCTGCTGGCCTTTTCGGTGAAAAACAAGGCCTCGGACCTGCACCTGTCGGCCGGTCTGCCGCCCATGATCCGCGTGCATGGCGACGTACGCCGCATCAATGTCGAACCCATGACGCACAAGCAGGTGCACGCCATGGTGTACGACATCATGAACGACACGCAGCGCAAGCAGTATGAAGACACGCTGGAATGTGACTTCAGCTTCGAGGTGCAGGGCTTGGCGCGTTTTCGTGTCAATGCGTTTCACCAGAACCGCGGCGCGGCATCGGTCTTCCGGACGATTCCGTCGAAGATCCTGACGCTGGCGCAACTGAATTGCCCCCCCGTCTTCGCCGACCTGGCGCTCAAGCCGCGTGGCCTGGTGTTGGTGACGGGCCCGACCGGCTCGGGCAAGTCGACCACGCTGGCCGCGATCATCGATCACCTGAACGAAAACGAGTACGGCCACATCCTGACGCTGGAAGACCCGATCGAATTCGTCCACGAATCGAAGAAGTGCCTGGTCAACCAGCGTGAAGTGGGCCCGCACACGCTGAGCTTCGCCAACGCGCTGCGCGCGGCCCTCCGGGAAGACCCGGACGCGATTCTGGTGGGCGAGCTGCGCGACCTGGAAACCATTCGCCTGGCACTGACAGCCGCCGAAACCGGCCACCTGGTCTTCGGCACGCTGCACACCTCCAGCGCCGCCAAGACCATCGACCGGGTGGTGGACGTCTTTCCGGCCGCCGAGAAAGACATGGTGCGAGCGATGCTGTCCGAATCGATGCAGGCCATCATTTCGCAGACGCTTTGCAAGACCAAGGACGGCAATGGCCGGGTCGCCGCGCACGAGATCATGCTCGGCACCGCCGCCATCCGAAACCTGATCCGCGAGAACAAGATTGCGCAGATGTACTCGTCGATCCAAACCGGCCAGAACCTCGGCATGCAGACACTGGACCAGTGCCTGGCCGAGCTGGTGCGGCGCAACGTCATCAGTGCGGCGGAAGCGCGCGTGAAGGCGAAGTTCCCGGAAAACTTCCCGGGCTGAACCAGCGCAGCGAGGGATCTTGGAGGTTTCAGCGATGGCAGTCGGCGAATTCCTGTTTCGCTGGTGGAGGCCCGCCAAGGCCAAGCCCGCACCGCGGCCGCGCCTGGAAGACTCGGGCTTCTACGCCACCCAATTCGTCGATCGGCACGACGAAGCCAAGCGCATCGCCTCGTGGAAGCAGCAGCGCTCGGTGGACATGCGCGAGCGCAAGGACGATGCCGCCGGTATCACGGCTTTGACGCGCCTGTTCAGCCAAGACCGAATGCTGGCCGCCCTCGGGGCCGACGCCCTCAAGCAACTCGCCTCCCAGTTCGACTATGTCGAGGTGGACGCCGGCAAACGGGTGCTGGGCCAGGATGAAAAGGGCGACTTCCTGATGATCGTGCTGCAAGGCGCGTTGGCCGAAGAGCGCTCGCAGCCTTCGGGCGCCAAGGTGCGCCTGGGTGAAGTGCGCGCGGGTGAAGTGCTCGGCGAGTTGTCGGTCCTCGACGGCGGTACACGCCTGAGCTCGTGCACCGCCTTGACGCCGCTGCACCTGGCCGTGCTGGCCCAGCCCGTGCTCGACAAACTCGTGGCTGACGAGCCGCGCCAGGCCGCCGCGTTGTTGAGCTGGCTGGCCAAACGGGTGTCGCTGCGCTTGAGACAGGTCAGTGCCCGCATGTCGGTGCTGCTGACCCGCATGCCGGCGACCGCCACTCCCACCCCGGACACATCGCGCTGAGTTCGCGAAGACTTTCCCGTATCTCGGAGACCCCACCATGGAACGCGACCAGGCCTCGAAATTCGTCAGCGACCTGCTGCGCCTCTTGGTCACCCGCAACGGCTCGGACCTCTTTCTGACCGCCGACTTCCCGCCCGCGATCAAGGTCGACGGCCGGGTCAGCAAGGTGTCGCCTCAGCCGCTGACCGGGGCGCACACGATCACGCTGGCTCGGGCCATCATGAACGACAAGCAGGCCGCCGAGTTCGAGCGCACCAAGGAGTGCAACTTCGCGATCTCGCCGGCAGGCATTGGCCGTTTCCGTGTCAGCGCCTTCATGCAGCAAGGCCACGTGGGCATGGTGCTGCGGACGATTCCGGCCCATATCCCGACGGTTGACGAGCTCGGGCTGCCCACAGTGCTGAAGGACGTGGCCATGACCAAGCGCGGCTTGGTGATCATGGTGGGCGCCACCGGCTCCGGCAAGAGCACGTCCATGGCGGCGATGGTCGACTGGCGCAATGAGAATGCGCAAGACCACATCATCACCGTCGAAGACCCGGTCGAATTCGTCCACCCGCACAAGAACTGCATCATCACCCAGCGTGAAGTCGGCCTGGACACGGAAGACTGGGACATCGCGCTGAAGAATTCGCTGCGGCAGGCGCCCGATGTCATCCTGATGGGCGAAATCCGTGACCGCAAGACGATGGAACTGGCCGTCGCCTTTGCCGAAACCGGCCACTTGTGCATGGCCACCCTGCACGCCAACAGCGCCAACCAGGCCCTGGACCGGATCATCAACTTCTTCCCGGAAGAGCGCCGTGATCAGTTGCTGATGGACGTGTCGCTGAACCTGAAGGCCATGATCTCGCAACGCCTGATCCCTCGCCAGGAAGGCAAGGGGCGGATCGCGGCGGTGGAAATCATGCTCAACACGCCTTTGATGGCCGACCTGATCTTCAAAGGCCAGGTGGGCGAGCTGAAAGAGCTGATGAAGCGCTCACGCGAGCTCGGCATGCAGACCTTCGACCAGGCGCTGTTCGACCACTACGAAGGCCAGGTGATCTCGTATGAAGACGCTCTGCGCAACGCCGACTCGGTCAACGACCTGCGCTTGCAGATCAAACTGAACAGCCAGCGCGCCCGCGTGTCCGACCTCTCTGCCGGCACCGAACACCTGACGATCGTTTAGCCCCCACGCCCCGCGCAGCGGACCGGCAAAGCCGGATCCGAGCACGCCACTGGGAGTGCCACTGCCGCTGTGCGGCGCCGCGGTGGGCGCCACTTCATGCACGGAGAGTATCTGATTGAAGACTTATGAACCGACAGCGCCCCGGCGCGTGGCCTTCCTGGGTCTCGGGGTCATGGGCGGGCCGATGGCCGCGCATCTGGCGGCCGCGGGGCACGCGGTGACGGTCTACAACCGCACGTCGGCGAAGGCGCAGGCGTGGGTCGCCGAGAGCGGCGGCGCATCAGCGGGTACGCCTCGTGCGGCGGCCGAAGGCGCCGAATTCGTGTTCGCCTGCGTGGGCAATGACGACGACCTGCGGGCAGTCACACTGGGCGATGAAGGGGCGTTTGCCGGCATGGCGCCGGGGGCCATCTTCGTCGACCACACCACGGCATCGGCCGATGTGGCGCGCGAGCTGCACGCCGCCGGCTTGCAGCGTGGCATCCACTTCATCGATGCCCCCGTTTCCGGCGGCCAAGCCGGCGCGGTCAACGGCCTGTTGACGGTGATGTGCGGGGGCGACGCAGCCCCATTCGAAGCGATGAAGCCCGTGGCCATGGCCTTCTCACGCGCCGTCACCCTGCTGGGGCCAAGCGGCGCAGGTCAGTTGGCCAAGATGGTCAATCAGATCTGCATCGCCGGGCTCGTCCAGGGCCTGTCGGAAGCCATCGCGTTCGGCCAGAAGGCCGGGCTGGACATGACGGCGGTCCTCGACGTCATCGGCAAAGGGGCGGCTCAGAGCTGGCAGATGGACAACCGCGGCAAGACGATGGTCGACAACCGATTCGATTTCGGTTTCGCCGTCGACTGGATGCGCAAAGACCTCGGCCTCGTCCTGGACGAAGCCCGCCGCAACGGCGCGAAGCTGCCCGTGACCGCGCTCGTCGACCAGTTCTATGCCGATGTGCAGGGCCTGGGCGGCGGCCGTTGGGACACCTCGAGCCTGATCAAGCGCCTTCGCTGACACCGACGCGGCCAGCCAAGGCTCCGATCATTTCTTGGATTCAAGCGCCTTCAGCTCTGCGTCGCTGATCAACTCAAACACCTTGACCACCTTCTGCACCCCGCTGACGGTGCGGGCGATCTCGGCCGCCTTATCGGCTTCCTTGTCGGTCACGCGGCCCATCAGGTAGACGGTGCTGCGCTCGGTGACGACCTTGATCGCATTGGCCTGAATGTTGCCGTTGTCGATGAAGGCGGCCTTGACCTTGCTGGTGATCAGCGCATCGTTCGACCGCGCGGTGAGCGAGCTCAGGCCCATCACCGCCGATTCGTTGACGGTCGTGCGCACGTTTTCGATGGCGGCCACGGTCTTCTCGGCAGCCTCCCGGTCAGCCTCGCTGGCCACCTCGCCGGTGATCAGCACCAGACGGTTGTAGCTGGTGACGTTGAGGTGGGCCCGCTCGCCCAGGGCCTCTTTCAGGCGCGGACCGGCCTTGAACTCGATGGCCTGATCCTCCAGCTGCGCGCCGGAAGTGCGGCGATCGGTGTAGAGCAAGGCGCCAGAGGCCATCGCGCCGCCGATCAGCAGCGGGGCGCAAGCCGAGGTGAGCGCCGAAGTGGCCGTGGCCAGCGCCAAGGTCGCCAGCAGGGAATAGCGTCGATTGAACTTCGTCATGGTCTGAAATGGAAATGGGCGGCAGCGGTGAAGAGGATGAGTCCGCGGGGCTCAACCAGGTTCCGCATCGCCCAGCAGTTGAAGATCGATCGCGTCGCACAGCGCGTGTATCACGAGCAATTGCAGCTCATGGACGCGTGCCAGGCGCTCGTGGGGCACCGCGATCCAGACATCCGTTTCGCCCAACAGAGAGGGCAATGCCGCCGCCTCACCCGGCGGGCCGCTGAGCAGCACCACACTCATCTCCTTGGCGTGGGCTTCGCGGACGGCTGCGAGCAAGGCCGCCTCATCGCCGCCCGAGCAGCAGGCGAGCAACAGATCGCCGGGCTGCCCGAGGGCGCGCACCTGCAGTGCCAAGCCCAGCATGCCATCGCCCGCCAAATCGGCCGATGCTTGAAGCGGCTGCACCAAGCTTGGCCCGAGGGCCAGCGCGGCCAGCGGGGGGCGCTCCCGCTCGAAGCGCAACATCAGCGCCGAGCAGATCCACTGCGCCAGCCATTGCCCGCCACCTTGGCCGCACGCCAGCAGCTTGCCACCCGCGGTGATGCATCCCACGGCCGCCTGCGCCGCGTCGGCGATCGGCCGGGCGAGACCATCCGCCACCTGGTACATCAGGTCGGCACATTCAAAAAATTGCTGCTGGATACGGGCTTCGAGCATGGGCGCCGATGATAAAGGGGTGGCCGATCGATGCCGGGCTCCGCCCGTCCCTCAAGTGGCATCGAATGCGCCAGGCAACCAAACCAGCTCGTCGGCGTCGATCGCCACCACGTCGAACCGGCAAGCCGGCAATTGCGGCAGGCGAGCCAGATAGTGCTGCGCCGCGTAGACCACGCGCGCCCGCTTCGCGGCAGAGATGCTCGCCGCCGCACCGCCCGTCTCTCGGCTGCGCCGCGCCCGCACTTCCACGAACACCAGCGTGCCGTCGCGGTCGCGCAAGATGAGGTCCACTTCGCCACCTCGCCGCGAGGGGCCGCGGGCGACTCGATAATTGCGCTCCACCAGCCGCAGGCCCTGCTGCTGCAGATAGGCCAGCGCCCGCGATTCGCCCAAAGCGCCCGTGGACGCCTTGGTACTCGTCCCGGCGGGCTGCGGCGAAGGCGAACGTGGTTTCGAGCCCGATCGGAAAAACATGAATCACCCCACCCCGCTCGCGCTGACCCAAGTGGCGGCCCAAGTCGCCGGCGGCCAGCAGTACCCGGTCGGCGCGCTCTACGTCGTGGCCACGCCCATCGGCAACCTGGCGGACTTCAGCCTGCGCGCCATCCACGTGCTGGCACTGGTCGATGCCGTGGCTTGCGAGGATACCCGGGTGACGGCGGGACTGATGCGCCACCTGGGCTTGGACAAGCCGTTGATTCCCCTGCACGAGCACAACGAGCGCTCGGCCGCGGGCCGGGTGCTGGAGCGACTGGCCTCGGGCGAGCGCGTCGCTTACGTGAGCGATGCCGGCACGCCGGCGGTCTCCGACCCGGGTGCTTGGCTGGTGGATCAGGCGCGTGCGGCCGGCCACAGGGTGATGCCCATTCCCGGCGCCAGCAGTGTCGTCACCGCCCTCAGCGCCGCCGGACAGACCAGCACCCAGGCTGACGCGGCCGCCGCGTTCCATTTCGGTGGATTCCTGCCCGCCAAAGGTGCCGATCGACTGGCTGCATTGGACAAGGCGCTGGCACAGCCTTGCGCGTGCGTGCTGTTCGAAGCGCCACACCGCATCGGCAGCCTGTTCGACATGCTCGCCCAGCGCTCACCCGACAGAAGGGTGACGGTGTGCCGTGAACTGACCAAGCAGTTCGAGCAGATCGACACCCTGACTGCCAGTGAACTGCCCACGTGGCTCGCCGCCGATGCGATGCGCCTCAAAGGCGAGTTCGTCCTGGTTCTGCATCCGGCTCAGACACCGGCTTCGTCTGACGAGGACGCCATGGCCGAGCGCGCACTCAAGGTGTTGATGCGTGACCTGCCGCTGAAGCAGGCCGTTGCGCTGGCCGCCGAAATCAGCGGTGCCCCGCGCAACGCACTCTATGAGCGCGCCCTGGCCCAAAAGCGCTTGGCCGACGCGGGGGACTGACCCGGCGCCTTACTTGACGGCAGACGGCGTGGCCGGCGTCGCTGGAGTGGTGGGCTTGTCCGGCCGCTGCGCGCCGTCATGCTTCTGGCGGTAGATGTCCTTGTCGGCGCGGGCCTGCATGCGACGGATGTGGTGCCGCTCCTGCGTCGTCACCGTGCCATCGGCCGCCGCCTTGTTTTGTGCGCGGTCGACCGCCTTCTGCTCGGCGTGCAAGCGACGCGCTTCGCGCTTGGTGATTTCGCCCGACTGTTTGCCATCGCGGATGCGGTCTTGCTGATTCGCCTCGTGCTTGTTGATCACGGGCGTGTTCGTGCCGCGAACACCCGGCTCGGTCACCGGCGGTGTGGTGGGTGTGGCAGGCGGCGCGACCGGCGCGGGCGTCGATTGTGCGAAGCTGGTGACAGACACGGCGGCCAGCGCTGCGGCGGCCAAGGCATGGCGAACGTTCATGTTGTTCCTTTCAAGGTCGGTCGCCGAACACCGGCGGCACCCCACCACAACGTCACGAGTGAGCCACTCGCCGACGTGGAAATGCAAAGCCATGTAAAGCCCACGCCGGCGGGGCTCTGCCTACAATCGGCCGATGATCGCCCGCGAACCCACCCTCGAGCGCCTGGGCGTGGCCCAAGGCCTGCTGCTGGATCCCTACCACCTCAGCGAGTCCACACTGGCTCGCGCCATCGGCCTGATCGCGGAACACCGCGTCGACGATGCCGACCTGTACTTCCAGTACACCCGCCATGAGGGCTGGAGCCTGGAAGAAGGCATCGTCAAGAGCGGCAGCTTCTCGATCGACCAGGGCGTCGGCGTCCGTGCAGTCGCCGGCGAAAAGACAGCCTTCGCCTACTCGGACGACATCTCCGAAGCCGCGTTGATGGATGCCGCGCGCACCGTGCGCGCCATCGCTGCGGCGGGCCAGAGCAAACGCATCAAGGTGGGCGGCGCGACGAAGGTCGCCGGCAGCCGCACCCTCTATGCCCCGATGGACCCGATCGCCACGCTGGACAGCACCCAGAAGGTGGCACTGCTCGAACGCATCGAAAAGATGGCCCGATCGCGTGACCCACGCGTGGTGCAGGTGATGGCAGGCCTGGCCGCCGAATACGACGTTGTCATGGTGGCCCGCGCCGACGGCACACGGGCGGCCGACGTGCGCCCGCTGGTGCGCCTGTCGGTGACCGTGATCGCCGAACAGAACGGCCGCCGGGAGATCGGCTCGGGCGGCGGCGGGGGGCGCTTCGGGTTGGGCTACTTCCAGGAAGCACAACTCTCCGAGTATGTCGACCAGGCTGTCAACGCCGCGCTGACCAACCTCGAGTCACGCCCGGCCCCTGCCGGCGAAATGACAGTGGTGCTCGGCTCGGGCTGGCCGGGCGTCATGCTGCACGAGGCCGTCGGTCACGGGCTGGAGGGCGACTTCAACCGCAAGGGCTCGTCCACCTTCACGGGCCGCATCGGCCAACGCGTGGCGGCCAAGGGCGTCACCGTGTTGGACGACGGCACGATCGCCGATCGCCGCGGCTCGTTGAACATCGACGATGAAGGCAACCCCACGCAACGCAATGTGCTCATCGAAGACGGCATCCTGCGTGGCTACATGCAGGATTCGATGAACGCCCGCCTGATGGGTGTGAAGCCCACCGGCAACGGCCGCCGCGAAAGCTACGCGCATGTGCCGATGCCCCGCATGACCAACACCTACATGCTGGGCGGCGACAAGACCAAGGAAGAGATCGTCGCGAGCATCAAGCGCGGCCTCTACGCCACCAACTTCGGCGGCGGTCAGGTCGACATCACCAGCGGCAAGTTTGTCTTCTCCGCATCCGAGGCGTTCTGGGTCGAGAACGGCAAGATCCTCTATCCCGTCAAGGGCGCCACCTTGATCGGCAATGGCCCCGAAGCCATGACCCGCGTCAGCATGATCGGCAACGACATGCAGCTGGACACGGGCGTGGGAACGTGCGGCAAGGATGGCCAGAGCGTGCCCGTAGGCGTCGGCCAGCCCACGCTGCGCATTGATGGGATCACGGTGGGCGGGACGGCGTGAAAGACATATGGCGTGCGGTGCGCCAGGCCACCGGGGCAGGTGCTCGCGATGACATTGCAAAGACCGAGAACTCTCCGCTGGACTCCGCGAGCACGTCGCATGCCCGAGAGTCCGGGCGCACGAACCCCCACAACACCTGGGCCGCGCGTACCTTCCAGGCCAACCAGGCGGATCCGACCCTGGCTTGCCATCGGATCTGGAAAGATCTGCCTGAGCTGCATGTGGCGCCCAAGTT
Source organism: Ideonella lacteola (assembly GCF_038066555.1). Classification (NCBI taxonomy): domain Bacteria; kingdom Pseudomonadati; phylum Pseudomonadota; class Betaproteobacteria; order Burkholderiales; family Sphaerotilaceae; genus Ideonella; species Ideonella lacteola. The sequence continues at coordinate 351,323 of NZ_JBBUTG010000004.1, read as the reverse complement.
CAAGGTCGACCGCTCCATCGCCGTGTTCGCATCGGGGTCGTGCTTCGCACGTGAGGTTGAAGACGCGCTGGTAGACCTCGGATTTCCGGTTGCCACCCACTGCGACGCCCTCTTTCACTCGGCACCGTTGATGCATGAGGGTCACTTGAACCCCGGAGCCAGGCCGCGTGCCTACCTGAACCGATACAACAGCATGTCGATGCTGGATGAGTTCAGGCACCTGCTCGGCGCCGCCCCTGAGCTGGAAAAAGGCCTGCTGACCTACGCACTGGATCGCGGCAGCGCAGCCGACCTTCACTACACCCAATCCCTGCGGCAGGTGGACTCGTCAACCACCCTGCAGCGCCGCCAACGGGTGCGGGAACACCTGGGGCCGCTGGTTCGGCAATGCAAGCTGTTCGTCATCACGCTCGGCATGGCGGAGTGCTGGTACGACGCGGCCGCCGACCGGTACCTGAACAACACCCCGGGCCCACGCGTGATGGCCGCCTATGGGGACAGGTTGGCCGTCCACCTCACCCGATTCGATCAACATCGCCAAGCCTTGCAAGATCTCCATGCACTGCTCAGTTCCGTGCATGGGGACGATTTCCGACTGGTCATCACCGTGTCTCCTGTGCCACTGGAGCGGACCTTTCTGGCGCAAGACGTGATCACGACGAACAGCTATTCCAAGTCGATGCTGCGGGCCGTCGCACAAGAGTTTGCCTGTAGCCACGCCAATGTGGACTACTTCCCCAGCTACGAATTGGTCAACTACGCCGCTCCTCAGACCGCCTGGGCCTGGGACTATCGGCACGTGACCCCTGAGCTCGTGGGGCACATCATGTCGCTGTTCAAGACGCACTACGTGGCCTGACGGCCTGAAGGTGCGGAAGCCGGGGCGGCTCAGCGCTTCCAGGTCACCTTGTCGCGCAGCAACTGCGCCGGTGCACCACCCACCATGGTGTTGGGTTGGACATTGGAGCTGACCACGGCACCACTCTCAACGACGCTGCCCGCACCGATCGTGACGTCCGGCAATACCATCGACCGCCTGCCCAGCCAGACGTGGCGGCCAATGCGAACATGCCGGCGCTGTGTATTCAGCGGCGCCCCGGTTTCAGCATCGCACAACGCATGCTGCTCGTTGCACTGCACGGCGACGTCTTCGGACAGCTGACAGTCATCGCCTACGACCAAATCGGCGTAGGAGGCCGTCAATCGTGCCTGGCCCATGGTCGTGTTGTCGCCTATGAAGGCAGTCGCCTTCGCGGCAAGATGCAGCCCGCCTCGCAGGACGGTGCCGGTTCCGATCACCACCTTCAGGCCGTCGCCGCTGAGCATCAAGCCGAGCTGACCCTTGCCACCGAAAAGTGCCAAGTGGACGCCGCTCACCTGCCGCCCCCCCGCGACCCCGGAAATCTTGATATGCCCGAGCTGGTCGTGCTCGCCATCTACCGTCGTCAACAGACACGTATCGTCCCACTCCGCATCCAGCCCTTTGACCAGGACCGAATCGCGCAGATACATGGTCCGCAACGGTTTGGTGGAGGAAACGGGGCAATAACGCACCAAGGAGGGTGGCAGGCCCATCAAGCGGAAGAGTGGCTCGATGAGGGGAGTTTCAGGCGAAATGGGCATGCGAAGCGGGCAGAACAGTACAGCGGTATCAGAGGTGTCATGTTACCCGTCGGTTTCCCCTGGGGCATTCGCGGGCCCGCCCACCTCGCCCGCGGTGTCAACCCTGCGGGCCGACGTAGAGGCTGCGGAACCCTCCGCCGATCTGAACCCGGCGATCGCCGTTGTTGGGGTTGTAGACCTCCTGGCCGACATGGCCTGAAAGCAGCACCCAGTCTTCGCGATGGTTCCAGCCACTGCCCCACACACTCGTCAGTTGCTCGTCGGTCACCGACGAGAGATCGACCCCGAGCTTGCGCGCGGCGACGATGCGAAGCACGTTCATCAACTGCGAGAAATCGATGGTGACGTCGAAGACACGGTTGGAGAACGCCACGTGCTGGGTGGCAGACCCCTGCGACACAAACAGCGGCAGTCTGGTTTTAGAGTCCACCGTCATCGTCCCACTGGTGTAGATCGGACCGTCGACGATGGGAATTCCCCCCTGTGCGGGGTCGAACCAGACATCTCCATTCTTGAACCAGGCAACCTGCGACCAATCGCTGACGCCGGACCGGGCAATTGCCGTATTGAACAGATACTGAATCTGGCAAGGCATCCCCGCCGTTTCCTTCATGCAACTGCGATTCAGGAACGTGGCCATCATCTGCTGCTTGACCTGAACCGTTTGGCCAGACGATGTGTCGAGTTCGAAGGCGCCGAGGCTTTGTTGGCTGCGCACACGCGCGGACGCCGAGCCCATCCAGGGCTGAAGGGGGTCCGAAACACCCCATGCCTGCCGGAAGTTGATGAACGTCCCGGTGATGTACGCGTTGGTCCCCGCTCCGTTTTGGCCCTTGGCGTCGTAGGGGCCGAAGAACGCCGTCGCCCCGTCATCCTGACGGCCGGACGTCGTCAACATACCGACAGCGCCGGTTGCATCGTCGGCGTTGACGAACACCGCAGAGGCGCCATCACGATCCTGAACTTGGCTGCCGCAACCTGCTACGCGACCAGCCGGCGTCCAGCGGAGGGTCGGTAGCGCCGCCGAATGTGGCAGCGACGTGAGGCTGGCGACCTTGGCAAGACGGCTGTCGGACAGGGCGGTCAAGGGCCCCTGGGTCCCGCCGGCACAACCTTCGGCGCGACCGAAGAACATGATCTTCATGCCGGGCTTGAGCGCTGTCTTGGGATCGTTTGGATTCCACGCCGCAAACAACCCGCTGCCGCCGGACACGCGGTCAATCGCACCCGCAGCCGCCAGTGCCGCCGTCGGCCGAAAGTACAGCGCATCCGGACCGTCCTGCGGCGTGGGCCCGGTACTGCCTCCCGAATCATCCACACCGCCCGCTCCTCCACCGGACACGGGCGGTTCGGTGGTAGGCGTGTCGGAACCCCCGCCGCCGCACGCCGCGGCGAGTACGGCCAATGCGATCAGAGTCAATGCCATCGCGGCCTGTTTGGAAAACGTTGCCGATGAAGAACCGCTGTTGTAACCGATCGCCCGCATGGCTCGCCCCGCTGCCTGTCGCGCGGCACACCTGCGGCCACGCATACGGGCTCTTTCGGCAGCACATCACCAATCCTTGAAAGCCCCTGCGGACCGCAGAAGGGGGCCTTCTTCACCTCAAGTGGGAGGAAGGGTGTGCCGATATACGCGCTGGGCCGCGAAAGCCCCGGGCGGCGGTTTCAAGTTGAGTGCCGCAGTCGTGTCCCGACACCGCACACCGCACCCAGCGTCCGTGTCATCTCGACGTCGTGCTACATTCGGGCCCGTGATCCGTGCCCCGCGATTTTTCTTTGCGTACTTTTGGTTCTCGCCCCGTCAGGCGGCTGGAGAGGCCATCGCGCGCAACTGAAAGAAACAGCAAAGCAAGCGAGACACCCTCAAAAGACCGCCGGCAGCCCCGGCGGTTTTTTTTCGCCGGCGCGGCCCCCACTTCGACGACCACGCCTATTGGAACGACGACGATGAACGCCAAAGCCACCGCCTCTGCCACGTCCCACGACCCTGCCCGCTCCGGGCTGGTGATGAGCGAACGCACCAGCGAAACCGACGACCAGCGGATCCAGGACGTGACGCCGCTGCCACCGCCGGAGCATCTGATCCGCTTCTTCCCCATCGCCGGAACGCCGATCGAGAAGCTGATCAAGCACACGCGAACTGCCGTCCGGCACATCATGAGCGGCAAGGACGACCGACTGCTGGTGATCATCGGCCCGTGCTCGATCCACGATCCTTCGGCGGCGCTGGACTATGCACGGCGCCTCGCGGCCGAACGCAGCCGCTACGCGGACACGCTGGAGATCGTGATGCGCGTCTACTTCGAGAAGCCCCGAACCACCGTGGGGTGGAAGGGGCTGATCAACGACCCCTATCTCGACGAGAGCTATCGCATCGACGAGGGCCTGCGCATGGCGCGCCAGCTTCTGGTCGAGATCAATCGACAAGGCGTGCCGGCGGGCAGCGAATTTCTCGACACGATCAGCCCGCAGTACATCGGCGACCTGATCAGTTGGGGGGCGATCGGCGCGCGCACCACCGAGAGCCAAGTGCACCGGGAACTGGCCTCGGGGCTGTCGGCACCCATCGGTTTCAAGAATGGCACCGATGGCAACTTGAAAATCGCCTGCGACGCCATCCAGGCCGCCGCTCGGCCACATCATTTCTTGTCAGTGCACAAGAACGGCCAGGTCGCGATCGTCGAGACCAAGGGCAACAAGGATTGCCACGTCATCTTGCGTGGCGGCCGCCTGCCCAACTACGACGACGCCAGCGTCGCGGCCGCGTGCCAGGCGCTGACCGAGGCCAAACTTCATCCGACGCTGATGGTGGACTGCAGCCATGCCAACTCCAGCAAGCAGCATCAACGCCAGATCGACGTCGCCAAAGATATCGCCGGCCAGTTGCGCGCCGGCAGCCGGAGCATCTTCGGCGTGATGGTGGAAAGCCACCTGCAGGCGGGCGCTCAAAAGTTCACGCCAGGAAAGGACGAACCGGGCGCCCTCACCTACGGCCAAAGCATCACCGATGCCTGCATCGGCTGGGACGATTCGCTCACCGTGCTGCAGGTGCTGAGCGACGCGGTCAAGGCGCGCCGCTCGGCCTGAGCGTCAGGGTGCGCCGGACTCGTTGCCGACGGCCACGTCGGCTTCGGCGACCTTCTTCAGGCGCTCGCTGTGCCAGTAGACATCGTCACCGCCGAGCCCGTCGAGGTTGGCGCGGTTGAGCACCCGCGCTAAAACGAACAACAGATCGGACAAGCGGTTCAGGTATTGGCGGGGCGCCACGTTGACCGCCTCGATGGCCGCCAACGCCACCACGGCGCGCTCCGCGCGCCGCGCGATCGTGCGGGCCACATGAGCAATGGCTGCACTGCGCGCGCCGGCCGGCAAGATGAATTCGGCCAGGCGTGGCAATTGGGCGTTGTAGTGCGCGAGCGCCTGGTCGAGCCGGAGCACCGCGTCGGCCTTCAGCAGCTCGTAGCCCGGAATGGACAGCTCACCGCCAAGGTTGAACAGCTCGTGCTGAATGGTGACGAGCAACTCGCGGATGTCGGCCGGCAGGGGCTCGGCCAGCAAAACGCCGAGCTGCGAGTTCAGCTCGTCCACATCGCCCATCGCGCCGATGCGCAAGTGATCTTTGGGAACGCGCTGCCCGTCGCCGAGCCCGGTCGTGCCGTCGTCGCCGGTACGCGTCGCAATTTGAGAAAGTCGATTGGCCATGGGACGCAGTTTAGGGCGGTGCGGCTGACACTTCTCGCTGACTCCCAGCACCGGTTACGCGGCCGCCGCGCACCGTGCTCAAATCGATGGACAAGGACATGCGCCCAACGTAACCAGGAGATCGTGATGCGCTACATGCTGTTGATCGTCGAACCCCCCGGTCAGCGTGAGACGCGCACCCGCGCCGAGGGCGAGCAAGCCTACGACGCGATGCGCCGGTTCGGGGAGACACTGCAGGCCGAAGGCAAGCTGTTGGCCGTGGAGTCCCTCGCCACGACAGCCAAGGCGACCCGCGTGCAGATTCGCCAGGGCCAAACGCACCTGCTCGACGGGCCCTTTGCAGAAGCCAAGGAAATGGTGGGCGGCTTCTATCTGCTGGAGTGCAACAGCTCGGCCGAGGCGATCGAGATCGCGCGCCGCTGTCCCGCGGCCGAGTGGGCCACCGTCGAGGTCAGGCCGGCCGCCCCGTGCTTCGAGGAATCGAACGCCTGACAGCCGGCGTGCCGGGTCAGGCGCCGGGCGCGGACTGGTGGCAGGAACGCAGCTTGCCACGCCGCCGTGTCGAATTTCGCCGAGCTGCTTCGTCGTCGGACTGTGGTGCCATTCACAGGAGTTCGACGATGCGTTTCATGATCATGGTTCGCGCCAATGCGCAGAGCGAATCCGGCGCCATGCCCGACAAAGACCTGATGGCTGAGATGGTGGCGTTTCATGAGCAATTGGCCAGGGCCGGCGTGCTGCTGGACGCCAATGGCCTGAAGCCCAGTGCCCAGGGTTTTCGGGTCAGCTACCAAGCCGGCAAACCAACGCTGCTCGACGGCCCCTTCACCGAAACCAAGGAGTTGATCGCCGGCTACACGCTCATCCAGACCCGCTCTCGCGAGGAGGCGATGGAGTGGGCCCGGCGCTTCCCTGCTCCGTTCGGCCCTCAGGTCAAAGGTGAGATCGAAGTGCGCCAGTTGTTCGAGATGGAGGATTTCGCTTCCCCTGGAGTCGGCCACCCCACCGGCCGCCCCACCGACGACTCCCACCTCGGCTCCCACTGAGTCGGCTTCGACCAGGAGACACCATGCCCACACAAATTTTCGTCAACCTGGCCGTCAAGAACGTCGAGCGGACCCGCGCGTTCTATGCGGCCCTGGGCTACGAGTTCAATCCGAAGTTCAGCAATGACAAGGCACTTTGCATGATCGTGTCCGACACGATCTTCGTGATGCTGCTCGCTGAACCGTTCTTCCAGACCTTCATCGACAAGACCATCGTCGACGCCAAGCAAAGCACCGAAGCCCTGTTGTGCCTGTCTTGCGACAGCCGCAACGCGGTGGATTCACTGGTCGCGAAAGCGGTGGCTGCCGGCGGCCGCACGCCCCGCCCTGCGCAAGATCTCGGATTCATGTACAGCCACAGCTATGAAGACCCAGACGGTCACCTCTGGGAGCTGGTCTACATGGATCCGAACGCCGCGCCGCCTCATCCCTGACGCCGAGATGCCAGCAAACGCCTCGGCCGCCTCCGCCTCGCCCCATGCCACGCACCAGGCCATCGACGCGGTTTGGCGCATCGAGCGGGCCAAGATCGTCGCCAGCATCGCGCGCATGGTGCGCGACATCGGTCTGGCCGAAGAGCTGGCACAAGATGCGCTGGTCGCCGCGCTCGAACACTGGCCATCCGAAGGTGTGCCGGGCAACCCTGGCGCTTGGCTGATGACCACGGCGAAGCACCGGGCGCTGGATCGGCTGCGCCGCGACAAGAACCTGGCGGCCAAGCTGGAGCAGATCGGGCTGGACCTCGAAGCCCGGGAAGCGCTCGTCGTGCCGGATTTCGTCGAAGACCTCGATGCCGCGCGGCAAGACGACATCGGCGACGATCTGCTGCGCCTGGTGTTCACGGCCTGCCATCCGCTGCTGTCGCGCGAGGCACGTGTGGCGCTGACGCTGAAGCTGCTGGGCGGCCTGACCACCGGTGAGATTGCGCGGGCCTACCTCGTGCCGGAGCCGACGATCGCCCAACGCATCGTGCGCGCCAAGCGCACGTTGTCGGAGGCGCGCGTGCCGTACGAAGTGCCGCGCGGCGAAGAACTCGGCCCCCGCCTGGCCTCGGTGTTGGAAGTGGTCTACCTCATCTTCAATGAAGGCTACACCGCCACCGCCGGCGAGCAATGGATGCGGCCACCGCTCTGCGACGAAGCCCTGCGCCTCGCCCGTATCCTCGCGGAGCTGGCGCCGGACGAGCCTGAGGTGCACGGCCTGGCAGCACTGCTGGAGATCCAGGCATCCCGGACCGCCGCACGCACCGACGAGCAGGGCCGGCCCGTGTTGCTGGCCGACCAGAACCGCGCACGGTGGGATCACCTGCTGATCCGAAGAGGTCTCGCCGCGCTGAACCGCGCCGAGCAGTTGGTGGCGCGCCAAAGGCGCGCGCTCGGACCCTACGCGTTGCAGGCCGCCATTGCCGCCTGCCATGCCCAAGCCCCTACCGCTGAGGCCACCGACTGGGGGCGGATTGCCGCACTGTATGAAGCGCTGGCCCAGATCAACCCATCTCCCGTGATCCAACTCAATCGCGCCGTCGCCGTCGGCATGGCCATGGGCCCGGAAGCCGGCCTGGCGATCGTCGACACGCTGGTCGACGAACCCGCGCTGAAGAACTATCACTGGCTGCCGGCGGTGCGGGGTGACTTGCTGGCGAAACAGGGGCGGAGCGAACTCGCCTCTGAGGAGTTCCTCCGTGCGGCCGAGTTGGCGAGGAATGAACGAGAGAAAGCTCTGCTGAAAGAGCGGGCGGCGGCAGCGGCCACCCATGAAAAAGCCCGGCGGCATTGACTGCGGCCGGGCTGTGAAGCGGTCATTGGCGATCCGAGAGATCGCCGTGCCGACGCAGACCGTTTACGGATTGACGACGATCTCCGGAGCGTCCATGAGGAAGCTCAGGTCGTCCCCATAGTAATTCCAGAGGCTGTACGAATTGCCCGAGTGGTCGGACACGTTCAACTCCGTCGGCAGATAGGTGCCCGTCGACTGCCATTCGTTGATTCGGCCTCCAAGGGTCAGCGCCACGTTGGTCTTGCCGCGCACGCTGATGCCGCCTTGAACGTAGAAGCAGTCGGACCAGTAGTCACCGTTCAGGCAGTAGGTCAGCGAGGCGGAACGGATGCCGGCGGTACCGACGTCAGCCAGATTGAGCTGAACGCCCACGCGCGGAGCGGCGCCGGGAAGCATGCCCCCCGGAGGCGTCGACTTGGAGACCACCGGGGTCAGATTGACGCCGCCGGACTGCGCTGTCGGCGCGGAGGTGTCACCGACGGCACCGAACACGGTGAAGGTCGTGCGGCCGCCCATGGCCGCCAGAGCGGCTTCGTCATAGTAGGTGCTGAACCCGTTGGCATCAGACACGTTGACGCTGTAGATGCGCCAGTTGCCGTTCGCCGTCACACCTTCCATGTCGACAGCGATTTCGGCGTCAACGCGCTTGGCAGGCAATGGGTTGGTCCAGTAGGCGGAAGCGGTCTGGCCCCCCTCGCTCATCAACATGACGTTGATCTCGTTGACACCCGACAGGTTGTCGGCAGCGGCCAGGGTCACCACCGCCTGCGCGTACTTGCGGCTGGCGTTGACCTTGCTGGTCACGCTGGCCTTCTTGATTTGGGCCGGCTTGATGTCGTAGTTGTACTCGGGGCTGTTCACCAGATGGCGCTGGCTCTGCTTCACGAAATGGGCCTGCTGCTTGGGGCCCAGCTTCGAATAGTCGACGTCAACCGCGCCAGCCTGGGCGAAGCCGGCGGCAGTCATGGCGGCAACGGCCACGACGGCCAGGCGAATGGAATTCACACGCATGTTCAGCTCTCTCTCCGGTATAGAGACTGTCAATGGGAATGGAAGATGATCACGCCCGGCCCCCCCATTTTTCCGGTCTCGGGCGCGGCAGGATTTGACCTGCCGGATCCCCGCCGACATCTGAACGAATTGATGATTTTCAAGGCGAGGATCGCCTCGCCCCCCTAATTTGATGGTTTAGAGGACCGAGGCGAAGAAGAAGTGTCGCTCCCCGGAGGCTCAAGCGATGAGCCAGGGACAGCCCGTGCCTTCGAACGGCCTTGGCCCGCTCTCTGCAGAGATGTTGTGCAAAGCCGCCATGGCGGGCCATGCAGGCGGATCGCACAATCACCCCATGCAACCTTCGCACGAATCGCAGCCAACGCGCCCCTGGCCCGCAGTCATGCACGACGCCCTGGCCGCCCGCTTCGGCAGCCGCCTGTCCACGGCGCTCGCCGTGCGCGAACAGCACGGCCGCGACGAATCCCCCTTCGACGTGGCGCCGCCGGAGGCCGTGGTCTACGCTGAATCGACGGAGGAAGTCGCCTTCGTGGTGCAGCTGGCTCAGCAGCACCGCGTGCCGGTGATCCCCTACGGCGCCGGCTCGTCGCTCGAGGGCCACCTGCTGGCCGTTCAAGGGGGCGTCAGCGTCGACCTCTCGCGCATGAACCGCGTGCTGTCGATCAACCCGGAAGACCTGACCGTCACGGTCCAGGCCGGCGTGACGCGTGAGCAGCTGAACCGCGAGGTGCGCGACACCGGGCTGTTCTTCCCGATCGACCCGGGCGCCAACGCCTCGATCGGCGGCATGGCGGCCACGCGCGCATCGGGCACCAACGCCGTCCGCTACGGCACGATGCGCGAGAACGTCCTCGGGCTGACGGTGGTCACGGCGTCGGGTGAAGTGCTGCGCACCGGCACCCGCGCGCGCAAATCGAGCGCCGGCTACGATTTGACGCGCCTCTTCGTGGGGAGCGAAGGCACGCTGGGTGTGATGACCGAGATCACACTCAAGCTCTATCCGCTGCCCCAGGCGGTGTCGGCGGCGGTGTGCCATTTCCCCGACATCGCAAGCGCTGTCAACACGACGATCCAGATCATCCAGATGGGCGTACCAATCGCGCGTTGCGAGCTGCTGGACAGCAACGCCATCCGAGCAGTGAACCGCGCGGAGAAGATGGCGTTGAACGAATCGCCGATGCTGCTGATGGAGTTCCACGGCAGCGAGGCCGGCGTGAAAGAGCAGGCTGAAACCGTGCAGGACATCGCGGCGGAGTTCGGAGGCCTGGCGTTCGAATGGGCGTCCACGCCCGAAGCACGCACGCGGCTATGGACCGCACGCCACCGTGCCTACCTGTCGGGCTTGCAGATGAAGCCGGGCTGCCGCGCCGTGACAACCGATGCCTGCGTGCCGATTTCCCGCCTGGCCGAGGCGATCGTCGACTCGGTGGCCGAGGTCGAGGCCTCCGGCCTGCCCTACTTCATCGTGGGTCACGTGGGCGACGGCAACTTCCACGTCGCCTACCTGATCGATCCCACCCGCCCCGAGGAGCGTGAACTCGCCGAACAGCTGAACCACCAGTTGGTGCAGCGCGCCCTGCGGCTTGAAGGGACATGCACCGGCGAACATGGCATCGGTCTGCACAAGCAGGGCTTCCTGGTCGACGAAGCCGGTGCCGGCGCAGTCGCATTGATGCGCGACATCAAGCGGGCGCTGGACCCGCACTGCATCATGAATCCCGGAAAGATCTTTCAGCCTTGATGTTGGCTGCCCTCGCCGAGTACTGGCTCAGTTCGGCGCCGGCACACTCCACCTTCGCGTCACATCACCCTTGGCATTGACGCTTTCGAGTTGCACCCCGAAGCCCCACAGCCGTGCGGCGTGCTTGAGCACTTCGTGGGCGCCGTCGTCGAGCGGGCGGTCGTTGTGCTGGGTATGGCGCAGGGTCAGTGAGCGGTCGCCGCGCAGGTTCACGTTCCACACTTGGATGTTGGGCTCGCGGGCGCCCAGGTCGTATTGGCGCGAGAGAGCCTCGCGCACGCGGCGGTAGCCGCTTTCATCGTGGATGGCGCTGACCTCGATCTCGGTGTCCTTCTCGTCGTCGGTGATCTGGAAGAGGCGGAAGTCGCGCATCAGCTTGGGGCTCAAGAACTGGCCGACGAAGCTCTCGTCCTTGTAGTTGCGCATCGCTTGGTCGAGCGTGGGCAGCCACGGTTGGCCGGCGATGTTCGGGAACCAGTCGCGGTCTTCGTCGGTCGGGTTTTCGCAGATGCGCTTGATGTCGGTGTACATCGCGAAGCCGAGCGCATAGGGGTTGAGGCCCGAATAGTTCCGGTCGCCCACCTTGGGCTGGTAGACGACGTTGGTGTGCGACTTCAGCCACTCGATCATCACGCCGTCGGTGAGGAAACCGTCGTCGTACATGGTGTTGAGCAGCTTGTGGTGCCAGAAGGTCGCCCAGCCCTCGTTCATCACCTGTGTCTGGCGTTGCGGGTAGAAGTACTGGGCGATCTTGCGCACGATGCGCACAACCTCGCGCTGCCAAGGCTCCAGCAGCGGTGCATTCTTCTCGATGAAGTACAGCAGGTTCTCTTCAGGGTCTTCGGGGAAGCGGCGCGTGGCCTGGGCTTCCTCGGCCTTCTCGATGCGCTTGGGCAATGTGCGCCACAGGTCGTTGACCTGCTGCTGCGCGTACTGCTCACGGTCTTTGCGCATCGCCAGTTCTTCCGCCAGCGTCTTCTTGCTGGGCCGACGGTAACGATCGACGCCATGGTTCTGCAGCGAGTGGCAGGAATCCAGGAACTCCTCCACCGTCTCCACCCCGTGGCGCTCTTCGCACTCGCTGATGTAGTTCTTCGCGTAGACGAGGTAGTCGATGATGGACGAGGCGTCCGTCCACATCCTGAAGAGGTAGTTGCCCTTGAAGAAGCTGTTGTGGCCGTAGGCGGCATGCGCGATCACCAGCGCCTGCATCGCCATCGTGTTCTCCTCCATCAGGTAGCTGATGCAGGGGTTGGAGTTGATGACGATCTCGTAGGCCAGGCCCATGTGGCCGCGGCGGTAGTTCTTTTCAGTGGAAATGAACTCTTTGCCGTAGCTCCAGTGCCGGTAGTTCACCGGCATGCCCACGCTCGCGTAGGCATCCATCATCTGCTCGGCGGTGATGATCTCGAGCTGGTTCGGGTAGGTGTCGAGCCCGAAGCGGCGCGCCGTCTGCTTGATGACTTCGTGGTAACGCTCGATGAGCTCGAACGACCAGTCGCTCGGATCGGGCAGCGGGCTCTCCGGCCGCGGCGGCGCCGGCAGGGGGCCATCGAGCGCCATGCGAGGTTTGCGCCGATCGCCACCGGCTGGGATCTTGGAAGGGTTGTGCACGAAACGGCGGTCCTGTGAATACTCGGTCATGGCGTCAGCCTCTCGTGCGATGCGGGTTCATCGTCCGATTCCCCGACGGGGTCAGCACCGGCAAGTGGTGGGCTGCGGCCCGCCGTTGCCAGCCGGGGCCAGGCGCCGTGGGCATGCGGCGCTCAGCCCTCGGCATCATTTGGTCGCCCCTTCTTTCTTGAACAAGTCGCGGAAGACGGGGTAGATCTGCGCGGCATCGACGGCCTTGCGCATGGCGAATTGCTTGTGGGTCTCCGCCAGGCGCGCGTACTCTTCCCACAGGTTCTGCTCTTCTTCGGCCACTTGCACGTAGGCGTAGTAGCGGCAGGCAGGCAGCAGCTTCTCTGCCAGCAGCTCACGGCAGCGGCCCGAGTCGTGGTGCCAGTTGTCGCCGTCGCTCGCCTGGGCGCCGTAGATGTTCCACTCGCCGGGGTTGTAGCGTGCCTTGATGATGTCGTGCATCAGCTCCAGCGCACTGGAAACCACCGTGCCTCCGGTCTCACGCGCATGGAAGAAGTCTTCTTCCGACACCTCTTGCGCCTGCGTGTGGTGGCGAATGAAGACGAGGTCGATCTTCTCGTAGTGCTTGGTGAGAAACAGGTAGAGGATGATGAAGAAGCGCTTGGCCAGGTCCTTGCGCGCTTCGTCCATTGAGCCCGACACGTCCATCAGGCAGAACATGACCGCCTTGGAGCTGGGCACCGGCACCTTGACGCGGTTGCGGAACCGCAGGTCGATCGGATCGAGGAACGGGATGCCCGCCAGCTTGCCGCGCAGCTCGGCGATGCGCTTCTCGGCCTCGGCCATCTCCCGCAAGGCGATCGGGTCGTCGGAGTGGAAGCGCTTGATCTCCGCAACCCGCGCCTCGAGTGCATGCATCTCGCGCCGCGAATCGCCGCCCAGCGCAATGCGCCGGCTCAGCGCCCCGCGCATCGAGCGGACGATGTGCAGGTTGTTGGGCGTGCCGTCGCTCGAGTAGCCGGCACGATGGGTCTTCCACTCTGGCACGTCGGCCAGCTGGGTCTTGATCAGGTGCGGCAGGGCCAGGTCTTCGAAGAAGACCTGCATGAACTCTTCCTTGCTGAGCGTGAAGGTGAAGTCGTCTTCCCCTTCGCCCGAATCACTCGCCTGGCCCTTGCCACCGCCCTGCCCTCCACCGCCTTTCGGCCGCTGGATGCGGTCGCCGGTCACGTACTCCTTGTTGCCCGGATGGACCATCTCCCGCTTGCCGCCCTGCCCATGGTGGAACACGGGCTCGGAGATGTCCTTCTTCGGGATGCGCACTTCTTCGCCGCGCTCGAGGTCGCGGATGCCGCGGCCATCGACTGCGCGCTTGACCGCCTCGCGGATCTGATCCTTGTAGCGGCGCAGAAAACGTTCGCGGTTGCCGATCGACTTGTTCTTGCCGGCCAGCCGGCGGTCGATGATCTGCTGCAGCATCGCGCCTCTCGTCGGTTAGGGTCTTCGCGGTGTGGGCATCAAGAGGCCTTGCGCACGCGCAGGTACCACTCGCACAACAGCCGCACCTGTTTGGCGGTGTAGCCCTTCTCGACCATGCGCTGCACGAAGTCCTCGTGCTTCTTCGCCTCGTCGGCGCTGGCCTTGGCGTTGAAGCTGATGACGGGCAGCAACTCTTCGGTGTTCGAGAACATCTTCTTCTCGATCACCGAACGCAGCTTTTCGTAGCTGGTCCAGTTCGGGTTCTTGCCCGCGTTGTTGGCGCGCGCGCGCAGCACGAAGTTGACGATCTCGTTGCGGAAATCCTTCGGGTTGGCGATGCCCGCCGGCTTCTCGATTTTTTCGAGTTCGGCGTTCAGGCTGGCACGGTCGAAGACCTCGCCGGTGTCGGTGTCGCGGTACTCCTGATCCTGGATCCAATAGTCGGCGTAGGTGACGTAGCGGTCGAAGATGTTCTGGCCGTACTCGCTGTAGCTCTCAAGATACGCCGTCTGGATCTCTTTGCCGATGAATTCGGCGTAGCGCGGCGCCAGCTGTTCCTTGATGAAGCCGATGTACTTCTGCTCGAGTTCCTGCGGGAATTGCTCGCGCTCGATCTGCTGCTCGAGCACGTACATCAAGTGCACCGGGTTGGCGGCGACTTCCTGGCTGTCGAAGTTGAAGACCTTCGAGATGATCTTGAACGCGAAGCGGGTGGATATACCGGCCATGCCCTCGTCCACGCCGGCGTAGTCGCGGTACTCCTGGTAGCTCTTGGCGCGCGGGTCGGTGTCCTTCAGGTTCTCGCCGTCGTAGACCTGCATCTTCGAGTACAGCGATGAATTTTCAGGCTCCTTCAGCCGCGTCAGGATCGCGAACTGGCTCATCATCTTCAGCGTGCCGGGCGCGCATTTCGCCTCGGCCAACGAGGAGTTGCGGATCAGCTTCTCGTAGATCTTGATCTCTTCGGAGACCCGCAGGCAATACGGCACCTTGACGATGTAGACCCGGTCCAGGAAGGCCTCGTTGTTCTTGTTGTTGCGGAAGGCCTTCCACTCACTCTCGTTCGAGTGAGCGAGCACCACACCGTCGAAGGGAATGGCGCCAAAGCCTTCTGTTCCCTTGAAGTTGCCTTCCTGCGTGGCGGTGAGCAAGGGGTGCAGCACCTTGATCGGCGCCTTGAACATTTCGACGAACTCCATCAGCCCCTGGTTCGACAGGCAGAGGCCGCCGGAGTAGCTGTAGGCATCCGGGTCGTCTTGAGCGTAGGTCTCAAGCTTGCGGATATCGACCTTGCCGACCAGGCTGGAGATGTCCTGGTTGTTCTCGTCACCCGGCTCGGTCTTGGACACGCCGATCTGCTTGAGCACACTGGGGTGGCGCTTGACCACCTTGAACTGCCGGATGTCACCGCCGTACTCTTCCAGCCGCTTCACGGCCCACGGGCTCATGATGCGGTTCAGGTAGCGGCGCGGGATGCCGTACTCGCTCTCGAGCAGCGGGCCATCTTCTTCGGCGTTGAACAGCCCCAGCGGCGATTCGTTGACCGGCGATCCCTTGATCGCGTAGAACGGCACCAGCTCCATCAATTGCTTCAGCCGCTCGGCGATCGAGCTCTTGCCGCCACCGACCGGGCCCAGCAGGTAGAGGATCTGTTTCTTTTCTTCCAGGCCCTGCGCGGCGTGCCGGAAATAGGAGACGACCTGCTCGATCGAATCCTCCATGCCGTAGAACTCGGCGAACGCGGGGTAGATCTTGATGACCTTGTTGGCGAACAGACGAGACAGCCGCGGATCGTTGCGGGTGTCCACCATCTGCGGCTCGCCAATGGCCTTGAGCATGCGCTCGGCGGCCGTGGCGTAGGCCAAGGGGTTGCGCTTGCATTCGGCCAGGTAGTCCGCGAGGGATATCTCCTCCTCGCGGGTGCGCTCGTACCGGGCGGCGAAGCTGCTCATCACGTCCATGCAAGACCTCCTGTCAATGTGCGTCAGGGCGGCGCGGCGCGAGGGACCCCTCCGGCGCAGCGTCTGGGAAGTTCTGATGGCGTCCCGGCTGTACGGACCCGGGCGTCATCAGAGCTTTCCGGTCTTCAGGTCTTGCAACGCATCAAGTGGCGTTGACGGTGACAGCTTGTGCTTCTCTCCTGCAATCAATCGAGCAAAAAGCGGGCCATTGGCCCCCCACATCATCGGCCTGGATCACGATCACCTCGCGTCCCGACTGCGTACTCCGTTCAACGCAGCGCCGTGCGGTCAACCTGTTATATCTCGTTTCGCGCCCGCAGGGCTAGGGGCCGATGAATTCACGCCACAAGCAACAGGGGCCGAGATGCGTCCAAACGTGCGGAGTGTGGCAAGGTGGGCATCTGAACACGCGCCACCTTCACGCGCCGATCCGCGAGCGGCGATGTGTGGGCGCCCGTGTGCAAACGCCTATCGACATGCACCATTGGGCACACGGTTGCTTGCACGCGCGAACGAGGGCCTGCCGATCGTCAGCGGCCACACGGGACGGCGCTCAACGATCCTGAACGCCCAGCTTGTCGAGCAGCCCCGACAGCTCGTCGAGCGAGCTGAATCGGATCGCGATCTCACCTTGCTCGCCGCGCTTGGTCTTGCGTTGCACACGAATCTCGACGTCAGCGGTCAAGGCGTCGGCCAGCTGCTCCTCGAGCCGCACGATGTCACGTGACTTCTCTTGCGCTACACGCAGCAGGGGCGTCTGGCGGCCCGGGTTCATCGCCTTGGTGGCCAGCTTCTCGGCATCACGCACCGAGAGCTTCTTCGCCACGATTTCGTTGGCCGAGAGGATCTGCTGCGCACTGGCCAGGGGCAGCAATGCCCGCGCATGGCCCATGTCGAGGTCGCCCGCCATCAGCATCTGCTGCACGGGGGCGGCCAGGTTGAGAAGGCGCAGCAGGTTGGTGGCCGCGCTGCGCGAACGCCCGACCGCTTGAGCGGCCTGCTCGTGGGTCAGCCCAAACTCATCGACCAGGCGCTTCAGGCCTTGCGCCTCTTCCAGAGGGTTGAGGTCTTCGCGCTGGATGTTCTCGATCAGCGCCATCACGGCAGCCGCTTCGTCCGGCACCGGCTTGACCAGCACCGGCACCTCACCCAGGCCCGCCAGCTGGGCCGCTCTGAAGCGGCGCTCACCGGCGATGATTTCGTAACGCGCCGCGCCCGTGGCCTGGTCGCTGGCACCCAAGGGCCGCACCAGAATGGGCTGCATCACACCCTGGCTCTTGATGCTCTCGGCCAGCTCGTACAGCGACCCCTCGTCCATGCGGGTTCGCGGCTGGTACTTGCCGGCCTGCAGCTGGCCGACCTTCAGCACGCTCGGATGCCCTTCAGCCGACTTCGGATCTGTCGCGGTCTCGCTGACGGTGGGACCGAGCAGAGCCTCCAGGCCCATGCCCAGGCCCTTGGGTTTTTTCGTTGCCATGAGGATGATTGTCGCGCCTGCGTCGGCATTCAGCCGGGCCGGGGGCCGAGCCGCTGCGCGATCGGCCGGCTAACGCGACCGTGTGATGCCGTGGCTACCCTGCCCCCGGCACCCCTCACCGGCCTGTGGCCAGGCCGATCAGCATGGCCCGGCCGGCAGGCCAGTCACCCAGGCCGGACTCGGCATTCAAGTGGCCCCGAGGGCCGCAGGCGTGGCTGGCGGCACCCCAGGCGGCGGTGATCTCGCGCGACGAAGAGGCGCCGCTGAATGGGTCGTTGTCGCTGTAGGCCACCAGGGCTGGAAATGGCAAGGGCCGACGAATCGTTGGCCGCCAGTGGTGAAGCTGCACGGGTGTATCCGCTTGCTCCAGATCGGGGGGCGCGACCAGCAAGGCGGCCGAAACGCGCCCGGTGTGGCGCGAATGCGCGGCCCATGCCGCGACCAGATGGCAGCCCAGGCTGTGAGCCGCCAGCAGCACGCGTCGGTCGTCTTCGAGGATGACCTCCTCCAGACGCGCCATCCAATCGCCCCGACGTGGCCATTGCCAATCGGCCTGCTCCACGCGCTGGTCGCCGAAGCGGTCGGCCCACAGGGTCTGCCAATGCCCCGGGCCGGAATCGAGCCAGCCAGGCAGCAACAGCACGCGCGGGTGGGATGCTGGGTTCAGTGTCGTCGTCGCGTTCATGTCCGAAAGCTTGCCGTATGCTCCAGGGAATCCCCTGATTCTGGCGCCGCCCGCTCGGGCGGCCCCACCCCCACCGCCAAGGAATGCCCATGACCACCCGCGTGTACGTTGACGGCCAAGAAGGCACCACCGGCCTGCGCATCCACGAGTACCTAGCATTGCGTGGCGACATCGAGGTGCTCAAGATCGACCCGGACAAGCGCAAGGATCCGGTCGAGCGCGCGCGCCTGTTGAACGCCGCCGATGTGGCCTTTCTCTGCCTGCCGGATGCGGCGTCGCGCGAGGCGGCGGCCATGGTCACGAACTCCCACACCTGCCTGATCGACGCCAGCACCGCCCACCGCACCGCATCGGGCTGGGTGTTCGGGCTGCCCGAGTTGGCCCCCGATCAGCGGCAGATGCTTCGGCAGAGCAAACGGATCGCGAACCCGGGATGCCATGCCACCGCGTTCATCCTGCTGCTGCGCCCGCTGGTGGATGCGGGCTTGGTGCCGGCCGACGCGTTGGTCACCGCCACCTCGATCACCGGGTACTCCGGGGGCGGCAAGAAGATGATCGAGCAGTACCAGGCTGGCGGCGACCCGGCGCTGGACTCGCCGCGGCCGTATGGGCTGACGCTGTCACACAAGCATCTGCCCGAGATGGTGGCCCACACCGGCCTGCGGACAGCGCCGGTCTTCATGCCCATCGTGGCCAATTTCTACAAGGGTTTGGCGGTGAGTGTGCCCTTGCATCTGCAGGAGCTGCCGGGTATGGTGACCGGCCATCAACTGCACGATGCGTTGTCGGCCCGCTATGCGCAAGAACGCTTTGTGCGGGTGATGCCCTTGTCTGACCCAAGCACGCTGGAGCAAGGCTTCTTCGACGTGCAGGCGTGCAACGACACCAACCGTGTGGACATCTTCGTCTTTGCGAACGAGCGCCAGGCCGTTCTGATGGCCCGCCTGGACAACCTGGGCAAGGGCGCCAGCGGTGCCGCCGTGCAAGCGATGAACGTCCATCTGGGCAAGGACGAAGGCCTCGGCCTGTAGGGCACCGCCTTCCCTGAAGGGTGAGCCCCTGCCGGCAGCCTTCAGGGCTGCGCGACAGGGTTGCCAGTCGGCCCGGCCGGGCCCGGCCCGCCTGGCACTGCCGCCGGGGTCAGCGACGCGGCAAAGCGATCTTGCTCTCGCGCCACGGCCCGCGCAGCAAGCGCGGTGTTGCACGCTCTCCCGAGGCCAGGATGGAGCGGCGGCTCGCCTGGGCGGCCGCCACGTCACACGCGTTGTGGGTGAGGTTGTAGAGCGCCGCGGACAGCATGCCCTCTTCCACCGTGCCCAGGGCGCGGGTGAAGTCGTCGCTCACCGGACAGGTGGGTGTGAACCCGTCGGCGTAGTCGCCGTAGCCCTTCTGGTTGACCCCCTTGAACTCGATGGGGAAGTACGAGATGCCGCAGTTGTCTTTGGCGGTGAATCCGTAGGGCTTGCCGCAGGTGGTGCTGCCGATGACGCGGACGTCGATGTCAACCCCGCGCAGGCCGTTGATGATGGCCTCACTCGCCGAGCAGGTGCTGTCGGTGGCGATCACCGTGACGCGGGACAGATTGAGCGTCGGCAAGGCCTGACGGCGGCTGCACTCGAAGTTGCTGTCGAGGATGCATGAGGTGTCGTAGAAGGGCGTCTTGGCGTCTTCGCTGTTGGTCTCGCTGCTTCGCTTGCTGTTGTATTGCAGGTGTTCGAACACCTTGCCGGCCGTGGGGCCGCTGCCGGCCACCATGTAGGCCAACTCGCTGGCGAGGTAGAGGTAGCCGCCACCGTTGTAGCGAAGGTCGAGCACCAAGTCGGTCACGGCAGCCGCCTTCAACGCCGTGATGGCGTCAATCAGCTTCTGCTCCGAACTGGCGATGTGGTCGTTGAAGACGATGTAGCCCACCTTGGCGCCCGCGTTGTCCAGCACCAGGGTGGTGGGCACCGGGTCGAGCGTCACGTCCGCGCTGGTCACCGATCGGGTGATGGACGATCCGTCGACCCGGGTGAAGGTGAAGCGATGGGATTCCCCGTTGGCGCTCGGGAACAGGGCCGCGTTCAGGGTGTCGATGCCGGCGCTGTCACTGGCATCGGCGCTGGCGCCGTCGGCCGTGACCAGCAGATCACCGCGCATCAGGCCGGCCAAGGCCGCCGGCGAGCCCGGCTCGACGGTTGCGATGCGGATGCCACGCGGCAGGCTGTTCCAGCTGTCGGCGGCCCAGTTGATCCCGTACCCCGAGGTGGAGCCTGAGTTGATCAGGTCGTTCCAGGCCTTGGTGGGATAGGTGAAGCTGAACTGGTCGCGGCGCTTGCCCGAGGGCGTCAAGGCCGGCGTGAGCTGGGCGGTGAAGTAGTTGTCCAGCGACAGGTACACGTCTGAGGTGTTGCTGAACATGGCGGCGCTGGCGTCGACGCTGGGGATCTCGCCGAACCAGAGGTAGGCCTGGTTCATGTAGCTGTGTATCCAGGCCTTCTCGTTGTCGAGAGTGCCGGTCCGCGTGGTGTCGAGCGCGTCCGATCGATAGGGGTTGGTCGGTGCGCAGACCTGGGCTGCGTCGCTCGCCGGGGGCGGCGGCGGGGGTGGGGGCACCGGGAAGGGAGATGTCCCGCCATCCCCCCCTCCCCCGCACGCGGTGAGGGTCGCCGCCAAAGCGGTGGCAGCGAAGAGTGCCACCAGGCGGGGGCGTGCGCTGTTGAGCCGGTTCGTGGAATGAGCGTCGAGGCCGGCGTCGTCCTGGGTGAGTGGATGCAAGTCGAGAATCTCCATGGCGGTGTGTTGTCCAGCGGTCGTGCGCTGCAGCTCAGGCACTGCCCACCAGGGTATGGGGGGTCGTGGAGGGGGCCGCTGAGCTGACGCGCGCCACCATCTCCCGTGCGAAATCGATGAAGGCCTGGGCCCCTTTTGATGCCGGGTCGAACACCACACCGGGCAGCCCGTAGCTGGGCGCTTCGGCCAGCCGCACGTTGCGGGGGATGACGGTGTCGAACACCTTTTCGCCGAAGTGGGCCTTCAGCTGATCGCTCACCTGGGTCTGCAGGGTGATCCGGGGATCGAACATCACCCGCAAGAGGCCGATCAGCTCGAGGTCGCGGTTCAAATTGGCGTGGACCTGCTTGATGGTATTGACCAGGTCGGTCAGGCCTTCGAGGGCAAAGTACTCGCACTGCATCGGGACGATGACGCCATGCGCGCTGCACAAGCCATTCAGCGTGAGCAGACTGAGCGAGGGCGGGCAGTCGATCAGCACGAAGTCGTAGTCCGCGTCTGCTGCTTTCAAGGCGCGCCGCAGCCGCTCGTTGCGGTGCTCTAGCGCCACCAACTCAACCTCCGCGCCCGCCAGTTCGCGGTTGGCGCCGAGCACGTCGTAGCCACCCGATTCCGAGCGGGAGCGGGCCTCAGCGACGCTCGCGCTCTCCAGCAAGACGTCGTAAACGCTGGCCTCGAGCTTGCGTTTGTCGACCCCCGAGCCCATGGTCGCGTTGCCCTGGGGATCGAGGTCCACGAGCAAGACGCGCTGCCCGACTCGCGCCAATCCGGCAGCCAGATTGACACTGGTGGTCGTCTTGCCGACGCCGCCCTTCTGATTGGCGATGCAAAAGATTCGGGACATGGTGGCTGATTGTCGCTGGCGCGGGAGCGGGCGTCTGTGGATAAAGCTGTGGGCAGGCCGATGAATAGCCTGGGGATGGCCGGTGGACGACCCCGCCCGGCGTCACGCCCTCAACCGGCCTGGGGTCGCATCCACACCAGGCATCTGGCTGCGTCCAGGCCGGGCACCGTCAATGGTTCCACGTGAAACACTTCGACGTTCGCTGGCACCCCCGCCCGCTCTTCGGGCGAGAGATGGGCCTTCATCGCGACCCACCGCCCACCCGGCGCCAAGCGCGCCGTCGTCAGGCTGATGAAATCCGACAGCGTGGCGAATGCGCGCGACGTGATGAGGTCGAAGGGCGCATCGTCCATGTCCTCGACCCGCTGGTGCGTCGCCGTCAGGTTCGTCAGTTGAAGCTCTGCCGCCACCTGCCGAATGAAGCTGGCCTTCTTGGCCACCGCATCCACGCAGGTGACGGACCATTCCGGCTCACAAATGGCCAACACCACGCCAGGCAGACCTGCGCCGCTGCCCACGTCCAACACCCGGCAGCCCGCCTTCAGACCACTGCTCCCCTCACCTGCTTGACCCGCTTCACGCCGCAGGGGCTGGACGATGGCGAGGCAGTCCAGAAGGTGCTGGACCAGCATTGACCCAGGGTCACGAATCGCAGTGAGGTTGTAGACACGATTCCACTGGGCGATCAAGTCGAGATAGGAGAGCAGTCGCCGTTGCACCGCCGGCGGAAGCGGCAAGCCCAAGGCGTTCAGTCCGCGATCGAGGGGGCCGGCCAAGGGGTGGGAGATGGTGTCGGTCACGTCGTGGGAATTGATGTAGTTGACCAGCGGCCGAACGCTGGCGGCTGGCGAGCGGGCTGCATCAAGCAGCGTTGGCGGGCTTGTCTTCGGCCGCGGCGGCAGATTCATCGCCAGCGTCCGGCGCTCCAACCCGTCCCGTGAACCCAGCGAATCGCTTCTTCTTCAGATGCACCAGGAGCAGCGAAACAGCGGCCGGCGTCACACCCGAGATGCGCGCCGCCTGCCCCAGGGTGGCAGGCCGGTGGCGATTGAGTTTCTGCCGGACCTCGAAGCTGAGTGCAGTCACTTGGGCGTAGTCCAGCTCGGGCGGCAGGGCGAGACTCTCATAGGCCATCGATCGCTCCACCTCGTCGACCTGCTTGGTGATGTAGCCCGCGTACTTGACCGCGATTTCCAGCTGGTCGATCAACGCGTCGGTCAGCTCCGGCCCCAGTTCACTGCGCAACGTTTCACGTGAAACACCCGCGTCGGGTCGAGCATGCGCGGCCAGCGCGGCAATCTGGTCGTAGCCAATGCCAGGCCTGCGCAGCAGATCTGCCAGGCTGTACTCGCGCTCGATCGGCTTGCCCAACACGGGCTCGGCCACCTCCGGCGACAAGATGCCCGGATGCACCCATGTCGAGCGCAGTCTCTCCGCCTCACGTGCCAGTGCGTCGCGCTTGCGCTGGAAGGCCGCCCAGCGGTCGTCGCCCACCAATCCCAGGCTCCGCCCCAGCTCGGTCAGCCGCGCGTCGGCGTTGTCCTCGCGCAGCTGCAGCCGGAACTCGGCGCGGCTGGTGAACATGCGGTAAGGCTCGGTGACACCCTTGGTGACCAGGTCATCCACCAGCACACCCAAGTAGGCCTGGTCGCGCCGCAATGACAAGGGCGCCACCCCCTTGGCGGCGAGGGCCGCGTTCACGCCGGCGTAAAGGCCCTGCGCCGCCGCCTCTTCGTAGCCTGTCGTGCCATTGATCTGCCCGGCGAAGTAGAGGCCGCCGATCGCCCGTGTCTCGAAGCTCGGCTTCAGCTCGCGCGGATCGAAGTAGTCGTACTCAATGGCATACCCGGGCCGCAAGATGTGGGCACCCGCCAAACCCGGCATCGATCGCACCGCGGCCAACTGCACATCGAAAGGCAGCGAGGTGGAAATGCCGTTCGGGTAGAACTCGTTCGTGGTCAAGCCTTCGGGCTCGAGGAAGATCTGGTGGCTGTCTTTGTCGGCAAACCGGTTGACCTTGTCTTCGATGCTCGGGCAGTAGCGCGGCCCCACCCCCTCGATCACGCCGGTGAACATGGGGCTGCGATCAAAGCCCGACCGAATGATCTCGTGGGTGCGCGCACTAGTGTGCGTGATCCAGCACGGCACCTGCCGCGGGTGCATGCCGGCCGATCCCATGAAGCTGAACACCGGCACCGGGTCCAGATCACCGGGTTGCTCCGTGAGTTGCGCAAAGTCAATCGACCGCCCGTCAATGCGCGGCGGTGTGCCGGTCTTGAGCCGACCTTGCGGCAGCTTCAACTCTTTGAGCCGCGCCGACAGCGAGACCGCGGGCGGATCCCCTGCCCGGCCGCCACTGTGGTTCTGCAGCCCGACGTGAATGCGCCCGTCCAGGAACGTGCCGGCCGTCAACACCACCGCACGGGCGCGGAAACGCACACCCACCTGGGTCACTGCGCCCACCACGCGATCGCCCTCGACCATCAAGTCGTCGACCGCCTGCTGGAACAACCACAAGTTGGGTTGGTTCTCCAGACGTCGCCGGATGGCGGCCTTGTAGAGCACCCGGTCCGCCTGAGCCCGGGTGGCACGCACGGCGGGCCCCTTGCTCGAATTGAGGATGCGGAATTGGATCCCCGCCTCGTCGGTGGCCAAGGCCATGGCGCCACCGAGCGCGTCGACCTCCTTGACCAAGTGCCCCTTGCCGATGCCGCCGATCGATGGGTTGCAGCTCATCTGACCCAAGGTCTCGATGTTGTGCGTCAGCAGCAAGGTGGCGCAGCCCATGCGGGCGGCCGCCAAGGCGGCCTCAGTGCCAGCGTGGCCACCACCGACCACGATGACGTCAAATTCCTGGGGATAGATCACGGCGTATTCCTCACGGCCCCATCGCAGGGCCCAAGCCGGGTGAGCACGCCAAAACCGCGCGCAAGATCTTGATTTTAAAGACCCCGCGGATTTCGAGCACCCGATCAGGGATCGATCCCAATGCCACTGTGGCATCCGACTCGGCCTCGTGTCAGCGAGTGCACACATTCACACCGAGATCAGCGTGACAATCGTGCCATGCCATCCGACCCTGCCACCTGCCGACCGCGCTGCGGCGCCTGCTGCATCGCGCCCTCGATCAGCAGCCCGATCCCTGGCATGCCGAGCGGGAAACCCGCTGGCGTCCGGTGCGTACAGCTCGACGAGCACGATCAATGTCGCCTCTTCGGCGATCCTCGTCGGCCCACGGTGTGCACATCGCTTCAGCCTTCTCACACGATGTGCGGCGCCGGCCGCACTCACGCCATCCAGTGGCTGACCGCCCTCGAAACCGCCACCCGGCCCAACCCGCCGCGCTGAAAGACGCCGAGTCACGGCTGAAGCGCTGGCAAAAAAAAAGAGGTGCTGGCAGCGGAACGCCACCAGCACCTGAAAGTCAACCAAGCCAAATCTGCCACCGCACCCGAAGGTGACGTCAACAAACCTGACGCTGGTTGTGGAGGGATTCGAACAGGGCGGTCAGCCAAATCAACTCGTTAGCAGCTCCAATTCGATGGCAGCGAACATGTCATCGACGAGCGCAACATCACCACCCGGTGCGCGGAGAGTCTTGCGGGCCACCACTGACTTGGCGCAGTTCAGAAGACCGAAGCTCGCGAATCCCCGTGGTCGGCACAGAGTCGGCCACCGGGCGGCGCAACACGGGGCGGATCAAGGACAACAGGGCTTGCTTCATAGGTACTCCGGTCGGTGAATGCGCTGACGCAGCGCGTACCGCCATTGAAGCAATCGCCCTCTTTTTCGAACACTGTCAACTCTTACAGGTCGGCGGTAACCACGTGTCACCGCCTACGCAGAGCTCAGTGAATCAGGCCAAGGCGCAGTGCCTTCAGCACCGCCTGGTGCTTGTTGACCGATCCCAGCTTGCGCATCGCGTTCTGGATGTGCAGCACGGCCGTGCGTTCACTGATGCCGAGGATGCTGCCCACTTCCCATGCTGTCTTGCCCTCCATCGTCCAACGCAACGCTTCGAGCTCGCGCGGCGTCAGTGAGGGTGTTTCGACCAGCTTCTCTGCAGGCACGAACAAGCGCAATGCCGTGTCCTGTGCATGCACGGCAAACAGCTGCAGATCAGCCACGATGCGTGTCAGTTCACTCGGCTCCTTGGGCAGACGTTGATCACGGTCGACGCCCAACATGAAATGTCGACCCTCCGGCAGGTGCAACGCCAAGGCAATGCCCGTGCGGTAGCCAAACGCGGCCTGCTCCTCCCACAAGTCGATCGCCCCGGTACGCAGGTACGTTTCCTGATCCCAGACGATCGGCACCGCGCCCCTTTTGCAGTGCTGCATCACCGGGTCGCGTCGGTGCGTGTCTACCGCCGAGGCTCCCGCCTGTCGATAGTCCAGCGGCATGTTGTCGATCGTGACGAAATCTGAACGCGTCAACGACTGGTCGACGACCGTCATCGCCGACACGTACTGAAACCCGAGCTCATTGGCGAAATGCACGATCTGGCCACGGAAGTCTTCGATGGACTTCGCTTCCATGATCGACAGATAGCTGTGGCTCAGCACACCACTGTTCATCACATCACCCTGACAGGATTGACAGCTAGCCGGTGCACCAGGACCTCTCCAGACTTCAGGCTGTACAGACGAAGAAGAAGGCCACCATGCACACGACCTCCAGCGTCTCCATGCCACCCCCCTGGGCGCTTTATGCCTGGCCCGCCATTTTCTGCCAGGCCAGCATCAAGCGTAAGGCAAGATTTGTCCACTTGGGCACCCGCGTGACCACCTCAGGCAGTCGGGGCAGCCCGTGTGCCGGGCAGACCGTCTGGAGCGAATACCTCGACGAGGGTCAGGCCGGTCTCGCGTGGGACTGGATCCAGATCGCCGAGGGCGTCGTCGCGATGGCCAACCCCTTGTGCGTCGTGACGAATTTACGCCTGGTGGGCGAACACGGCGAGCCCTTGGCCGCACGCGAATCGGCCTTGCACCTGAGCCGCATGGTCTGCCAGCTGCCGTGGCAAGACGAGGTCTGGCGCGTCGTCCAGGCGGCCTGAGCGAAGACGCCGCATCCGCCAGGACGCACACCGCGCCTTCACCGCATCGACCGCGGAGAAGGCGCTTCGCCGCCTGAGCGGTCAGCGAACCGCCGCCTTGGAGAATTGTCGAGAGACGTAGAGCAGGCAGACGAACGCCAACACGCCACAGGCCGCCGCAGGGAGCACCAGATCCATCGCCCCCATCGGCTCGCCCTTGAGCACGCGCCCCATCAGCGTCGACTGCGCCAGCCCCGGCACCCACAGGTGCCAAGGCTTCTCGCCCTCCTGGTTGAACAGCATCATCATCGGCAACATCGACATGCCCAGCACCACCACGGTGGCGTTGGCCTGAGCCTCTTTGAAGCTCTTGCAGCGGATCGCGATGGCCATCAGCAGCGCCGACAACGCCCCCGCCAACGGCGCCAGCAAGGCCAGGAATGCGGACGCCTCCGACATCCCGTACTGGAACATCGCCGCCAATGACTCGCTCTTGAGCAGCCACTGCCCCGGCAGGAAGCTCAGCGAAGACAGCACCGCGATCAACATGCCCACCGCCGCCACGGCGCCCCATTTGCCGATCACCAGCGCCAGGCGCGACGCGGGGTTCATCAACAGCGGCTCGAGCGAACCTCGCTCCCGCTCACCGGCGGTGGTGTCCAACGCCGCATTCAAGGCGCCGTACATCACAGCCATCAGAACGAAGAAAGGCAGCATCCCCGTCAACTGCGCCGCCCGGGTGGCGGGGTTGGCCAGGTCCAGCTCGTTGACCTCCACCACCTCCATCGCCACCGGCCCCACTCCACGCACCGCCAGCCGAAGCGTCGCCTGTTCCCGGTTGAAGCCATCGACCAGATGCATGATGCGCCCGGCGCCCCCCTGCGCACGCTGGTTGGCACTGCTGGTGATCACCTGGACCACCGGCACCTCACCCCGCGCCAGGTCGGCTTCGAAATCCGGCGGAACCACCAGCACCGGATCCCCCAGCTTGTTGTCCTTCAGTTGTTTCTCGTAGTCCGGCGGGGCCACCTGCAGCGTGTACGTCTGACGCAGCAGGTAGTTGCGCAACGTCGGCGCCTTGTCCATCCCGACAGCGACCAGCTCGCGCGCATCGGCACGCTTTTCCAGCTCGGAAACCAACGTGGAGATCAGGACCAGCACCAGCGGCCCGATGGCCACCGAGCTGAGGAAGACCATGAACAGCGTGCGTCGGTCGCGCAACGCGTCGCGCAATTCCTTGGTGAACACGGTCCAGGCTGATCGGGCCATCATGCGGCTTGCTCCCCGGCCAACTGGCCAGCGTGGTCTCGTTCGGCCGGCGTGAACGCCAGGTCGACAAAGGCTTCTTCAAAGTCGGTCTGTCCGGTGCGGGCCGACAGCTCGGCCACCGTGCCCTGCGCCGCGGTGCGCCCGTGCGAGATCACGATCACGTGGTCACACAGGCGCTCCACCTCTTGCATGATGTGCGTCGAAAAGACGATGCACTTGCCTTCGACATCGCGCAGCCGGCGCAGCGCTTCGCGCAGCGCCCGCGTGGCCAACACATCAAGGCCATTCGTCGGCTCGTCCAGGATGATGTTGGGTGGGTTGTGCACCAGCGCGCGAGCCAACGCCGTTTTCATCTTCTCGCCCTGGCTGAATCCATCGGTGCGGCGATCGAGCAGAGGCTCCATGTCCAGCACCTTCGCCAGCTCGTCTGCACGCGCCGCCGCCGCCCGGTGCGTCAGGCCATGCAGGCGTCCGTAGTAGACGATGTTCTCGCGCGCGGTCAAACGCGGGTACAGGCCCCGCGAATCCGACAGCACCCCCATGCGACCCAGCGCCTTCATCGGCTCGGCTGCCACGTCGATGCCGTCGACGCGGATGCGCCCGGCGTCCGGCTGAATCAGCGCCGCCACCATGCGCAGCGTGGTGGTCTTGCCGGCCCCGTTCGGCCCGAGCAGCCCGGTGATGCGGCCATCCTCGGCGCGCCACGTCACACCGTCCACCGCACGCACCTCGCGCGCCTGTCGCCCGCGCCCCTGCACAAAGCGCTTGGCCAGTTGTTCGACTTCAATCATCGGTCGGCTTTCGAAGAGGGAGCGTCGTCAGGACCGGGCCGCCGGTGGGGCACTGGCGCCGAAGCTGCGGGCGCTGGGGGCGGCGCCGAAGCGGCCACCGGCAAGGGCATCGCGAAAGCGGGCGGCCGCGGCAGGCTGCTGGCGCATTCCGCATCCTTCTGCACCGCATTGAGCGCCTCCGACTCGGCGTCGGTATCAATGAAGCGGAACATCACATCGCGCATGCAACCGATCGCCATCGTGCCGTGGCCGGCGTGAGCCACCACCACGTGCCGCGCCTTGGCGCCGAGGGCCTTGGCGACCCGCTCGCCATGGCGCGGCGGCGTGACCGGGTCATCACCCCCAGACAGCACCAGCGTGGCAGCCTGTGCCGGCGGTATCGAGTAGAACGCTTCCGGCACGGTCGCCTTGGGCCAGATCGCGCAGGCATCTCGATACTGCGTCAAGGCCGCATCGCCGAAGTCGGCGCCCGGCTTGTCTGCGGTCTTGCCCAGCCGCGGCATGTCCTCCGCGCAGACCACCGAGAAGTGCATGCCCATCGCAAGGTCGATGCCGCGGCTGTTGCCACCCATCGACGTCGCCAGGCCGACGATCGCGCCATAACGGCCGGCCGCCGCCTCGCTGATGGCATACGGCAGCGCCGACGCCAGCGACGGCACATACAGCGGCAAGCGCACCAGGCCGACCAGCATGTCGCGCGTCAGCACGAAGCGCTCCTCGCGGCCTGTCACCGGGTGCGGCACCACCACCTCGCGCGGCATCGCGGCCAACACGGCCGCCCACTGCGAGCGAAGTTGCGGGTAGCGTTGGCGGCAGGTGGCATCGGCCTGCGGCCCTTCGCACGCTGCCAGCAGCGCATCGAAGGCGCGCTGCGCGTCGGGCGAGAACGACCCCGGCAGCGCCATGTCGGGTGGCGCCACCCCATCAATGATGGCGCGTCGCACCTGCCCCGGGAACTGGCGCATGTACTCCAGCACCGCACGCGTACCGTACGAGCCACCCATCACGTTGACCTTCTCGGCGCCCAGCGCCCGTCGCACCGCG
Source organism: Ideonella lacteola (assembly GCF_038066555.1). Lineage (NCBI taxonomy): Bacteria > Pseudomonadati > Pseudomonadota > Betaproteobacteria > Burkholderiales > Sphaerotilaceae > Ideonella > Ideonella lacteola. The sequence goes on along the minus strand of NZ_JBBUTG010000004.1, from coordinate 321,483 downwards.
TCGGCGTCCGCCATCGCGATGGTCGTCGTGAACTGGCGCAGATCACCGTAGGGCAGCTTCTGGAGACTGTCGCGACACGCCTGCAGCATCGACGTCTGTCGCCCCTGGTTGATCGCCTCGGCGATCGGCTTGGTGGGCGCATCCACCTCGCAGTTCAGCGGGGCGCTGCGCCCGGTGCCGCGCTGGTCGATCAAGATGACATCACGGCGGTTCAGAAAACGCCCCAACACCCGCGACACCGCCTGCGCAGCGCCGATCGCGCTCTGCCCTGGCCCGCCGGCAAAGAACAGCACCGGATCCGGCTTCTTGTTGCGGGCGATCGCCGGCAGCACGGCGACATGGATGTCGATCTGCGGGCCATCGGCGCGCGCAGGATCCAGAGGTCGGCGCAGCACCCCACACTGCGCCTCGTGATCCACCCCGCGCAGGCGACAAGGCTTCAAGGCCAGCGCCGGCTCGGCCGCCGGCGCGGGCCCGGCCCCGGCCAGCGTGCACAGCGCCAAGCCCCAGGCCAGCCCGGCGCGCCGGGCGGCGCCCCATGATTCGGCTCGTTGTTGCTTCATGGCCGGCGATTGTGAAGGCACTCGCGGCCCCCGCGCGCCGAACCGCGATGAAACGCCGGGTGACAGACACCAACACCGGTCCGATGCGCATCAACTGCAGGGCGCCGCCGGCCTGCGCAGCGGGGCCGTCGGCCCGCTCCCTGCCGATGCCCCTCGCCTTTCCTCGGTCTTGGCCTTTGGATGGATGATCGCCGCCTCTTCTCGATGTTCACTTCAATCCCAAGGAGACCCCATGAAGCTCTACTACAGCCCCGGTGCCTGCTCTCTGTCGCCCCACATCGTGCTGCGTGAAGCCGGCCTGCCGTTCGACCTGTCGCTCGCTTCGACCAAGACCAAGAAGCTGGCCGACGGCAGCGATTTCCTGGAAGTCAACGCCAAGGGTCAGGTGCCGGTGCTCGAGCTGGACGACGGCGCGCGCCTGACCGAAGGCCCCGTGATCGTCCAGTACCTGGCCGACCAGAAGCCCGAATCCGGCCTGGCCCCCAAGGCCGGCACGATGGAGCGTTATCGACTGATGGAGTGGCTCAACTTCATCACCAGCGAACTGCACAAGAGCTATTCGCCGCTGTTCAACCCGGCCATGCCCGAAGAAGGCAAGGCGGTCTACCGCGCCCGCATCGCCGACCGCCTGCAGTGGGTCGACAGCCAACTGGCCGGCAAAGACTACCTGCTGGGCGCGCAGTTCTCCGTGGCCGACGCCTACCTGTTCACCGTCAGCAACTGGAGCGGCTACGTCGGCATCGACATGAGCGGCTACAAGAACCTGGCCGCCTACCGCGAACGCGTGGCCGCACGCCCGGCCGTCAAGGCCGCGTTGGAAGCCGAAGGCCTGAACAAGTGACACCCCGACGAGGGCGGCTCCCGCCCTCGCATGGGCACGGCGAGACGGCCGCAACGCCCCGGCACTCGCCGGTCGTTGCGGCTCGGGGGATCAGGCCTTCTTCAGCACGTTGTCGCAACTCGCGCGCTGCGAGTCGCCAGCAGGCAGCTTGGCGCAGACCGGGCTGAGCTGGGCGCGCAGGCGCTCGACCACCGCCTTGTGCTGGCCCTTGGCGTTCCACGCCGCCAGCTTGTCCCCCACCTTCTGCATCGAACGCGCACTGCGCTCGTAGAAGGCCCCCTGCTGGCCGTCGGCCTCACGGATCAGCTGCGCGACCGTCTTCTCGATCTGGGCCTCGTCCTGCGGTGCCAGTTCCACCAGGGCTGCCACGTAACTGGCCCCCCACTGCAAGCGCGTGGCCGGACCCTCGCTCTTGTTGAACGCCTGCTCGGACCAGCTCAGTGCCTCCGCGGTGCGGCCCTGCTTCTTGGCATTGCCCGCCAGCTGGCTCATCAGGTAGTAGGGCGAGTGGCTCTTCGGCAGGCTGGCCTGCAGCAGTGCATCGCTGTCCTTCCACAACCCCGACTGGCCCAGCACGTAGGCCACGGACGTGATCACCGCCTGACGCTCGTAGCCTTCGGTCACTTCCTTGTCGGCGCGCGCCGACTCGTCACGCACCTGCTTGACCAGGGCTTCGGGCAGTTTGGGCTTGAGCGTGTCCTTCGGTTGCCCCAGGCGGGCCAGCTCCACCCGGCCGATCAGCGCCGAGATTCGATCGGCGCGCGACAGGCTGGCATCGCCTTGCAGGCGCACCAGCGCCGCATCCAGCGCCGCGACCATCGCTTGCCGATCGGCACCCGGCTTGGGCGCCAGGGCCTCGGCCAACGATGGGGCGAAGTTCACCACCACGTCCATCTGGCTTCGGGTGGCCGCCGGATCCGCCAGCAGCTTCTTCACCCTCTCACGCAAGGCGGCATCGACGGTGATCACCGGCTTGGCCTTGGGATCGCCCTCGGCCTGGCCGGCCAGGGCCTTCAACAGCAGGCGGGTGGCCGTCTCGGCCTCGGTGGCCGGGCAGCTGCTGGCCAGTTGCGCCAGCAGCGGCGCCCGTTCGGCCTCAGGCACCAGCTGGGCCTCGTCCGTGTCCCATGAATAGAACGCCAGCATGCGCCATTCGTTGGGCGATACCGGCTTGCCCGCCTTGGCCTCGGCCAGCACCGTCTTCACCGGTCGGCCACCGGCCAGGCCCATCTGCAGCACATTCATCACCGCCGGCGCATCGGCCTCGCCCGGCAGGCGGGTGATCTCGGCGCCATCGGTGTTGAACAGGATCATCGTGGGGTAGCCGCGCACCTTGAAGCGCGAGCCCAGCTTCTGCGCGCCGGGCAGGTCACCATCGATGCTGACCGCGACGAAGCTCTTGGAGCGCTCGATGAAGTCCTGCCGGTTGAACAGGGTGGCCTTCAGCTGATTGCACGGAGGGCACCACTTGGCGCCCCAATACACCAGCACCGGCTTGCCCTCGGCCTTGCCCTGGGCGAAGGCCTTCTCAATGTCGGCATCGGCCGCGGCCGGCAACCAGGCCACCTGGGCCGTCCCGGGCGCCACGGTGGCAACCGCAGGGCCGGAATGGACGGTGAGCGACAGCCCCGCCCAGGCGAGACAGACCACGGACACGGCACGGGCCGCAAAGGACAGACGAGACGGCGGGAAAGTGGACGCAGACACGGGGATCTCCAGTGAAGGGGCCGAGCGAACCGGCCTCATGTGCCAGCGGGTGGGCCGGGTGGGCCGCCGCGATCAGCCGATGATTGTGCGACAGCCCCTTTCTCCCCGCCGCCGGCAACGCCAGCTTGTGGAAGATGCTTGATCAATCCACCGACCCGCCGGATTCGCCCAGCAAGCTCTGCGCGTCGTCATCGGCCGGCTCGGCGTTGGCGCGGGCCAGTGCCATCCACACACTGAATGGCAGGCGAAACGCCCGGCGCGGCGCCGGCCGCAACACCTCCAGCGCACCGAAGGCCAAACCCGCCTGCTCGTCCGTCCCGGGCAAGGGGTGCGCTCGCATCACACCGTACACGTCGGGCACTTCGTCGGCCTCGCCGATGCCCGCTTTCAGCACATACCAGCACTCGCCGCACAACGCCCGGTACGCCTCCCCCTTCGTCGGACGCTTGAGGTCGCCCAGCAAATCGGCACGCCGCACTTTCACCTCGTGGACCACCGGCTCCACGTAGTCCTCGACCGTCGTGTGGCGGATGGAGTACACATCGGGCATCGCGATGGCCCAGCGCGTCACCGGTGCGACCTGGCCATCCGGGCCGGGCAGCTCGCCGGCCACCGGGGCCCGCAAGCTGAGCCCGCGCCACACCACCCGGCCAGCGCGTTGCATCTCCAGCGCCACCCTGGCCACCAGGGCCTCGTGGGCATCGCGCGCCGCACGGTTGCGCTGCAGCGTGGCCGCCAGCACCTGCACGCCCGCATCCGTCACGCGCAGCGTTTCGCGCCCTTGCGCATCGCAGCGACGCTCAAGCCAGCCGGCCGCCAGCAGCTCGACCTCGACCCCATCCTGGCAGGGCCACCCCGCCGAGCGCCAGACTTCACGCAACCGGCGCCGATGGACCAAAGTCAGAGACTGGGGATCCACGGCGCGACGGCTTTATTCGACAATCTGCACCCCGCGGCCGAATGCCACGCGGTCTTTGATCTGCGCAGCGGCATCGGACGGCTCGGGGTAATACCAGATGGCGTCGCTCGCCAGTTCACCGTTGACCAGCAAGCTGAGGTAGCGGGCCTGGCCTTTCCAGGCGCAACTGGTGCGGTGGTTCGAGAAGCTCGTGTACTCGCGCTTCAAGGACGCCTCGGGAAAATAGTGGTTGCCTTCGACCACGACCGTGTCATTGCTCTCGGCCACCACCACGCCGTTGAAGATTGCTTTCATGCCCGCTCCTGTGTCTTGCTGTACGAATCGATGCTACTGCGCCCAGACGACGGGCCCGCGCGTCCGCCCCGCCCGACAGGGCAACCCTATACTGAAAACGGCCTGCAGGCCGGACGGGATCACATCATGAGGGAGTCCACCCCACCGCAGAGCCAGCCGGCCACCCCGGCCCCCAGCGCTGCGCCGATCGCCTTTGGCGCAGCCGAGACCCGCTGCTTCGGCTGGTACCACGCCCCGCGCGGAACGCCCCGTGCCACCGGCGTGGTGCTGTGCCGCCCGGTCGGCTACGAAGGCACCTGCGCCTACGAGACCTACACCCAGCTCGCCGAACGCCTGTCCGACCGGGGCTTTGCGGTGATCCGCTTCGACTACCACGGCACCGGTGACTCGATCGGCAGCGATTCTGATCCCGATCGTGTCCAGGCCTGGCAAGCCTGTATCTCCGCCGGGCTGGACGAAGTGCGGCGGCTGGCCGGCACGCCCAGGCTCGCGCTGTTCGGCGTGCGCATCGGCGCCACGCTGGCCACCAAGGTCGCCAGCGAGCACGGCGGGGTCGACAGCCTGGTGCTGTGGGCGCCCTGCGCCAGCGGCCGGGCCTTCACGCGCGAGTTGCGCGCGGCGGGCACCTTGCGGGCGCACGCGCCGCGCGCGGGCGAGACCGGCGGCGATGATCTGGAGACCATGGGCACGCTCTACACCGCCCAGACGCTGCAGGATCTGCAGGCCCTGGACGGCAAGCCCTCCACCCCGGCCCCGGCGCGCCGCGCGCTCTTCATCGCCCGAGACGACATCCCCGGCGCCGGCCCGCTGCCCGCCGCCTTCAGGGAAGCCGGCATCGACTGCGACGTCGTCGAGTGGCCCGGCTACACCGCGATGATGGCCGAGCCGCACGAAGTGGACGTGCCCACCTCGACGCTCGACAGCATCATCGACTGGATCGCCGCCGGGGAACCGGCCGACGCCCGGCCCGAGCCGCGGCAAGGCGCCGAGGCCCCGCTGCAGCGCGATGCGGTGTTCGCGGGCGTGCGGGAGATCCCGCTGCTGTTCGGTCACGAACATGGCTTGTTCGGCATCCTGGCCGAACCCGAACGACTCGATCCGGCGGACAACCGGGCCGAAACCGCCATCCTGATGCTCAACGTCGGCACCAATCACCGGGTCGGGCCGAACCGGCTGTACGTGAAGATGGCGCGCGCCTGGGCGGCCCGCGGCTATCGCTCGCTGCGATTCGACCTCGCCGGCATCGGAGACAGCCGGAGCGCCGCCGGCTATGCCTCGACGCGGCTGTACTCCAAGGGCTCCACGGTCGACGTGGGCGCCGCGATCGAGCGCCTGTCGGGGCTGGGCGTGCGGCGCTTCATTCTGGTGGGCCTGTGCTCGGGCGCCTATGTGGCCTTCCAGACCGCGCTGGCCGACCCCCGGGTGACGGGCTTGGTGCTGATCAACCCGCGCCGCCTTGATTGGAGCGAAGGCGAAACACTGCAAAGCGCGATGCAGCGCAGCTACAAATCGAGCCACTACTATCGGAAGGCCTTGTTCGAGACCAGCACCTACAAGCGCCTGCTGCAGGGTGACATCGACGTTCGCGGCATCGCCGGCCGGCTGGCCACCTTGACCCGCGTTCGCGCCGAGCGCGCCGCGCGCCGCCTGCTGGGCCGCGCGCCGGCCGAAGAGAACGTGTTGGCCAACATGCGCCTGCTCAGTGAACGCGGCACCGACATCCTGCTCATCGTCGCCGAGGAAGACGATGGCCTTGACTACCTCGAGTTCCACCTCGGCCCGCGCGGCCGCCACATGAGCGGTCAGCCCAACTTCCGCATGCTGATGGTGGCCGGCGCCGACCACACGCTGTCGCAGACGGAAAGCCAGGTGCATGTGATCGAGGCCGTCCGGCAACACCTGGACCACACCGGCGCGAACATCGGCTGACGCCGCCGCGGACGCGGTCGTCTGGTCAACCCACAGGGGGCGGCAGCATCGGCTCGCCCCCTGGCCCGGGGCACTGCCCCCCGGTACCACACACATCGGCACCCGGCTCGCGGCACGGCGAGAGGGCCGCGGCCAACGCGTCAATGAAGGCCCGCGTCTTGGCGGGCATCAAACGCCGCTCCGGGAATACCGCCCACGCCGGGGCGGGCGTCGAGCGCCATTCGGGCAGCACACGCACCAACTCACCCGATCGCACATAGGGTGCGGCGAAGAAGTCACCCGCCAGTGCCACGCCGAGGCCCGCGCGCGCCATCTGCAGCAGCACCGCCGGCGAATTGGCCAACATGCGCGCCGGCGGCAAACCCTGCCACTGCTCGACAGGCGCCTGCGCTCCGGCGCCCTCCACGGGGCGCTCCAGCCGCCAGACCATCGGCTCGCCACCCTGGCCCGCCACCGCCAAACCGCGCCACGGCGCGTCCGGCCGCGACAAGTCGTCCGGATGCGTCAGCACACCATGCGCCTGGACCCAATCGGGCGAAGCGAACAGGCTGCCGCTGAACCAGGCCAGACGCCGCGCGGACAGGTGCGTGTCGTCGGGCAGGTCGCCCATGCGCAGCGCAAGGTCGAAGTTTTCGGCCAGCAGGTCCACGCGGCGCGGCGACAGATCCAGCTGCAGCGTGACGGCGGGGTGATCGCGCACGAACTGCTGCAGCATCCCACCGAGCGCCAGGAGCGCCAGATCCCCCGGCATCGAGACACGCAGGTGCCCGCTGGGCTGCGCCTGCCGGTGTTGCGCCAGCGCGAGTGTCCCGTCGACCTCCGCCACCACCTGCCGCGCATGCTCCAACACCGCCGCACCGAACTCGGTGACGGTCAGCCGGCGCGTGGTGCGCAGGATCAGGCGCTCGCCCAGCAGCGCTTCAAGCCCCGACAAACGCCGCGACAGCGTTGATTTCGGCAGACCGAGTTTGTCCGCCGCGCGGGTGAAGCTGCCCGCATCAGCCACATGTGCGAACAGCGCCAGGTCGTTCGGATCGACGGTGGACGAGGGGGACATCAGGCCGGACATGGCGCGCTTTCGAGTCGGAAGGTCGCCGCCATTGTTCCACCAGAGGAACAAACTTGACCATTCGAGTAGATTTATCGCGACCAATCATCTCAATACAGTGAAGCCATCGAGCCACGGCTCACCATCCGAGACGAAAGCCCCGCCATGAACATCCTGCAAGTCAACTCCAGCGCCCGTGTGTTCGACAACGACCAGGGCTCGCACTCCACCCGGCTCGCCAACGAGTTGTCGGCGCGCCTGCTGCGCCAGCATCCCGGCGCGACCCTGACCGTGCGCGATCTGGCCCGCCAGCCGCATCCGGTGCTCGATGAAGCCACGCTCGGCGCCCTGTTCACCCCGCCCGAAGCGCGCAGCGCCGAACAGGCCGCCCGTGTCGCCCTGGACGACGCGCTGATCGCCGAGATCCAGGCCGCCGACGTGGTGGTGCTGGGTGTGCCGATGTACAACTTTGGCGTCACCGCGCAGTTGAAGAACTGGATCGATGCCATCGCCCGCGCCCGGGTGACCTTCCAGTACACCGAGAAGGGGCCGGTCGGCCTGCTCACCGGCAAGACGGTCTATGCCGTGCTGTCGCGTGGCGGCGTTCACCGCGGTACAGACCGCGACAGCCAGGTGCCCTACCTCCAATCGGTGCTGGGCTTCCTGGGCATGACCGACGTGCACTTCATCTATGCCGAAGGGCTGGCCATGGGGCCCGAAGCCGAAGCGCAGGCGCTGGCCAGTGCACGCCAGGAAATCGACCAACTGCTCCCAGCGCAGGGCGAATCGGCGGTGGCTTGAAGTTCCGCACCGATGCCCCGGCCCCGATGCCCCGGCCCCGGTGCCAGGCCGCCCCCGCTCCCACCGAGCGCAGGCACACTCCGCCCTCAACCGAATCGAATCTGGAGAGACACGATGGCCACCACGCTTGAATCGACAACGCCCCAAACGCTGGCCCGGCCGCGTCGCGTCGAGCGCCTGGTCATCGGGCGCCCCACGAGCGACGGCGCCGGCGTGAAACTGACCCGCGTCCTGACGCAGGATCTGCAACTTCGGCTTGATCCCTTCCTGATGCTCGATGCCTTTGGCACCGACAACGCGGACGATTACATTGCCGGCTTTCCAGACCACCCCCACCGCGGCTTCGAGACGGTGACCTACATGATCGCCGGCCGCATGCGGCACCGCGACTCGGCCGGCCATGAGGGCTTGCTGGAGAACGGCGGCGTCCAGTGGATGACCGCCGGCCGCGGCATCATCCACAGCGAGCTGCCAGAGCAACAGGAGGGCCGCATGGAGGGCTTCCAGCTCTGGCTGAACCTGCCCGCCAGCGACAAGATGGTGCCCGCTTGGTACCGCGACATCCCGGCCGGCGAGATCCCCCATTGGCGGGCGCCGGGGGTGGACGTGGCCGTGATCGCCGGCACGGCCGGCACGGGATCGACCGCCGTGGCCGGGGCTATGCAGCGCGAGCACACCGAGCCGCTGTACCTCGACATCCAGCTGGACGCCGGCGCCCGGTTCGAGCAATCGCTGCCGCCAGGGCATCACGCCTTTGTGTACGTCTTTCGCGGTGAGGTGCGTATCGGCGACACGCCTGTGCCCAGCCAACGCATGGCGATCCTGGCCCAGGACGCACAAGCCGATGGGGTGGTCCTGGCTGCCGGCGAGGCGCCAGCACGCGCGCTGCTGATCGCCGGCCGCCCCCTGAGAGAGCCAATTGCGCAGTACGGGCCCTTCGTGATGAACTCGCAGGCTCAAATCATCCAGGCGGTCGAAGACTTCCGCGCCGGGCGCTTGGGCTGAAGCCCGCGGCGAGGCCAGGCCGCCTCCACCGGAGGAGACGCGACCATGACCCTGCCGAAACCCCTGCTCTCTGTGATCGGCGTTGCCGCGGCGTGGGCCGCCGCGCCCGACGTCGCCGCGGCACCGATCGAACTGTACGAACAGCCGCAGTTCCAGGGCATGGCCCTGGGGCTGGACCGCGCCAACCCCAATCTGGCCGATTACGGCTTCGACAACAAGGCCCTGTCGATCGTGGTGCGCAGCGGCACGTGGGAGCTGTGCACCGATGCGCAATACCGTGGCAACTGCCTGGTGTTGGGCCCGGGCCAGCACGCCACCCTGCCGGCGGGCCTGCAAAGGTCGCTCAGCTCGGTGCGGCCCAAAGAGGGGGGCCCAGCCAGTGATGGCGGCGCAGAGGCGCAAGCGGCCGTGGTGCTCTACGACGACGGCGACTACAGCGGCAAATCGCTCGCCGTGAACGGCCCGATCGCCTCACTGGGCAAACTCAACATGGGTGACCGCGTGTCGTCGGTCGACGTGCGGCGCGGCGTCTGGCAGCTGTGTGAAGACTCGAACTTTCAAGGCAGCTGCATCGTGCTGGAACCAGGGCGTCACCACCTGACGGGCGGCATGCATGACGAGGCCTCGTCGATCCGGCCCCTGTATGGTGCCAACCGCCAGCCCCTGCCTGACGCGGGCGGGCTCACCTTGTTCGAGAACAGCGACTTCAGTGGCCGCAGCATCCTCATCACCGCTCCGACCGAATACCTGGGACGGGTGGGTTTTGGCGACATGGCGTCCGCCGTCGAGGTGCATTCGGGCCTGTGGGATGTCTGCACCGATTCGGTCTACAAGGGCCGCTGCATCACCCTCGGCCCGGGCCGCCACGTGCTGAGCGGCAACCTGCACGACCGCGCTTCTTCCGTCCGCCCGCGGCTGCCCGACAACTCGCCCGCTTGGCGCGGCGCAGATCCGGAACGTCGACGGATCTACTGACGCCCGGCTGAACCCGCACGCCCCTCATCGTGAGTCGGCGCTGCTCTGCGCCGGTGAAACTCCCATAAAAAAAGCGGGGCCGTGGCCCCGCTTTCTGGTTTTGGTCAGACCCGCTCAGCGGCTCGGGCTCAGGCGTGCTTGGGGCTCCGCGACGCCGTTGTTCAGGCGGTCGAACACGAAGACGGTGAAGACGCCCTTGGCCGTCAGATTCTGTTCCAGCAAGGACGTCACGCTGCCTTGGGTCGGCGAGGTGATGTCGATGTCGGCGGAATCGCTGGCCGTGCGCACATCGAAGTCGGAGGCGGTGCCGAAGGCCTGGTCGCTCACCGAGTCACCCGAATCCACCGTCATCGACAGGTTTTGGTCCATCAGCATCGGCGAGGCGTGGATCAGGCGGATCTTGTACTTGGTCGACGAGGTCGGCAGACGGTTGTCGTCGTCGATGACCGCCACCGAAGCCGTCCCAGCCGTCTTGCCCACCACCAGCACGGTGGTGTCCGAGCCGGCCGCCAACGTCACCGTCTTGTCGGCCAGGGCGGTGCCATCGACCGAGGTCTTGAGCGTCACGCTGCCCGCGTTCACCAGCACATAGTCCTTGGTGGTGAAAGAGCCGACATTGCTGCCCAGGATCACGTCCGAACTGGCGCTGTCGTCCGCATTGACCGTCACACGCGAGAAGGTGGGCACCGTGGCGTCTGCCACCGCCGCCACCATGCGCACACGGGCCTGGGTGTTGAGGTACGACGTGACGTCACCGTCTTGGACCACCCCCATGGCGTGGACCAGCACACCACCGGCACCGGGCGTCAGCACCAGCGTCATCACGTCCTTGCTCTTCAGCACGACACCCGAGACATCCAGCCGCAGGTCGTCGGTGTCACCGGTGCCGGTCACCCGCAGGCGGTAGGTGCCCGAAGACACCGACGTGAAGCCGGTTTGGTTGCCTGCGTCGACCGAAGAGACGATCGGGGTGGACGCATCGAGGTCGGCATCCGCCTCAGTCAGGTAGACGTCGACTTCGCCGGCGTCCGCCGACGTGTTCAGCACACCGACCTTGGTCTTGTCGCTGTCGGCAGCGTCCTCGTCGTCGGTCAGCAGCCAGGTTTTGAGGGCACCTTCCCAGCCGTACGCCACCAGCGTGTATTTGTCGCCGGAGCCCAACTGGCGCGACTGGCTCAGCAACTCGGTGCTGGAGCCTGCGGCGGTCAGGACGTTGTCGATGTCATCGCCCGCCTTGACGTTGGCGTAGCTGCTGCCGGTGCCGAAGTTGACCGCCGACGCCACCTTCTCGTCGTCCACCAACAGGTCGAGCGAGGCATACCCGCTGCTCGCGTTCACGAGGCGCATCTTGGCGTCGTTGCCGTTGTCACCGCCGCCACCGCAAGCGGTCAGCCAGGCCAGGGGCAATGCGGCCGCGAGGCCCAGCAGGTGGCGTTTGTTGATACGCATGGTCAATCCAGATCCCTTTGCTACAGCCCGGATGGTCGGCAGGCCGTGTTGCGTCAATATTGCGCCCTGTTGCCGGTCGTGAAGAGACCCGCCCTGAGGGAGCGTCCAAAGACGAGAGGATAACCGGTGTCGGCACCTTGCTTTTCCGGCGATCTGAAGGGGCGTTTTCGTGGCATGGGTCACGGCCTGGCGGCTTAAGGAGGCGCCTGGCGCTCACAACGCCCTCCGACGAGACGATCCACACCGCATCGCTGCGCCTCCGTGCCGACCGCCATGTGGAACTTCAGCCCCTCGTACAGCCCGTCTTCCCGCTGGATCGACAGCGCCAGCTCCCGCCTGCAGCTGAGCACCCAGCGCCTGTCCACCTTGCGCCGAATCAACAGCGCCGCCGACGATGCAGCCGGCCTGTCGATCTCAGAGCGGTTCCTGTCGCAGATGAACGGCGAGCGCATCGCCCATCAAGGAGCGATGGACGGCTTGTCGCTCGCCGAGACCGCGGACGGCGCGCTCGGGCAAGTCTCGAGCAACCTGCAACGCATGCGCGAGCTGGCCCTGCAGTCCCGCAACGGCACGCTCAACGACAGCGACCGCGCCAGCCTGAATGCCGAGTACCAGCAACTGGGTGAAGAGGTGAACCGGGTCATCGGCTCCACCAGCTTCAATGGGCAGAAGATTCTGTCCAGCGAGGCCGGCACCCGCCAGATCAACACCGGCGCGGGCTCGAACGACACCCTCGACCTGACCACCCCTGATCTGCGCAACAACAGCGACCTGGCCGACGTCACCGGTGGAAGCATCAGCACATCGGGCGGCAGCGGCGACATGATCGACGCGATCGACAAGGCCATGGAGTCGATCGGCCAGCACCGGGCCCAACTGGGCGCGGCCCAAAATCGGCTGCAAGCCGCCGCCGACACGAGCGACCTGCGCTTCGAGAGCAGCGCCCGCGCCTACGACCGCCTGGTCAGCGCCGACGTGCCTTCCACCAGCAGCAGTTGGCAACAGGCCCAGGTGCAGCAGTACGCGGCGATCGCGATGTTCCGCCACAACCAAACCACGATGCAGCGACTGCTCTCGCTGTTCGGCTGACAGCGGCGCTCAGGTCGTCCAGACCAGGTCTTCCACCGCGATCGAGGTGGCCGTCCACAATGAAGCGACCACGGTCAATTCGTCGGCCGTGACCTGCGCATCGGCGCCCGATGAAGTGAACGACAACAGCTGGGTCTGGTCCCCGTTGTCCACCACGAAGAGCACCGTCTGGCCCGTCTGATAGGCCTGGTTCGCACTGCCGATCGCTGCAGCAGCGCTGTCCAGCGTGATGTCCCCGAAGATGTCCGCCGCCACCAGCACCAGTTCAGCATTCGAGTCGAAGCCGCCAGGGCCATCGATCGTCACCGCGCCATCGATCACCAGATCGCCGTTGCCCACCGAAATGGCGGACTGGCTGACACCCAGGTGGTCCGCACCGCTGGCGAAATCAGTCGTCCAGGTTTGATAGGGGTACAGATTCTGGTGGTCTGTCATCACGAACAGGTCGCTGCCCTCGCCCCCTTTCAGCGTGACCTCGCCGAAACCACCCGCATTCACATTGACTTGCAAGGTGTCGTCGCCGGCCCCGCCGTCCACCACGCACTGGCCATTGGTCAGCGTACCGGTGATCGTGTCGCGGCCATCGCCGCCGGACAGGGTCATCACGGAAGACGAAGGCGTCATCCGGTAGCCCGTGATGATGTCGTCGCCAGCCCCACCAACGAGTGAGAGGTTCCCCACCAGGGTGCCGCCGCGGAGCGTGTCGTTGCCATCGCCGCCCCAGCCCGTCAGGTGGTTGTTGAGTGACGTGACGTCGATGGCGTCGTTTCCGATGCCGCCGTCCACCCACAGGCTCTGGTAGCCCACCCCGCCGGAGCCCCGGATGACGTCGTCGCCGGCCCCACCCTCGGCATTCGATGCGATGCTGAAGCTCATCAGATCGTTGCCATCGCCACCCGACTGGGCGCCGCCGCCGCTCAAGGTATCGTTGCCCGCACCGCCATCGAGGTAGTCGCTCGCCCCGTGGTACATGCCACCCGAGCCGCCCTGCAGCACATCGTCGCCATCGCCGCCGTGCAAGGCGTTCGCCCCGGCCATCACCGTCAGGCTGTCGTTGCCATCACCGCCGATCAGCTCGTCGCTCGAATAGGCATGCAGGCCCGCGGTGAGGACATCGTCGCCCGCCCCGCCATCCAGGGTGTCGCTGGAGCCCGGTGAGAGCACCGTGCCGCCATGCAGGGTGTCATTGCCGTCGTGGCCCACCAGCAGGTCTGAGCCGATCCAGTCGGACATCGTGTTGTCGAGTGCGTTGCCATCGCCCCGCATGCCGGCTGTCGAGGGGGACCGCATCACCAGGTTTTCGACTCCGTCGCCCAGCGTGTAGTCGATCGAAGCGACGACGGTGTCGGTGCCCTGCCCCGGCTTTTCGACCACCACGTCCCCGGCATCGCCCACATGGTAGGTATCGTCGCCCTTGCCGCCGACCATGGTGTCGGCACCGGCACGGCCGTCCAGATCGTTGTGGCCGGCGTTGCCCGTGAGCTTGTTGGCCAAGTCATTGCCGACACCCGACAGGTCGTCGCGGCCACGCAGCTCCAGGTTCTCGACGTTGTCAGCCAGCGTGTAGCTCACGCTGGCGAGCACCGTGTCCTTGCCCTTGCCAGACGACTCGACGACCCGATCGCCGGCGTTGTCGACCACATACGTGTCGCCGCCCTTGCCACCGCGCATCTCGTCGGCACCCTCGCCCCCATCGATCGTGTCGGCCCCGGAGGTACCGACCAGGGTATCGTCTCCCGGCGTGCCGTAGATCACCGATTCCGGCGACAGCCGCCACCAGGCCACGTCATCCTCGGAAACTCCGACGCGCGCGTCCTGAACGGCAGGGAGCAGGCGTCCCGCGAGCCAGCGTTGAAACATGGTGTCGTCCTCCTGACAAGTTATGTGGGAGGTCATTCCATGCCGACAGCCGGCGATCGGCCATCCTACGTTCGTGGTGGGCGTCGCCTGGGGCGTGAAGCTGTTCACACCCCGGGCGATCTCGATCAGCGCGTGCAGCCGCCCTTCACCAGGCACTGGCGGTAGGCCGGCGCGTGCTTGAGCAGGTACATCGAACGCCCGGCCACCGCGCTCTCGGTGAAGTCTGAGAACAGGCCGTCCACGCCCAGCTCATAGAAACGCTGGTACTCGCGGGTCGGCGTACCCAGGTCTTCCAGCGGCAGGCGCGAATCCTCGCTGCGGAAGGTGTACGGATGCACCACCAGGCCTTGTGCGTGGGCGTTGGCCACCACCGCGGTGGGGGGCAGCACGGTGCGATCGGCCTCATTGACCAGGCCATCGCCATTCGCATCCTGGCAGGCCCCCTGCGCCACCACCTTGCAGGCCGTGGACTGCAGGTAGTACTTCCAGGGCCCGACGCCGTCCGCGTACGTGGCCACCTCGGCCAGGCCCGCGGGCGTGAGCAGGTCGCTGAACAGGCCCGGGCGACCCGACACCACCCAGTCATACGGCTTGTCGTAGGGCGGCGCGAAGCTGAGCGTCCCGTCCGGGTTCAGGCCGTCGGCGTCGACCAGCTGCACCAGATGCACCCGGGTCTTCTGACGCAGCTCGCGCAAATTGGCCGTCTCGAAGCTCTGGATGAACACCGGCGCATTGCGGTAGTTCCAGCCCGCCAGCGTCAGCTCGTCGAGCAGCCGGTCTTCCAACGCCAGACCGAGGCTCTTGTGGTACGTCGGGTGCTTGGTCTCGGGGTAGATGCCGATCGTGCGGCCCTTTTCCAGCGTCTTGCGCTTGACCAGCGCGATCACCTCGCGCAGCGTCGGGATCTTGTACTCGCCATCGAAGCCATGGTCACGCTGGGCCATCGGCTGCACGGCGCGCAACTCCTTGATCTCGGCCAAGGTGAAGTCGCTGGCGAAGAAGCCCTCTTCGGCGGCGCCGTCGACGATCGCCACGCGCTTGCGCGATGCGAACTTCGGGATGCTCGCGACGTTGGTCGTGGCGATCAGGTTCGGCTCGTGGCGGGCGATCAGCACGCCGTCCTTGGTCGCCACCAGGTCGGGCTCGACGAAATCGGCCCCCAGCTCGATCGCCAGCGCATAGCCCTCCAGCGTGTGGTCCGGCAGATGGCCAGGCGCACCCCGGTGGCCGATGACCAGCGGCGGCCCCGACAACTGCGGCAGGCCGGCTTGCGCCGCACCGGCGGCCAGGGTGCCAAGCACGGTCAGCACGGCCGCAGCCAGGCGGTGGGTGCGGTGGGGGGTTTTATGCAGGGTCATCGTGAGCCTCCAGGACATCGGAAAGGCCTGCGACCTTAGCCACCGGGCATGACGCCCACAAGAATCCTTGGTGACTGTCCAGTGACAGAAATGACCGCCACTCACCCCGTTGTTCGGCGGCTCAGCCTGGGAGAAACCCGCGTAACGTTACATACATCCTGTCACGGCTCCATTGGACCCAACGGAGGGCCTCCATGAAACCCGTCTATCAGCCCACCTACCGCTCTGCCCCTCGCCCCGAGTTGCCGCCACTCACCTGGCCGGCACCGCTGGACGAAGTGCCCCCGATGAGCATTGCGAAAGCGCCCGAGAGCCCGGGTTGGCAGGACACTCAGCCTCACGGCGCGAACGCCGAAGCCGGGTTGTTCGATGTCGAGCGCGGCGGCGTGTTCGAGGAATCGCTCAACGGCCTTCAGGTGCGCGAGCTGATCGGCAGCAAGCTTTTCGAGCGTCTGTTCGGCAGCAAGTGATCCGCCCGCGGCTCGCGCCGCGGCGACGACACAGCACCCCTCGCTCTGTCTTACGCGGCCTGACCCCAGGTGCCCACCGGGGCCGAGATCAGAACGGGCGCACGCCGATCCACGCGGCATGGGCCCAGAAGGCGAAAAACGCCCAGGCCGCGCAACCCGCCAGCACCGCCACCGCCGTGCGGGCCGGTTTGACCTCCACCTGCACCGGGCCACGCCGCCGAGCGCTGCGGAAGCCCACGATCGCCCAGACCAGGAACCCGCCGAACAGCACCAGGTCGGCCAGCGTGTTGTTGGCCAGAAGGTGGGCGAACGCCCACAGCTTGGTGCCCAGCAGCATCGGGTGTTGCAGCCGAGCCTGGATCGCGTTGCCGCCGACCTGCGAAGCGGCCAGCAGGATGAAGGCGACCAGCACCAGCGGCGGCGCCAGGTGCTTCAGGCCCACCGGGGTCTGCCACAGCACCACCGGCTGCTGGCGCGCCTGGCCATAGCCCCACACCAGCAGCGCGAATCCCACCAGCGACACGGCCGAATAAAGGCCACGCCAAGCCGTGCGGCCCAGCCGCGCCATTTGGGCCTCGCGCCAGGCAGGGGCCACGATGCGCACCGAATGCATGCCCAGAAACAGCACCAATCCCCACACCAATGCGGCCATGCGCGGCACCTCTTCCTGATGAAGCCAAGGATTCCCGGCCGGGATTGTGGCGGCATCCCTAAAGCGCGCCCAGGATGACCCTGTATGGGGGGATGACACGCATCCCGCTTGGCCGCACGCTCACGGCGCGACGCCCCCCGCCGCGAGGAGACCGCGATGCCGAATCTCACCCCCGCCCTCACCCCCGCCTTGCGTGCCGAGTACCAGCAGCTGTTCGACAGCTGCCAGATTCGCCCCGAGCGGCAAGACGAGGTCGACGCCACGGCCGACCTGGCCATCGGCCAGCGGCACCGCTACCAGGCGGCGGCCGAGCCGCTGGGCCTGCCGTGGTACGTGGTCGCCGTGATTCATCACATGGAATCCCGTGCCCGCTTCGACACCCACCTTCACAACGGCGACCCGCTCAGCGCCCGCACCACCCACGTGCCCGCCGGGCGGCCCGTCGCCGGCACGCCTCCCTACCTCTGGGAAGACAGCGCGGTCGATGCACTGCGCCTGGCGCGGTACGACCAATGGCATGACTGGAGCGTGCCGGGCATCCTTTTCAAATGGGAGAGCTACAACGGCTGGGGCTATCGCCGCGCGCACCCCGAGGTCAAGAGCCCCTATCTGTGGAGCTACACCTCGCACTACCTGCGCGGCAAGTATGTGGCGGACGGCACCTTCTCGGCCGGCGCCGTCAGCAAGCAGCCGGGGGCCGCCGCGCTGTTGCGCCGCCTCGCGGAAAAAGGATGCCTGGACGCCCCGCCCCTTCCAGCCCGGCAGAGGCCGCTCCCGGGCGAACCACCCGGTGACCGCACCACGGTCACCACCGCCATGGCGCGAGCCGCTCCGCAGAGCCGCCTTGAATCGGCGATGCCGACCCGCCTGCACTACAGCCCCGACGATGTGCTGCCCGACGCCATCGCGCTGCAGCATTTCTTGAACCAGTTCCCGGACATCTTTCTGCGCGAAGACGGGCAGCTCGGCCCCCGAAGCTCAGAGGCCTTCCGCCGTGTGTTCGGCGTGTACCTGAGCGGCGATCCGCGGGCTGGCTGAAGGCGACGCGCCGCTGTGACAGCACCGCGGCTTCCTGCCATACTGATTTACGCTGCCCACCGAGGGTGTGGGCTGGACGATGCGCGCACGATTGGGGCCTGTTCACACCACAGGAAGGGATCGCGTTGATGACCGACTGCACAGCCCTCGGCGGCCGAACCGCCCTCGCCGTGCGACCCCGTCCGCATCGCGCCGGGCGGACCGCCAGGGTGATGGTGGCCTTGTGCGCCGCCGCCCTGGTCGGCCCCCTGCCAGCCCAGTCTCCACCACCGGCCGCTGCGTCAGCGCCGGTCAGCCCCACCACCGGCCCGGTCTCCCTGCGGATCGTGGGCGGCTTGGCCAACGTCAATCAATACACGAGGCAGGAAGAGCCCTTCTGGGTGCAGGAGTTGCCGCGGCTGTCGGGCGGCAAGCTGCGCGCCACGATCGTGCCGTTTGACCGCGCCGGCATCCGTGGGCAGGACATGCTGCGCCTGATGCAGCTGGGTGTCGTCCCCTTCGGCACCGCATTGGTCTCGCTGTCCAGCGCCACCGAGCCGCTGCTCGGCGCCGCCGACCTGGCCGGGCTCAACCCCGACATCGCCAGCCTGCGCCGGCACACGGCCGCCTACCGCCCCTTCCTGGAAAAGACGCTCCGGGAGCGCCACGGCGTGGAGCTGCTGGCCATCTACGTGTACCCGGCCCAGATGCTCTTTTGCCAGCGGCCATTGAAGGGACTGGCGGATCTGGCCGGGCGCCGTGTCCGCACCGCCAGTGCAACCCAGGCCGACTGGGCCGAGGCCCTCGGCGCCAAGCCGATCAACACACCGTTCGCGGAGCTGGTCCAGAACCTGCGCAGCGGCAATGTCGAGTGCGCCCTGACGGGCAGCATGTCCGGCTACACCATCGGCCTGCAGCAGCACACCCAGCACCTGTTCACCATGCCCGTCAGCTGGGGCATGGCGGTCTTCGGCGCCAACACGACCGCCTGGTCCGCCTTGGCGCCCGAGCAGCGATCGATGCTCAAACAAGAGCTGATGCGGCTGGAACAGGCCATCTGGGCCGATTCGGAGCGCGAGACCGGTGAAGGCGTGCGGTGCCTCACCGGCGAACAGGACTGCGGCGGCCGCTCCGGCCGCCTGCAAGCCCATGCCCCCACGTCCGACGACGACCAGCGCCGCCGCGCCGTGCTGGTCGACACGGTGCTGGCGCGCTGGCTGCAACGGTGTGGCCAGACCTGCGCCGACGCCTGGAAGCAGACCATCGGCCCGATCAGCGGCATCCAGGCCAAGCCGGGGCTCGGCACGCCATGAATCCGCCGCGTCGAGTGCAGTGGGCCATCGCGGGCTTCGTGGCGGTCTTCGTCGGCGCGGTGCTGGCCGCCGCCACGACGCTGATCAGCAGCGAAGAACGCGATGCGCTCGATGAAGCTCGACAGCGGGCCGAGCGCTTCATTGCGGGCGCCGAAGCCTCGCTGAACCGCACCCTGCTCGGCGTGGACGTGATGCTCGCCGGCACCGAGGCCCTGCTGCGGCCGCACCGGTTGGCCAACGGCACCTTCGATGTCACCGGCACCCAGGCCCAGCTGCGCACCACCATCAGCCAGAACCTGCTGGTGCGCGACCTGGTGCTGCTCAACCCCGACGGCTCGGTTCTCGCCGCCGCCCAGCCCGACAGCGCCCGGCTCGGCCTGCCACTGCCGCCCAATTTCGTCAGCGACGCGATGGCGCTGCCTTCGCCGCAGCTGGTGATCAGCCCGCCGCTGGTCAACTTCATCACCACCGAGCGGATGATCTACTTCGCCCGCCCCATCGAGCTGGGCGGCGGTGCGCGGCTGCTGGCGGTGGCCGAGGTGCCGGCATCGCTGGTGGCCAGCCTGTTGTCCCAGGCGGCCGACATCGACGGCCTGGTGGCCACCCTCGAGCGCGACGACGGCCAACTGCTCGTCAGCGTGCCGCCGCACGATGCGCTGATCGGCCAACGGCTCGCCCAGCCGCTCGGCGAGGCCATGCCCACCGGCCACGCCGAACCCTCGCCGGCCCGCATCGGCGGCGCGCCCGCCCTGGTCGCTGTTCGGCCAGTGCTCTACCGGCCCCTGCTCGTGGCCGCCTCCATCCCCATCGAAGCGGCGCTGGCCAATGCCCACGAGCAACGGCGATTCGTGCTGGCCGCGGCCCTGCTGTTCCTGCTGATGGTGCTGGGTGCCGGCGCCTTCACCCACTGGCACCTGGGCCGCTTGTCGCAGGCGCGCGCCGAGGTCGACCGCAGCAAGAGCATGCTCGACCAGGCCCTGGCCTCGATGGCCGATGGGATGCTGCTGTGCGACGCCAACGACCGGGTGGTCGTCTGGAATCTTCGGTTCCTGCAGATCTACCCCTGGCTGAGCGAAGTGATCGCCCCCGGCGTGCCGTTTGAGCGGCTGGCCCTGGTCACCGTCAACGCGATGATGCCGGACGCCCCCCCGGAAGACCAGCAAGGCTGGGTGCAGCGCCGACTCGCGATCCACCGCACCGAAGACGGCCAGCACGAGCAGATCCTGCCCAACGGCCGGGTCATCCATGCCGTCGAACGGCACACGGCCGACGGCGGGGTGATCACGATCTACCACGACGTCACGGCGGCCGAGCGGGCCCTCGAACGCGCGCGCTCCGAAGCCGAGGCTGCCAACAAGGCCAAGTCGCGTTTCCTGGCCTCGATGAGCCACGAGATCCGAACGCCCCTCAACGCCGTGCTGGGGATGAATGGGCTGATGCTCAACACACCCCTCACCGCCGAGCAGCGGCGCTACGCCGAGCTGATCCGCAGCTCCGGCCAGACGCTGTTGGCGCTGATCAACGACATCCTCGATCTCTCCAAGGTCGAGGCCGGGCGGATGGAGCTGGAGATCGTCGAGTTCGACCCGGTGACCACGGTCAACGAGGTGGTCTCGCTGCTGGCCGTGCGCGCCGAGGCGAAGGGGCTGGTGCTGGCGATGCAGTCTGCCCCCGGGGTGCCGAACCGGCTGCGCGGCGATCCGAGCCGGCTGCGCCAGGTGCTGTTCAACCTGATCGGCAATGCACTGAAGTTCACCAACGAAGGCCGGGTCGACGTCGAACTCACCCACCGGCCGCTGCCGGGCCGCCGCACTGAGCTGCTGATCGCCGTGCGCGACACCGGCATCGGCATCGATGCCGACACCCTGCCCCGGCTGTTCCGCCACTTCAGCCAGGGCGATTCCAGCACCGCCCGGCGCCACGGCGGCAGCGGCCTGGGTCTGGCCATCAGCCAGGAGATCGTCGAGCTGATGCACGGCCACATCGACGTGCAAAGCCGACCCGGCGCTGGCAGCACCTTCACGGTGAGCTTGCCGCTGGAAGTGGTCAGCACCCCGGCGGCGACACCCACCACCCTGCCACCCCCACCGCCCGCCGAGCAGGCCGCCGAGTCAGGCACCCCCTCACCCACCGCGCGGCGCATCCTCGTGGCTGAAGACAACGGCGTGAACCAGATCCTGATCAAGGCGATGCTGGACCACCTAGGCCACTTCAGCGACATCGTGGCCGATGGCTTCGAGGTGGTGCGGCAGGTGCAGGCCGCGCACTACGACCTCGTGTTGATGGACATCCAGATGCCCGGCATGGACGGCGAGGCCGCCACCCGAGCGATCCGCGCGCTGCCGGGGGCAGTGTCACGCATCCCGATCGTCGCCATGACCGCCAATGCGATGGTGGAAGAGCGCGCCGCCTACCTCGCCGCCGGCATGAACGACCATGTCGCGAAACCGCTCGATCTGGGGCGCCTGGCCGCCGCCATCAGCCGCGTGACGCGCGTCATCGCCACCGCCGCCTGAGCCGCCGCCTGAGCGGGCGCGTTGGACGGCCTCTCAGCCCGTCAGGCCGCCTCGGCCTGCAAGAGGCTTTCCAGGCAATGCTCCTGGATGCCGTAGAACGACTTGATCTCGGCGATTTGCGCCAACAACGCGGCCTGGCGAGCCGCGGGCAGCGGCTGGCGACGCTTGACCGCCAGGATCATCTTGTTCTTGCTCGTGTGCTCGAGCGAGACAAACTCGAACACCTGGGCGTCATAGCCACGCGATTCCAGCAGCAGCGCGCGCAGGCTGTCGGTGACCATCTCCGCCTCCTGCCCGAGGTGGATGCCATGGCGCAGCATCGGCCGCAGCACGGCCGGCAGCTGCAGTTGCGGGCGGATCTGCTTGTGGCAACACGGCGAGCTGAGGATGACCGCCGCACCGGCGCAGATGCCGGCATGCAGCGCATGGTCGGTGGCGGTGTCACAGGCGTGCAGCGCGATCATCACATCGACATGCGGCGGCAGCACGCGACTGACATCGCCGCATTCGAAGGCCAGGCCGGGCATCGCGCAGCGCCGGGCAGCGTCATTGCACAGATCGACGAGCTCCTGGCGCAGCTCGACGCCGCAGGTCTGCGTCGGCCAGCCGCGGCCTTGTTCGGGGTCACTCAGATGGTGGTGGGTGGCGAAGGTGAGGTAGCCCTTGCCGGCACCGAAGTCGACCACCTGCAGCGGCGCCGCGTCCGCCGGGGGCGTGCCCTGGGCCAGGCCCGCCTCGTCCAGCGCGTGATCCAGCACCTCGACGA
This sequence comes from Ideonella lacteola, assembly GCF_038066555.1. Classification (NCBI taxonomy): domain Bacteria; kingdom Pseudomonadati; phylum Pseudomonadota; class Betaproteobacteria; order Burkholderiales; family Sphaerotilaceae; genus Ideonella; species Ideonella lacteola. Next base: position 298,911 of record NZ_JBBUTG010000004.1, on the reverse strand, counting down.
ACTTGTTGATCTGCTTCCACTTGCGCGCCATCGCCGGCACCAGCGCACCGCTGCGGTCCACCACCCCCAGCGCTTGAAGAAACGGCGCCTGCAACGACAGCATCCGCCGCTTGGTGCGCTGGTGGCCGCGCCCGGCCTCACGGTCCACCGCGGTGCCGGCCGGGTCGTTCCCGTCGGCCGCGTCGCCCTCATCCGCCTTCGCGATGCGCGCGCGGCGAAGAGCCATGCGGCCCTTCTTGCTGATCAGCAGTTGCAGCTCTTCCTCGGCGGTGAACAGATGGGCGTGCGACATCGCGGGGCCCACCAGGCCGTCCAGCCGAGCCTGCGCCTCGGGCAGCGGCAGGTTTTCGGTCAGGTCGCGGGTGCGATGGTGATGCAGCAGCTGCAAGCACTTCACGCCACGCAACTCGATCGGCCGCGCACTCACGCGCACCAGATCACCCGCCGCGGAGCGCGGCTTGCCCAGCACCAGAAGTCGAAAGCCGCCGGACTCGAGGCTGGCCGCCAGGGCGTCGAAGAAACGCTCGCGGCGGGCCAGGTCGGCCAGCGCATCCGCCGGGTCTCCCAGGCGCTTGTCGGCGGGCGGGTCGGAGGCGAGCGAGGCGTTCATCGGCAATGAGGGTCCAGAGGCGGCGCACAGGGTGCCAGAGCGGCGCGATTGTGTCCCACACCCAGGGGCCCCCCAGAACAAAGCATCGCGCCGCGGCACGATGGACACTTATCATGAACGGCTTTCTTAAAAGAACTTGCGCGCCTGGAGAGGGTGGCCGCTCACAGTTGATCGCTGCTGCGACATGGATGCCGCTCGCGCTTGGAGCGAACCGGTTGCCGCTGGCTGTCAACGAAGCTTTTGCGATTGCCCGCCGTGACCCCGATCTCTCCCCCGGCCCCCTTAGCCTCCGCAGCCCCTGCGGCCACACTCGAGCCACCCCGGCCTTCCCTCTCGCTGCACGAGGGCGAGGGCATGGGCGTGGCCCACGGCCCAGCCGAGCTGGCGGCCGTCGCGCCCCTGTCGTCGCGCTGGAACGCGGTGGCCTGCGCGCTGGGCGCCATGACTGGCGCGGCCACAGGGGCGGCGGCCAGCCTCGCGCTGCCCGCCGGGCTGGGCTCGCCACTCGGCGAAGCGGCTGCCATCATCGGGGCGATCGCCGGCGCCGCCTTGGCCGGTGCCGCATCACCCCACATGGCCTGGCCGCGTGGGCGGCTGGCGCCCCATCGCCCCGTCGCCACGCTGCCTGACCAGGTCACGGGGCTGCCGACCCGATCGGCATTCCTCAGCACCCTTCAGGCCGAGCGGGACGCGGACCGTCAACGCCTGCGCGGCGTGGGAATACCCCCGCCTCGCGCCCTGGTGCTGATCGGCCTGGACCGGTTGCGGGCACTGAACGACAGCCTCGGCCATGAGATCGGTGACCTGTGGCTGCAAGAAGCCGCCCATCGCCTGATCGACGCCTTCGACCCCCCGGCACTCATCGCACGGCTCGGCAACGACGAATTCGCCCTGCTGTCGCCGGCCCAACCGTTGCGTGCCGACGACCCGGCCCTGCTCGGCCTGGGCGAAGCCCTGCTGCACCGGCTGCGCCGGCCCTTCTTCGGCCACGGCGGCGAGCTGCACCTGACGGCCAGCGCCGGTGCCACCTGGCTGACCGCCGACAAGCCGATCGAGCAGGCGCTGCGGGAGGCCGATTTGGCTCTGCGCCGCGCGAAACGAGCCGGGCGCGACTGCGTGCGCGTCTTCGAGCCTTCGATGAAGGCGGAGCACGATGAACGCGCGCGGCTGCTCACTGCCCTGCGCAGCGCCGTGCCGGCACAAGAGTTCCGACTGCACTACCAGCCCCAGGTCGATCGCACCGGTCGTGTCGTCGGCGCCGAGGCCTTGCTGCGCTGGGAGTCGCCCGAGCTGGGGATGATCGAGCCGTCACGCTTCATCCCGCTGGCCGAGGAATCGGGCCTCATCGTGCCGATCGGACGCGCCGTGATCCGCGACGCCTGTGCCGTGCTGGCTTGGTGGTCGCAAGACCCGGCCACCAAGCACCTGACGCTGTCGGTCAACGTGAGCCCCCACCAGTTTCAGCATCCCAGCTTCGTTGAAGACGTGCGCCTGGCCTTGCAGACCGCCGGGGTCTCGCCAAGCCTGCTCAAGCTGGAGGTGACCGAAAACGTCGTCATCTCGGACATGCCGAGCGTGCAGGCGCACATGCAGGCGCTGCGCGAACTGGGCGTGCGCCTGAGCCTGGACGACTTCGGCATCGGTTATTCGTCGCTCAGCTACCTGAAACACCTGCCGCTGTCACAGCTCAAGATCGACCAGGTCTTCGTCCGCAACATGCTGAGCGACCCTCGCGAGGCCGCGGTCGTGCGCACGGTCATCGCGCTGGCCCGCGACCTCGCCCTCGAACTCGTCGCCGAGGGCGTGGAGACCCCCGAACAACGAGAAATGCTCAGTGACCTGGGCTGCGGCCTGTACCAGGGCTACCTCTTCGGCCGACCGGTACCGCTCGAATCGCTGTGTGTGGTGCAGTGAGACGGCCTGGCTTGCCATCCCCTCAGTCGGCGGCCTCGCCGATCAAGGGGAAGCGCCACTCGATGCGAATCCCCCCCGGCGGGCCTGCCACCGGCTCGACGTGCGAGTCGTGCAACTGAGCCACACGGGTCAGCATCGCCGAGGCCATGTCCCGACGCTCTGCGCCCCGGGTGGCCCATGACCACCCGGCCCCTTGGGCCGCAGCACCCACGGCACGGCTCTCGACGGCCAGCACCGCATACGCTTCTTCAGCACGCAAGGTCCAGTTCACGGTCGCACCGGCCTGGGTGGCATCCAACACCATGCGCAGCAACTGGTCGAGCGCCATCAACAGCGAAATACGGTCGCCCCGGATCTCCAGGCCCCACTCGATATCGCGTTCAAGCCGGACGGCCGCCCCGGCTGGCGGGGCCAGACGTTCGCCCACGTCATCGACCAGTTCGGCCAGATCCATCGGGGTGAGACTCGCACGCCGAAGATTGCGCGCACGCACGATGGCGAGATAGTGGTCCGCCGTCTCGAAGGCACGACGGACGAACTTCCGCGCGCCGTCGAGCGCAGCCTGATCCAGATCATTGAGCACGCGGGGCGAAATGGAGTCAATCTGGACCAAAGCAGCCCCGAGAGGATTGCGCAGGTCGTGGGTGATGAACTCCTCCGTTTCGCCCCACAGCGACTCCATCGTCCGGTGAACGGCCATGGCGTGCTCACGCGCCAGCAGGCTCTGCGTTCGCGCTTCGAACTGCATCCATTTGCGGTGATATCCCAGCGCCTCCTGATGGCGCCCGACCCGCGAAAGCACCTCGGACAAGCAAAGGCACAGGCTGGCATGCAGTTCACCCGTCCGAAACCGCGAACCGGGCATGGCTTCGATCTCGCGCAGGCGGCGCTCCACCGCCAGCAGGTCGACGTCGGCGTGCCCCACCTCCACTCGGCACCGGGCCAGGGTGCTCGTTCCCCAGGCAATCGAATGCGGCTGCAACATCGCCTGGCTCAGCTTCTCGACGTTTTCGACCCAGGTCAGCGCCTCGGCCTCCTCGCCGCGCTCGAGCAGCACGCTGACCAAGGTGTCCAGCGACCCGGCACGCAGGGCGCCATTGGCTTCACCCAAGGCGCCCTCGCACGCCTGCAAGGCCAGTTGCTTGGCCTGCGACAAAGCTGCCACCGCCCCATCCGGCCGCTCTTCTGCCACCGATCGGGCCACTCCCAGCCAAGCCCACGCCATGTTGTTCACGATGCGGATGCGTTGCTGCCGAACACCCGCGTCGTCACCCGACAGCAAGGCCAGGCATTCGTTGAACATCGAAATGGCCAGTTCGTGCTCGCCGATCAGGCCCAGCGCGGTGCCCAGGTTCATCGTCAGGCGAAGCAGCAGGTCGTTGCGCCGCAAGGCGTGGGCCATGCCCAACATCGACTGCCCGCGCCATAAAGCGTCGGCGTAGCGGCCCCGGTGAATGTCGACAACGATCTGGCTGTTGACGGCGCGGATCAGCGTAACGGGCTCACCCAGCGACTCGGCCTGGCGCAGGGCCTCGGCGAGCGTCGCATCTCTTTCCGCATGGCCCAGAGCGTCCTGCGCCATGCCCTGCAACAGCAGGGAGCGCACCACGCCGAGCTGATCCATCGCCACCCGTGCCCGCGCCTCTGCCTCACGCCCCACCTCCAGCGCATCGGCGGCGCGGGTGGCCAGCAGCATCTGGTTGCGCTGAAAGAACGCCTCTGTGCTGGCGTCGCTGTCGCCCGTCACCTCGTTGGCGACAGTCAGGTTGGCGTCATGACTCAAACTCTTGTGCCCCCAGCACCAAGCTGATCGACGTCCCCTGGCCCGGCTCACTGTCCACCAGAATCCGGGCCTGGTGCACCCGAGCGGCGCGGGCGACCATCGCGAGGCCCAGCCCATTGCCATTGCGCACGGCACCGCTGGCAAACCGCTGGAACAGGCGGACTCGCATGTCCAAAGGCAGGCCGGGGCCTTCGTCGGTGACGGTCAACCAGATGCCCCCAGGCTTGCGGGCCAGCTGGACCCGCACGGCGCTGCCGGGCGGCGCATGCTTGAACGCATTGCTGAGCAGATTGCCCAAGGCACGCATCAACAGAAGGCGATCGCCTCGGACCACGACCGGACGTTGCACGTCACGCGACAGGTACACCCGTGAATTCGTGGGGGGTGCCATCTGCTCACAGGTGTCGTCCACCACGCTGGCCAGCTCGATTTGCTGAAGGTCTTCATCACGAAGATGCTCGGCCCGCATCACCCCCAGGTACTGGTCCGCAATGTCAATGGCACGGCGAACGCTGTGGTGCGCCCGGCGGATGCCGACCTGGGCTTCCTCCGGACCATCGCGCTGGGACAGCGGGCCCAGCAGCGCAATGGCCTGCGCCAGCGGCTGTCGCAGCTCGTCGGTGACGAACTGGCCCGCCTCCGACCGCATCGTGGCCAGCGTTTCGTCGGTCCATCGGCTGTGTTCGCGCGCCAGCATCGTGCGCAGGCGGGCCTTCGTTTGGGCCCAGATGCGTTGGTGCGACAACGCCAGCGCATAGTCACCCGCCTGTTCATGGGCTTCGAACAGGCAGCGCAAGAGCGAGAGCCGCAAGTCGCCTCCGGCCACGCGTGGGTGGCCAATGGTCTCGACCTCACGCAACCAGGCCAGCACCTGCCGCGGGTCACCACCCGGCGCCCGCAGTTCGATCAAGGCCTGGCTGAGCCGCTTGTAGGCCAGCGCCAGCGTGCCTGCGGCAGGCGGGGTGGGATCCTGCCGTTCAATGCGAGCCACCCACGCCTTGGCCTCTTCGCCCCGGCCCGCCTCCAGCAATGCACGCACTTGTCCGAACATCGCCACGTGGCTGAAACGCGGGCTGGTGCCCAACAAGAGGCCGCACGCCTGCTCGCCCAATTGGCGGGCCCGCTGGAGCGCTTCGGTCGCACTCTCAGCACCGGCGGCTTCCAGCAGCAACCCGCCGCGCATCAGCCAGGCTTGCGCCTGAGCGGCGGCATACCGCCCCATGGCCACGCGGTGGTCGGATTCGGCCAAGGTTGACGGATGGGCACGCAAGAGCATGCGTGCCTCTTCGAACGCCTCCAAGGCATGATCGTGTTCGCCCAGGTGGCACAAACTGATCCCGGCCGCAAAGAGGGCCTGACGCACCATCGGCGAGCGCCCCTGCAACCGGGCCTCGTCAGCCAGGTGTCGGCACGTCGCCAAGGCCCGGGCGTGGCGACCGCAGTCGGCATCGTGGCGAACACGCGCCAAGCGGCATTGATCGATCAGCGTCGCATCGCCAGAACGCAGGGCCTCAACCTCGGCACGCTGGAGGATCTCCTCCGCGTCCGGACGCCCCGCCACGCCGTGGGCCGCGCCCTGGATCGCCAACGCACGCGCCACATGCAGGGCATCGCCAGTGGCCCCCGCCGACAGCGCGGCCGCGTCACATTCGGCAAGCACCTCGTCGACCGGCCGATCCTGCCAGTCATAGCTGACGGAGTAGTCAGGCAACAAGACTGCAGACATCGTGGATCCCGGAGACCCCGAACCTTCAGGACACCTCGGAAGTCGACGGCAACTCCAGCCGATAGCCCGTTCCATAGACGGCGTTCAAACGGAATCCATGTTCCGTCAAGGCCAGCTTGCGACGAATCAGATACACGTGCTGGGCCACCGTGTGCACACCCGCTTCATGGTTGCGCCCCCAGACGGCGGCCAGCAATTCCTGGCGAGTGAACAGCCTCGCCGGCTCGCTGAACAGGATCCAGGCCAGGTCAAACTCCCGTGGCGCCAATTCGACGGCCTTGCCGGCCACAGTGACTTCCCGACGCCCAAAATCGAGGGCATAGGGTGCGCGGTCGATGCGCGTCAAGGTCGATGCCGCCGGGGTCATTCGGCGAAGCAAGGCATCGATCCGAGCCACCACGATCGACTCCGAACCTGGTTTCACAATGTAATCGTCGGCACCAGCCTTTAGCGCCCGGACCACGCTTTCCTCGGTATCCAGGCCCGTCAGCATGACCACGCCGACGCCGGTGGAAAGCAGCTGACGCAACCGCGCGACGACGTCAATGCCCTCCATTTCGGGCAGCCGCCAGTCCACCACCGCGCACCGCGGCGCTTGCTTGCTCACCTCGTAAAAGAACTCGTGAGGGCGGGCGAAGATCTTGACTTGGTGCCCGGCCCGCACGAGCCACTGCTCCACGCTCGCCGAACAATCCGGGTCGTCTTCCAACAGATAGATCAGGGCCAAACTCCGCTCCTTCGTCCGTGCTGCCCTCCGGAAATGCTTCTCATCAGGGCGGTGAAAACGCCATGTTGCTGGCTTCTACGCCGCCGCACAATCCGGGCCTCCGGCGATGTCGCAATTATTGCGGTTCGTGCTCCTCACTAATTCGTTGATGATGTTTGAGGATTAGGGCATATGCCGGGCATACGATCTGCTTAACCGCGCGGACCGCTTGGCATTCACCATCCGTGGGCGCCTTGGCATATCCAGCCAAAAGTTCGGAGCTTCGTCATGAATCGATCTTTCCGCCGCAATTGGGCAATGGCGGGCCTTCTGGCCCTCTGCGCCACGCTGCCCCTGCAGTCCGGCGCCGCCACCCGCAGCGGCAAAGTCAGCAAAGAAATCATGCCGACCTTCAGCGCCGGCCTGATCATCAAGCTCTCGAACGATGGCAGCCTCGACCCCGATTTGGTCGCCAAGGCCCGTCAGATCGCCAACAAGTACGGCATCAGCCTCAGCCACCTGCGCAAGCTGGCACGTGGCGGCGATGTGGTAGCGCTGGACCGTGAACTGCCGCCCGAGCTCGTGCGCCGCCTGGCTGACGAGATCGCCAAACTGGATGCCCGGATCGACTATGTCGAGCCGGACGTCGTCATGGTTCCGATGAGCCTGTCGAATGACAAGCACGTGTCGGCCCAGTGGAACCTGACCGAGTTTGCTGGTGGCATCAACCTGCCTGAAGCCTGGGCCATGTCCAAGGGCAAGGACGTGGTCGTTGCCGTGGTCGACAGTGGCGTCCGCCCGCACATCGACCTGATGGCCAACCTGCTGCCGGGTTACGACTTCGTCTCGAACCGCGCCACCGCCCGTGATGGCGATGGCCGGGATCCCTTCGCCTGGGATGAAGGCAGCTGGTACAGCGCAGGCCAGTGCCATTCCGACCAACTCGGTGCCAAAGACAGCCTGTGGCACGGCACGCACGTCGCCGGGATCATCGGTGCGGTGTCGAACAACAGCACCGGCATCACGGGTGCCGCTCCAAAGGCCAAGATCCTGCCGGTGCGGGTGGTGGGCCGCTGCGGTGGCTACACCTCCGACATCATCGACGGGATGATGTGGGCGGCGGGTCTGCCGGTGGCGGGCGTGCCGAAGAACCCGCATCCGGCCAAGGTGATCAACCTGTCGCTGGGCAGTGTCACCGCCTGCAGCAAGGCTTTCCAGGCGGCCGTGACGGCCGTGCGCGAAGCCGGCGCCGTTGTGGTGGCTGCGGCCGGAAACTCCGACATCGACGTCGCCCGCGTCAGCCCCGCCGGCTGCCAGGGCGTGGTCTCGGTGGCGGCCAGTGACCGCGAAGGCAAGAAGGCCTACTACTCGAACTACGGCCGCCGCATCACCGTGGCAGCGCCCGGTGGCGACATGCAGGATGTCGCCGAGAACGGCATCCTGTCGCTGCTGAACTCCGGCACGAAGCGCCCCGCCGGTGATGCCATGGCCTATATGCAAGGCACCTCCATGGCTGCGCCGCACGTCAGCGCTGTGGTCGCGCTGATGCTGTCCCGCAATCCGAACCTGAGCCCCGATCGGGTGCAGCAACTGCTCAAGGGCAGTGCACGCCCGATCCCGAGCCAGGATTGTCAGGGCGGCTGCGGTGGCGGCTTGGTGGATGCCGCAGCGGCCGTGGCGGCCGCTGCCGTGGCAGCGCCCTGAAGCGTCTGCCGGTACAGGGCTGGGTCATCGTCCTTTGGCATCGGCCACTTGCGGCTAAGCTCAGAGGATGAATTCCAGCCCTGACTTCATCGAGGCCTACGACGACGCCCTCGATCCGGATTTCTGCCGCGCCTTCATCGAGAAGTTCGAGGCCAGCCGCCACAAGGTGCCTGGCCGTACCGGCGGCGGGGTCGACACCACCAAGAAGATCAGCACCGATCTCTACCTGAACCAGCATCCCGAGTTCAAAGACGACCTCGGCGCCATCCTCAAGGCGACGACGCGACACGCGGAGCAGTACTTTCGCAAGTACCACTTCGCCTTGATCGCCCCCATGGCGCTGACGCTCGCCGACCCCGAGACGGGCCAGCCGATTGCGGTCACCCATGACAACTACGAGCGTGTCGCGGCGCCGCAGGCCCAGGATCTGATGCGGGCGCTCTACCGCGTCGGTGGCGTTCAAGCGCAGAAGTACGACCGCGGCAGTGGCAATTACAACTATTGGCACTGCGAGGTCTTCCCCGAAGCGCCAGCGAACGAGCCGCTGCATCGCACGCTGCTGTTCATGTTCTACCTGAACGACGTGGCCGAAGGGGGCCACACCGAATTCTTCTACCAGCAGCGCGCCATCCAGCCGAAGGCGGGCCGCATGGTGATCGCGCCGGCTTACTTCACCCACACCCACCGAGGCTGCACGCCGGTCTCGGGCGACAAGTACATCCTCACCAGCTGGATCCTGCTGAACCGCGCCGAGCAGTTGTACGGCCAGCGGCAAATGCCGCGCTGAGGCCGCCGGCACGACATGGCGGCCAAGCCGCGCGCGCGTTCAACCGCAACGCCTGCCCCCTCCTCACCCACACGCCGTCCATCGTCTCGCCGTGGACAGCGCCCCTTCGCCGACCGCCCGATCGACATTGCGCTGCAGGGCGGCGGCTCGCACGGCGCCTTCACCTGGGGCGTGCTCGACGCGCTGCTTGAAGACCCCCGGCTGGTGCCCGATGGCATCTCGGGCACCAGCGCCGGCGCCATGAACGCCGCCGTGCTCGCCAGCGGCTACGCCCAAGGCGGCCGCACCGGCGCGCGCGAGAACCTGTCGGCGTTCTGGCGTGCCCTGGGCGGCATCACCGACTGCTGGGCACCCGCCCCGGGCAGCCTGCCCCCACCCGGCGCCGTGAGCGACGCGACAACGCCGCCTGCCTGGGCCTTCAACCGTGACCAGTGGCCAGGCTATGCGTTGTGGGAGAGTTGGTTGCGGCTGTGGAGCCCTTACCAGCTCAATCCCTTCAACTTGAGCCCTTTGCGCGACCTCGTCCGCCGCCATGTCGACGAAGATGCCCTGCGCCGCGGCCCGGTGAAGGTTTACGTGACGGCCACCTCGGTACGCACCGGACAGCCACGCGTCTTCAGCGGCGCCGAATTGAGCATCGACGCGTTGATGGCGTCGGCCTGCCTGCCGCAATCGGCGCAGGCGGTCACGATCGACGGCGAGCCCTATTGGGATGGGGGTTTCAGCGGCAACCCCGCGTTGTGGCCCCTGATCTATGACACCCCCACGCACGATCTGCTGCTGGTGCAGATCAACCCCCTGCGGCGGGAGAACACGCCCGTCACCGCCGCCGACATCAGCGATCGCATCAACGAGATCACCTTCAACGCCAGCCTGGTGGCCGAAATGCGCGCGATCGCCTTCGTGCAGAAGCTGCTACGCCAGCGCCAGGTCGACCCGACCCGCTACAAAGACCTGCGGCTGCACCGCATCGCTGATGAATCCGGGCTGGCGCCTTACAACGCCAGCAGCAAACTCAACACCGATCCGCGGCTGCTGCAAGCCCTGTTCTCGATCGGCCGGGGGGCGGGCGAACGCTGGCTCGCCGAACACGCCGACGCCGTCGGGTTGCGCAGCACGGTGGACATCGACAAGGTTTTCCTCCAACCCCGTTGACCTTCGCGCCCGCCCGGCCAGTTACTGCCCCAGGCGAAGGGCAACGCCCACCACCTAGCCGCCAGGCGCAGCGCATCAACGCGCCCCTTCACCCCGAGACCGCCCCGAGTACCTGGCCGATCAGGCGGTGAAAGTGGTGCACCCCCTGCTCGCGCGTGGGTGAGTAGCGACCGCGCTGGTAAAAGCGTGAGCGCAGGCCCTGCTGCACCGTCATCACCACCGCCTCGTCTTCCATCTCCACCTGGTGCAGCGCGCCGCCCGCCCCCTGGCCCTGCAAGTCGGGCTCCCACACATAGGAACGAAACAGCACCCGCGTGCGCGACGGCCCTGCAGGCAACACCTGGTTCACCGACAAGCCCCAGGGATAGAAGTTGAGCATCAGGTTCGGAAAGACCCAGTAGTAGTAGGCCGCGATCCGCCGGCCCTGGTCCAGCGAGCCCGCCGGCAGGTCGAACGCCAGCTCATCGTCGCGGGCCACCGCCAACTGCAAGTTGGCCCACGGCAGCAGCTCGTAGCTGTACTGCGTCAGGTCCAGCGCCTGGGTCAGCGCGGGGTGCACGAACGGAATGTGCAAGCCTTCGAGGTAGTTCTCGACATACAGGGCCCAGTGCGCATCGAACTCGTAGTCGCGGCTGGCCGATGGATCGAGGCGGAAGTCGCCCAGCGGCAGCCAACCCAGGCGGTCGCGCAATGGGCCGAACACCTCGTCGAACGACGCCCAGGGCGATTCGAGCGCCACGAACGCATGGCCACCCCACACCTGCCATGCCAGCTGCGGCAAGTGATCGCAGGGTCGCGGGAAGTCCTGTGCTTGCTGGAACTCCGGCATGAAGACCATCCGCCCATCCAGCTCGAAACGTCTCGAGTGATAGCCACAGCGGATCTGCTTCTGCCCCTGGCGCGGCTCCTGCACCAGCAAGTTGCCCCGGTGGGTGCACACGTTCGACAGGCAGCGCAGCTCGCCGGCGCTGTCGCAAGACAGCAGCAACGGCTCATCCAGGCAACCCGGCAACAAGGTGCGGGGCCACAGGGCGCCTGGCACCGCCGCATCGTGCACATCACCCAACCACTGCCAACTGCGTGCGAAGAGGTGCTCGCGCTGCAGCGTCTGCACGGCCGGATCGAGGTAGAAGGCCTTGTCCAGCGTCTCGGCGCGCGCCACATCGGGATGCACCTGCCAGCGCGTGGCGGCCCCATCGTCATCGCGTGGATCCATGCGCCGGATGATGTCACCGGCAGGGTGACGCGGGCTCACGCACAATCCCTCGATCCTGATCGACGCAGACCGGAAGGGCGACCCCCGATGAAGACCTTGGGCCGACGTGCAGACCGCAGCGGCGCGCTGCGCCTTGAGCGCATGCGCGCCTCGCCGCTGTGGCACGAGGGCGAGCGCGGCGGCGGCTTCCGCAACATCCATCCGGTGCTGCCCGGCCTGCGCGATCCCGCCGCTGCGCGCCCCTCGCTGAGCGACTTCCTCTGCGGCGGCGATCGGCGGGCGCCGGCACACCCCTTGCCGAGCCTGAATCCGCTGTCCACCTGGCAACAGCCCGCAGACACCGGCTTGCGCGCCACCTGGCTCGGCCACTCCACCGTGCTGGTCGAGATCGATGGCTACAAGGTGCTGACCGACCCCGTCTGGGGCCCGCGCGCCTCGCCGCTGCGCTTTGCCGGCCCCAAGCGCTTCCAGCCCATGCCCATCCGGCTGAAGCAACTGCCCCTGCCCGACGTGGTGGTGATCTCGCATGATCACTACGACCACCTCGACTACCCCACCGTCGTCGCGCTGGCCCGCCACACCCAGGTGCCCATCGTCACGTCACTCGGAGTCGGTGCCCACCTCGAAGCCTGGGGCATCCCCCAGTCGCGCTTCGTCGAGCTCGACTGGTGGGAGAGCTACACCGCCCCGGGCGGTGAGCTGCAAATCACCGCCGCACCTTCACAGCACTTCTCCGGCCGGGGCTTGAAAGACCGCAACGCGACGCTGTGGTCGTCGATGGTGATCCGCACCGCTCGGCACCGGGTGTTCTTCAGCGGGGACACGGGCCTGACCACCGAATACGAGCGCATTCGCGAGCGCCTGGGCCCCTTCGACCTGATCATGCTGGAGGTCGGCGCCTTCCACCCCTCGTGGGGCGACATCCACCTCGGCCCCGACAACGCCCTGAAAGCCTGGCAGTTGCTCGGCGGCGGGCCCTTCCTGCCGATCCACTGGGGCACCTTCGCGCTCGCGCTGCACCCGTGGGACGAGCCGGCCGAAACCCTGCTGGCGCGAGCGCCCGGCCTGCAGGTGCCCCTCGTGATGCCGCGCCTGGGCGAGCCGGTGGAGCCAAGCCGGGCGGAAACCGTCTCGCCGTGGTGGCGCGCCGCGGATGCCGGTGGCACCGCCCACGCCAGCCCGACGCCCGCCATCAAGCTGCCGCGCGAGCTGCCCTGGCCGATGGATTGAGCGCCACGGTGCGGCGCCCTGCCGCATTCGTCAGCCCACCCGTCGTTCCACGCATCGCCCCGCTCATGTGCGCAACCAGCGGCGCGTGATCGGCAACACCGGCCACCCGAAACGCTGCACCCACGCCGCCCCTGCCACCAGCAGCCCGCCCAGCAAGGCCAGCATGGGCGACCAGCGATCCAGGTCAACGCCCGCGGCGTCACGCAGCCACGGCATCGCCCAGTGCATCACCGCCCCGGCGGTGAACGCCACCGCCAGCGCCAACGCCAGCACATCCCGCTTCATGCGCACGTACCCCCGCTGCAAGGCGGCCAGCTGCTCCTGCCGCTCGGCCTCCAACTCGCGGCGCTGCCGGGCCAGGTCCAGTGCCGCCTCGTCGGCCAGAGCGGCACGCAGCCGATCCTGAAAGCCCACCGGCACCGCCGGCGGCTGCCACACCCGCGCCAACGTGCGGTCCAGCGCGGCATCCAGCACGGCTTCGTTCGGGCCCAAGGTGTCGTCCTGAGAGGGGTCGGTGTTCATCGCTTCCATTCCTTTCGCTTCCCGCCACCGGCCTCAAAGCCACAACGCCGGGTCGGCCAGGCCACGCTCGGCCAGGCGGGCACGCAGCGATTGCCGGCCACGGTGCAAATGGGTCTTCACCGTCGCCTCCGGCAGGCCCAGCATCGCGGCCGCATCGGCCACGGAACGTTCTTCGTAGTAATACAGCGTCAATGCCAGGCGTTGCGACGTTGGCAGCGCCTCGACCAGCTCACGCAGCACCGCCTCGGCATCCGCGTGTAGTTCATGGGGCTGCGGTGCGGCGAGCGCCGCTGCCTCGGCCTCGACCGCCTCGTCGCTCATCGACACGGCCGGCAGCGCCGATTTCTCCAGCAAGCTCAGGCAGCGGTTGCGGGTGATGGCGTAGAGCCAGGTCGACAGCGAGCCCGCCTGGGGCCGGTAGCTCACGCTGGATCGCCAGGCCCGCAGCAGCGCGTCCTGTGCCGCCTCTTCGGCGCGTGCGGGATCGCGCAGCATCGCGAGGCACAGGCGATACACCTTGGTGCCGTAGCGCTCCGCCAGGCGCGAAAACGCCAGCTCGCGCTGACCACCCGACAGCAAGGCCACCAGGTCGTCATCGCGCCGCCCCGCGTCGGCTGGCACAGGCGCCTGGCCCCGGGTCGTCGGGGCGTTCAAGATGGGTGGCGCATCCAGGGGCATCCTGCTTGATACCCGGCTGCATCGTCTTCGGTTTCACCGTGCCGAACCAACATTTCATCGGCGCGGATGAAACCGACCCGGCGACCCGCCGGTATCAACAGCATCGTCACAACCCACACACACGAGCCCCTCATGAACAACGACGTCGCTGAACTGCGCCACATCATGCCCTTCCTCATCCCCATCGTCGCCATCGTGATGGGCATTGGCATCGCCATGCTGGCGCTGTGGGTCGACTACCGGAAGAAGCGCGACATCTTCGAGCTGCACCACAAAGAGCGCCTGCTCGCCATCGAGCGCGGCATGGAAGTGCCCCCCTTGCCAGACGCCTTCTTCAGCAAGGGCGTGCGCGAGGCCCGCTCGCTCGGCACGGCTGATTTCCTGCGCCGCGGCCTGATCTGGCTGCTCGTCGGGCTGGGGGTGGGCGCCGCGCTGGCCATCAACCGCAGCATCGAGAGCGCCACCTGGGCTTTGATCCCGATCGGCTTCGGCTTGGCCAACCTCATCTTCTACAGCCTCGAATCGCGTCGCCCCACGCCGCGCGTCGAGTAGATCGACCACCCTGTCTTTGTATTCCCACTACACGCCAATCTGAAAACCGGCATACAACTACAGCAAAACTACATGAAACCCGTCGGGTAAATCCCATCTCGTTGATGTAGTTTTACTCCACTAGCATCGCGCCTGCTTGAACCGGCCCAGCATCGACTCTGGCCGGTCATCGTTTGTCTTGGAGAAAGACCGGCATGGATGCGAAGTGGCGGGTGTGGCTGCGCAAGGTGCAGCAGGTGGCGGCGGCCGGTGTGGTCGCTTTGGTGGCGGCTTGCGGCGGCTCGGGTGAGCCGGCGGCGGACGACCTGAGCCTCGAAGCGGCCAACAGCGAACAGGCGCAAAGCGTGCTCGTGGCCGCCCCGGCGAGCCGCTCGGCCCAGGCGCAGGAGGCCAACGCCACCACGCTGAAGGTGCACTACCACCGCAGCAGCAGCGACTACGCCGGCTGGCAGATCCACACCTGGGGCGCCGCCAAAGACCCCGGCTGGAACAGCGGCTGGAACGCCAGCGCCACAGACAGCTTCGGCAATGTCTACGACGTGCCGCTGGCCGCCGACTCTGGCACCGTGGGCTACCTCTTCCACAAGGGCGACACCAAAGACCACGGCGGTGCCGACCAGAGCTACCAACTGGTAGCCGGCCAGACCAATGAGATCTGGCGCATCGAGGGCGACGGCACCACCTACCTGAAGAACCCGTTCGACAGCGGCCCGCCCGACATCACCACGGTGCGGGTGCACTACCTGCGCTATGCGAACGACTACGCCGCCTGGGGCCTGCACCTGTGGAATGGCAGCGGCCTTGATGCCGCCCGCCTGCCCGGCGTGGCGATCGACAACTGGAACGCACCGGTCGCCTTCGACCAGATGCCCGGCTATGCCCTGGGCACGGGCGAAGTCGTCTTCGACATCCCGGTGATCAACCCGAAGAATGATTCGAGTAAGACGTCGTTGGAATTCATCATCCATGGCATGCCGCCCAACCAGAACGACAAGGACGGCAGGGCCAACAACATCCGCATCGACTATGCGGGGTTGAACATCAGCAACCAGGTCGGGCAAGTCTGGCTCATCGAACAAGACCCGACCGTCTACATCGCCACGCCCGATCTCCGCTCGGTCTCCACCACCGACGCCCGCGCCGTCTGGCTGACCCAGCGGCTCATCAAGTGGCCGCGCGTCAACAGCAGCGGCGTGGTCAAGCTCTACCACTCGGCCAACGGCCAGATCCAGGTCGCCAAGGACCAACCCGTCACCGGCGCCGATGGCGCGATCACCCTCGATGCCTTCACCGGCCCCGTGCCGCCTGACGCAGCCTTGCGCTTCAAGTACGTCGGCAACGGCTCGGTGTTCACCGTGCGCGATGCCGACCTGCCGGCGCTGGGCACCCTGCACACCCGCCAGCTGGTGCTGGTGCAGGAAGACGCCAACGGCAAGGTGCAGAACGCCACCACCGGCCAGCTGGCCGGCGCGCTGGATGACCTGTACGCCGCCGCCTACAACGTGCCCGACCTGGGCGCCACCGTGGCCAACGGCAGCACCACCTTCAAGCTCTGGGCGCCCACCGCCCAGCAGGTGGCGCTGTACCTGTACCCCAATGCGGCCGACCCTGCCGCGAGCGCCGAGGCGATGAGCTTCGATGCGACCACCGGCATCTGGAGCATCACCCGCCCTGGTGACCTCTCGGGCGCCTACTACCTCTTCGGAGTGCGCGTCTTCGTGCGAGGCGTCGGCGTGGTGCGCAACCTCGTCACCGACCCCTACTCGCTCAGCCTCTCCGGCAACAGCCGCCGCAGCTACGTGGCCGACCTGAACAGCGAGCGCTTCAAGCCCGCGGGCTGGGACGCCAGCCGCCCGCCCGACACGGTGAGCGTATCGCCGGACATGTCGATCTACGAACTGCACGTGCGCGACTTCTCGGCCAACGACCTCACCGTGCCCGAAGCGCACCGCGGCAAGTACCTGGCCTTCACCGACAGCTATTCGAACGGCATGAAGCACCTGAAGGCCCTGGCCGCCGCCGGCCTGACCGATGTGCACCTGCTGCCCGCATTTGACCTGGCCAGCGTGCCCGAGAAAGGCTGCGTCACCCCCAGCCCGAGCGGTGCACCCGATTCGGCCGACCAGCAAGCCGCCGTGGCCGCCACCGCCGGGCAAGACTGCTTCAACTGGGGCTATGACCCCTTCCACTTCACCGCGCCCGAGGGCTCGTTCGCCAGCTCGGTGGCCAACGGAGCCACCCGCATCATCGAGTTCCGCCGCATGGTCAAGGCCCTGAATGCCGCCGGCCTGCGCGTGGGCATGGACGTGGTCTACAACCACACCAGCGCCTCGGGCCAGAACGACCACTCGGTGCTCGACAAGGTGGTGCCCGGCTACTACCACCGGCTCAATGCCACCGGCGACATCGAGCGCTCAACCTGCTGCGAGAACACCGCCACCGAGAACCGCATGATGGGCAAGCTGATGATCGACTCGGTCATCACCTGGGCGCGCGACTACCACGTCAGCTCGTTCCGCTTCGACATCATGGGCCACCAGCCGCGATCAGTGATGGAAGAGCTGAAGGCCAAGGTGAAGGTAGCCGCCGGCCGCGACGTGCAACTGCTCGGCGAAGGCTGGAACTTCGGCGAAGTGGCCAACGGCCAACGCTTCGTGCAGGCCGAAATGCTCTCGCTCAACGGCAGCGGCATCGGCAGCTTCAACCCGCTGATCCGCGATGCCGTGCGCGGTGGCGGTTGCTGCGATTCAGGCACCGCGCTCATCTCGAACCAAGGCTATGTCAACGGCCTGTGGTACGACGCGAACGACTTGGGGCAAGGCCGCTCGAAGGCCGATCTGATGTGGCTGGGCGACGTGATCAAGGCCAGCCTGGCCGGCTCGATCCGCAGCTACACGATGACCACACACTGGGACGCCACCCTGCCGCTCGAGCAGATCGACGTCGGCGGCATCCCGGCCGGCTGGGTGATCGACCCCGCCGAGGTGGTGAACTACTTCGAGAACCACGACAACCAGACCTTCTTCGACATCAACGCCTACCGCCTGCCGCTGGCCACCACCAAAGAAGACCGGGCCCGCGTGCAGATGCTGGGTGCTGCGCTCAATACTTTCGCGCAAGGCGTGGCCTACTTCCACGCCGGTGTCGACACGCAGCGCAGCAAGTCGATGGACCGCAACAGCTACGACTCAGGCGACTGGTTCAACAAGCTCGACTGGAGCTACGCCGACAACAACTTCGGCGTCGGCCTGCCCATGCAGCGCGACAACGGCAACGAGTGGTCGATGATCCAGCCGCGCCTGGCCAACCCGCTGATCAAGCCCTCGGCGGGCGAGATCGGCTGGACGCGCGATGTCTTCCGCGATCTGCTCAAGATCCGCCAGAGCAGCACCCTGCTGCGCCTGCGCACCGCCGACGACATCAAGGCCCGGTTGCAGTTCCTCAACACCGGCTCCAGCCAAGAGCCCACGGTGATCGGGGGCCTGCTGAATGGCGTGGGCTACCCGGGCGCCGGCTTTGCCAAGCTCGCCTACTTCGTCAACGTGGACAAGGTGGCGCACAGCCTCTCAGCCGACGCGATGAAGGGCCAGCCCTTCCAACTGCACCCGGTGCACCAATCGCCGAATGCAGCCGACCAACGCGCCGCCGAAGCCCGCTTCGACGCAAGCACCGGCATGGTCACCGTGCCTGCGCGCACCGCGGTCGTCTTCGTCGTGAACTGACGGCCTGGGCTCGCCCCCCGGCCCCGCAAGGGTCCACAAGGCGCCTCGGGAGGCCGCAGGCGGCCTACTTCAACAGCTTGTCGACCCGCGCCTTGGCGCGGTTTGACACGATCATCTGCTCCAGCCCACTGGCATCGGCATAAAGCTTCGCCCCTTCGGCGCGGCAGCCGGTGGACAACTGCACCAGCGCCTCGGCGGTCATCGTCTTCTGCGTGGCCTTCGCCTCGTCGATCAGCTTGTCGGCCTCGGCCTTGCGCAAGCCCCGCAGATAGGCCCGCCCGATGAACGCAAAGCCCTGCTCAGTCAGCCGAACGAGGCCCGGCTTCACACTGCGATCGCCGGCCTTGTAGCGGCCGGCCATGTCCACGGCATCACGCTCCAGCACGGCCACGCACGAGGCGGCGCGCCGGTAGAACGGGGTCTCGTCTGCCGCCGGGGCAGCCGGTGCCGCCAGCAACAGCGCCAGCGAGATCAAGGGCCAGGAGAAAAGACGGGTCATGCGCACGGCATCCTACGCCGGAAGGCCGGCGCCACCCTCTGGCAACGCCCGTGCCCGCCACCGCGCTGACACGCCGCCAGCCGCCGGCCGCCGGCCGCCGGCCGCCGAACCTACACTTTCGGCCATGCTGCGCCCAGATCTCGAATTGCTTGCCCCCGCCCGTGACGCCGACATCGGCATCGAGGCCGTCAACCATGGCGCCGACGCCGTCTACATCGGCGGCCCCGGCTTCGGCGCCCGCGACAAGGCCCCCAACAGCCTTGAAGACATTGGCCGCCTGGTGCGCCACGCCCACCGCTTCGGCGCCCGCATCTTCGTGACGCTGAACACCATCCTGCGCGACGACGAGCTGGAAGGCGCACGCCAGATGGCCTGGCAGCTGTACGACGCGGGCGTGGATGCCCTCATCGTGCAAGACATGGGCTTGCTGGAGCTGGACCTGCCCCCCATCCAGCTGCACGCCAGCACGCAGACCGACATCCGCACCCCCGAAAAAGCCCGCTTCCTGCAAGACGTGGGCTTCAGCCAGATGGTGCTGGCGCGCGAGCTGGATCTGCACCAAATTCACGCCATACGCGATCAAGTGCAAGACGCGGTGCTCGAATTCTTCGTGCACGGCGCGCTCTGCGTGGCCTACAGCGGCCAGTGCTTCATCAGCCACGCGCACACCGGCCGCAGCGCCAACCGCGGCAGCTGCAGCCAGGAGTGCCGCCTCCCCTACACCGTGAGCGATGCGCAGGGCCGCATCATTGCCCACGACAAGCACGTGCTCAGCCTGAAAGACAACGACCAAAGCGCCAACCTGGAGGCGCTGGTTGATGCGGGCATCCGCAGCTTCAAGATCGAAGGCCGCTACAAAGACATGGCCACGGTGAAGAACGTCACCGCCCACTACCGTCTGCTGCTCGACCAACTGCTCGAACGCCGCAGCGAATTCAAGCGCGCCGCGAGCGGGCGATGCACCTTCAACTTCACGCCCAACCCCGAGCAGGCCTACAACCGCGGCGGCACCGACTACTTCGTCAACGGCCGCCAGATCGACATCGGCGCCTTCGACAGCCCCAAGCACGTGGGCCTGCCCCTCGGCCACATCGCCAAGGTGGCCAACGATCACTTCGACATCGACACCGGCGACCAGCGCACCGAGCTGCACAACGGCGACGCCCTCACCTGGTGGGACAGGCAAGGCGAGCTGCAGGGCGTGCCGATCAACACCACCGAGAGGTTAGGCCCCACGCTCTGGCGCGTCATGCCCAACATGCCTGAAGGCAAGCCGATGAGCGAGCTGAAAGACCTGCGGCGCGATGCACCGATCTTCCGCAACCGCGACATGGCCTGGGAACGGCTGCTCAGCAAACCCTCGGCCGAGCGCCGCATCGCCATTGACCTCACCCTCGCCCAAACCGCCGATGGCTTCGAGCTCGCCTTGAAAGACGAAGACGGCCACCGCGCAGGCGCCCGCATCACCCATGCGCACGAACCCGCCCGCGACGCCGCCAAAGCCGAAGCCCAGCTGAAAGAACAGCTCGCGAAGCTCGGCAACACCATCTTCGAAGCACGCCGGGTGCGCCTGGCCATGAAGCAACCCTGGTTCCTGCCCACCTCGGTGCTCAATGCCCTGCGCCGCGACGCCGTGGCCGCCCTCGAAGCCGAACGCGAACGCGCCTTCGTGCGCCTGCCCCGCTCAGCCCCGGTGGAGCCCCCCGTGCCCTACCCTGAAGACACGCTGAGCTACCTTGCCAACGTCTACAACCAGCAAGCCGCCCACTTCTACGCCCGCCACGGCGTGAAGCTCATCGGCGCCGCCTACGAAAGCCACGAAGAGCTGGGCGAGGTGAGCCTGATGATCACCAAGCACTGCGTGCGCTGGTCACTGAGCCTCTGCCCCAAGCAAGCCAAGGGCGTGACCGGCGTGCAAGGCACCGTGCGCGCCGAGCCCCTGGTGCTGCAGCACGGCGACGACAAGCTCACGCTGAAATTCGACTGCAAGCCCTGCGAGATGCATGTGGTCGGCGCGATGCGCAAGAACGTGCTGAAAGAGCTGAAGGCGCAGCCGATGACGTTCTATCGGACGAGGCCGGCGGCAGGCGGCAAGGCGGCCACGACATAGTTCGTTCCAACATTCTTCGTCATGCAGCCAGGTGCGCGCAGATCTCGCGCTCGAGGTGGTGCTATCAGTGCAGCGCCAATCGAGGCCTCCTTGATGCGCGTGCTCAACCCGGCTCGTCTTCACCCAGCGCCTGCCCTTGCATGGCTTGGCTCACGGCTTCTTCAATGGCGTCCAGCACATGCGGTTGCACGCGATCTGCGTAGCGCTTGCGCCGGTTGCGGGAGAGGGTGCCCCCCTGCTGGAAGATCGTCACGATCAAGGTGGCCAGGTCGCTGCCGCGCAGGTCGTAACGATCGTTGATGTGGCGCTTGACCCGGTCAAACAGCCCCAGGAACTCCACCTCTTCACGCATGTGCGTGTCGAGCGACGCCTGCGCCATGGCCAGGGTGAAGGTGACAGCCTCGGTCAGATCCATCGTTCGGAACCAGGTGTCTGACTCCGGCGCCCAGGCATAGGTGTAGTGCTCGTCGCCGGCCCACTTCACCTGGCAGAGCTGGCGTGCAGGCCGGCTGAACGCCGTCAGCGCTTGCAGGTACTCGGTCTCATGCTTCTTCATCGCCACCGAAATGGGCAAGAGAAACTGCGGTGGCAAGCGCCCCGATTGGCCCAGGCAATGGTGGATCAGAAAGCGAGACAAGCGCCCGTTGCCGTCCATGAAGGGGTGGATGAACACGAAGGCTAACGACACCACCGCCGCATGCACCAACGGGTCAAGCTCCGCCGGGCGCTGGTTGGCCAAGTTCATCAGGCCATTCATCAAGCCCGCGGCCAACTCCGGCTCGGGCGGCACATACGTCACGCCGGCTGCGCCTGGCACATCGCGTTGCAGACGGTTTTGCTCGGTGCGGAACTGCACCGCCTTGTCGAAGGGGTTGGAGATGGCCGCGTTCTGCCATTCCACTAACAGCTCTTCGGTCAGCGGGCGTTGCTCGTGGGCGCGGCGCAGCAGTGCGGCGAACGCGGCTGCCTTGTCATGGGTGGGGGCCTCGCCCTCGATGGCAAACGAGCCCTCGGTTTCGCTCAGGTACGCCCGGTTCAGGGTGCGCTCCAGCATCGCCTCGCCCACTGCGTGAGCGAAGTCTTGCGTCTGTCCCAGGATGTCTTGCTCGATCAGCGCCAACAACGCCGGGGTCTTGCGCACCACCGGGCAGAAATCCAGCTCGCCCAGCCCATTGAACTCGATGCGCCAGCGGGCATCGCGCTGGCTCTGCCCCACGAAATGTTGCTCGGGGTCGAACAAGGGTGCATAGGCCGACGCGACTCGCGGGTCATCGAGGCCAGGCAAGTGCTGCTGGTGCAGGCGCTCCCACATGTGCCCCAGTTTGCGGCCGTAAAGGCTGTTGGGCGTGGCCTGAACCCACGCCACCAGCTCAGCCGGCGGGATGCGGCGCAGCGCGCTGAGCAGCAGGCCCAGCCTGACCCCTTCATGCTTGATGGCGAACAGGGCCTGGTGAAGAAACGTCTGCTCTGGCGCCAGCTTGCGCGGCACGAGAAGCGTGCCGTCGTTCAGTTGCTCGATGCGGCTGACCGGCGCCAGCCTGGCGCGCTCCCTGCCCAGGAAATCGGGGGCGCCGATGGCGTTCTGAATCCAGGCGTAGCCGACGTCACTCATATCGTGGGTGGTTGAGGCGGGGCAGAAGAATCGTCAGGACATAAGAATTATCGCCAGAATCACCAGCAAATCCAACTTTTTCTTCAGAAGAGTAGCCTCAGCCCACAAACACGCCGCTCGCCGGAAAAATTCTCAGGGCAATGGCGACGGCCACCTGAAGAACTTCGGCGTGCTCTACCGCTCGGCCGGCGAAGCCTGGCTCTCACCCATGTTCGACGTGGTCACCACGTCGATATACCGCTACCAGCGCTACGGCGGCGGGCCTGAGCTGGAAGACCGCACGCTGGCGCTGAAGCTCTTTGCCGGAAGGCATGGAAGCAAGGCCTACCCGACGACCGAAGAGCTGGTTCAATTCGGCCGGAAGATCTGCGAGGTCAGCGCCCCCCAAGACGTATTGCAGCGAATCGCCGACGCGATGGGCACCGTGTTGAAAGACACGAAGGGAGACTCGCGCATACCGAGCGCGCAGTAGGCCCAGATGTCCGCCGCCTAGCAAAGTGGCATGGCGCAAGCTAGCGACGTGACTACAGGAAGCGGCGGAGACCGCCCTCAAACCTCGGCGGTCCCAATACGTGTGCCGACGCGGAGCTCTTGCCCTAAGGGGAAGTCATTGCGGCGCCAACTACGGGTCTATCCGTCGCTTGAGATCTTGCAATCTGCATCTGTTCACCATCTAAGTCGGACCGGTTACTGCTCACGTACAATCTCCTGAGAGGCGAATAACTGCGTGGTAATCTTTGACGATGAGCGGACAGTTTCGACACGAACCGCCTATCGTCATCACCAACTGCACAGCACGCAAGCGAAGCAGGGAACAGGTGATCAGCAGCGCGGAAATCAAGCACGCAGCCTCGGTCCGAGACCTCGCAGGTCAGTGGGTGCGGCTGACGCGGGGGCGGCCAACCGTTGCGGCCGCGGGCGAGCTATACGGCGGTCGCTCGTTCAGGGACGCCGCCGTCGCAGCCGAGTCCTGTCAGGGAGACCTCTACGTTATCTCGGCTGGGTTCGGCCTCGTCTCGAACACAGCGCTACTTCCCAACTACGCCCTAACGATCGCTGATGGCGAAGGAAGCATCGCTGCCATGCTGGCTCATTTTGATGCCTCGGCAGCAGACTGGTGGGCGGCGTTGTGCGCTGAGCTTGGAAGTCCAGGCGCTGTCGCGCGTCTTTTGCGGCGAAGACAGGACGCGCTGGTTCTTCTCGCGCTTCCTTCGACGTACCTTCAAATGGTTGGGCCAGAACTCGGTGACCTGACGGCCCAAGAACTGCGTCGCCTGAGAGTTTTCACAAGCCTCGCCGGCGCCCGCCAACTGGAACTCCGCATTGCCGACTGCGTGTTGCCATATGACGACCGGTTGAATGATGTGGAAGGGCACGCAGGGACGCGAACCGACTTCGCACAACGTGCCTTACGCCATTTTGTCGAGGTGCTGCATGGCCAAGAACTCTCCCTTGCCGAGGGTAGGTCTGCAGTCCTTCATGCACTGAGCCGACATCAACCGCCCGCGACAAAGGCACGCGTTCGCGCGACCGATGACGAGATCTGCTCTGCCATTAGATCCTTTGGAGAGTCCGGCAGCCACGGCGTCAGCAGGCTCCTGCGACGCTTAAGGGACGAACGGAATATTGCCTGTGAGCAGGGAAGGTTCCGTGATCTCTGGCGGCAAGTGCAACAGGAGTGCGGTCCGGAGGAAGTTCCATGAGTCGCGCCAAGTCCGAAATCGTTGTGAGAGCCCTGCACACACAGCAAGGCGATAGGTTGGACGTCTACGCGTTCTTCATCCGCGGAGCCGACATCGTCAAGGTCGCTGACATATCGCGCGTTGAGAGAGACGACAGTGATTCGCTCAAGGGATTCCAGCGACCTGAGATCCGCAATCACGTGCGGGGCATTGTGGAGTATCTGAATCAGGGCGCCGTTCTCTTTCCGAACGCAATCATTCTCGCGATGTCTCCTGAGGTTCGTTTTTCTGCATCGCGCGGCACCAAGCCGATTGGCGATGAAGGGATCGCGCAGAGCGGAACACTGACTATCCCGGTCTACCAAGAAGGGAAGCGCGTTGCCTGGATCGTGGACGGGCAACAAAGGTCCCTTGCACTCGCACAGGCCAGCAAGCAAGACATCCCCGTGCCAGTTGTCGGCTTTGTTTCCGACAACCTAGAAGTTCAGCGGGAGCAGTTCATCCTGGTGAACAAGGCAAAGCCCCTCCCCAGCCGCCTGATCAACGAGTTGCTTCCCGAAACTGGCGGAATCCTGCTGCCTCGCGACCTTAGCTCTCGTAGGGTGCCTTCGGAAATCTGCGGCCTTCTCAATCGAGATGCTTCATCGCCTTTCTTCAGGCTGATCAAGCGCCCCTCGGACAAGGCCTCCTCAACGTCGGTGATCACGGACACGGCCGTAATCACCATGATCAAGAACAGCATGAACAATCCTTTGGGAGCGCTAGCGCCTTACAAGGCCACCGGGAGAGAGGCCCCGGATGTGGAGTCGATGTACCGCCTTCTTTGTGTGTTCTGGTCCGCAGTCAAAGCGACCTTTCCTGAAGCATGGGGTAAGGACCCGCGCCACAGCCGACTGATGCACTCCGCGGGCATTGAGGCGATGGGTGTGCTGATGGACCGCATCTTCGCCAAGCTATCCGCTGCTGAGGAAGACCAGAAGACGGTCCAACGCGAACTGGCGAAGATTGCGCCCAGTTGTCGGTGGACTAAAGGCACCTGGGAGGCGCTCGGTCTGGCCTGGAACGAGATCCAAAACACGCCTCGCGACATCAGGCGGCTGCAAGAAGCATTGGTCCGCGCATACACCACAGAAAGTAGACGATGAAGTTCCTCTACGCGGACACCCAGGATTTCGTCGATGCCGACTTCGATTTCGCCGAAGAACGTTACTCAGTTGGCAGAGATAAGAATCACACTGACGTCTACGCCCATGAACTAATGTCCGAGCCGCCTTACGACGGTTTGCTCGTGTCCATCAGTGCTGTCCGACAGGCACCAGGCGTACCGAAGTCGAAGGTCCGGTACAGCACGGCACAAGAGCAACGCATGTTGCGCGACGGTGTGCGCCGGTACTTGCGCTTCGGCGGGCCGCGCTTCAAAGACATGATGATCATGGGCGACTGTGGAGCCTTCGCCTATGCCGACCTGGTACGGCCGCCCTTCACGCCAAGGGAGGTCTTCGACTTCTACGACGAAGCCGAATTCACCCATGGCGTTGCACCCGACCACATCATCTTCGACTGTGATCTGAACGACCCGAAGATTCCCAAGGCGCCAGGCAATCTGGTCGGCTCCGACGCCGATAGGCACGTCGCGGGAGTGCAGGAGCGGTATCAGATCACCCTGGACAACGCCAAGCGGTTTATTGAGATATCGAAGGCCAGCGACTTTCCCTTCGTCCCTATTGGGCCAGTGCAAGGATGGTCACCAGCCAGCATGGCGCAGGCCGCGCAAAGCCTGGAAGCCATGGGCTACACATACCTCGCAATCGGCGGCATGGTTCCCTTGAAGGTACCTGCCATCAAGGCCGTCGTACGCGCGATCCGAGACCGGATCAAACCAGACACCCAGCTTCACATCCTGGGGTTCGCCAAGGCGGACTCAATCGACGAGTTCACCGATTTCGGCATCACGAGCTTTGATTCAACGTCCCCACTGATCCGCGCTTTTAAAGACGCAAAAGCGAACTACTACCTCGAGCAACCCAGCGGCAAGATGGCGTACTACACGGCGATCCGCGTGCCACAGACCCTGGGTAGCCATCGTCTCATGAAGGGCATCAAGGAAGGCCTGTATAAGCCAGAGGTGTTGGCCGGCCTTGAAGCCAAAGCGCTGGAAGCGCTGCGTGGCTTCGACACCGGCGACAAGAACGCAAAGTTAACGGCCAAAGCCGTGATGGCCTATCACCGCGCCATTGAGACGCCCCTCTACAGCGACGAAGCCAAGCGCGAGGCAAAGCTGGCGGCCACCCACCAGGCGCTAGACGAAACCCTAGAGGTAGCGCCCTGGAAGCGCTGCACGTGCGACATCTGCCGCAAGGTGGGGGTCGAAGTGATCATCTTCCGCTCCAACAACCACAACCGCCGGCGCGGCTTCCACAACCTAGGCGCCTACCACCGGCACGTACAGCGCACGCTGCGCCAAGCGCCATGACCACCTACCACTTCAAGGCCATCCGTGCCACGCAAGCACCCGGCCATGACGTCTTCGTTTTCGCCGCCAATCCGCATGACGTTTTGGCCTTCTCGGAGATCGAGCGCGTCGCACGCAAGGAGGGCGGCGAACTCCACGGCTTCCAGCGCCACCAGATCGCCTCACACATCAAGGAGATTCGCGACTACCTATCCCGCAGCGACGCGCTCCTGCCGAATGCAGTCATCGTTGCCTTCATCGAGGGCGCGCGCATTACCAAGGAGAAGGCAGGCGTCCTTGACGTAGAGATCATTGTCGAGAGGGGCGCGAAGCCCGGCTTCGTAGTGGACGGTCAACAGCGGTTGACGGCGCTTTCGGCTATCAGCAAGGGCGACTTTCAGGTGTTCGTGTCGGCCTTGATTTGCAAAGACTACAACGAGTTGAGGCAGCAGTTCGTCCTCATCAACAACACCCGGCCGCTGCCTAAGACGCTGATCTATGAACTGTTACCCGAGGTAGACGGCTTGCCCGAACGCTTCACCGCACGCAAGTTCTCCGCCCGCATCGTTGACCGTCTGAACTTCACGCCCGGCTCGTCGTTGCAAGGATCCATACGGCAGCACACAAATCCTGGCGGCGTCCTCAGCGACATCGCCATGCAGAAGGTGGTGATGAATTCAGCCTCGGATGGTGCCATCCGTGACTTCATCCAGTACGAGAACAGAGAGGATCACGCGTACCACGTAGTTAGTGAGTTCTTTGCCGCCGTCGAGTCGGTCTTTGGACCCGAGTGGGTTGGCATGACGCCGCGTCATTCCCGCCTCGTCCATGGAGCGGGATTGGTGGCCATGGGAATGGTGATGGACCGCCTGTACTACAGCGAAGGGGCCACCCAGCGTCACCAGTTCGAGCCCGCGCTAGAGGCACTCAAAGCCTATACGGCTTGGACCAGCGGGCAGTGGCAGTTCTCCGAGACCGACATCCGTCCGTGGAACGGCGTCCAGAACACCCCAAGTGACATCGATTTGCTCACCCGCTACCTCATTGCGGCTCTGAAGAAGGCCCTGCGCAAGCCGCGCAAGGTCTCGAACGGATGACATGCCATGAACTCCAAAGCGCTCGTCCTGTTCTCTGGCGGCCAAGACTCGACGACCTGCCTGGCATGGGCACTGGACCGCTACACGCACGTAGAGACGATTGGCTTCGACTACGGTCAGCGACACGCAATCGAATTGGAGTGTCGGAAGACAGTCCTCAAGGAGATTCGCTCCGCCTTCCCGCACTGGGCTGAGAAGCTTGGAGACGACCACATGTTTGACCTCTCGATCCTTGGCCAGGTCAGCGATACGGCGCTGACCCAGGATAAAGCTATCGAGATGCAGGCGAACGGGCTTCCGAACACCTTCGTTCCTGGGCGCAACCTGCTGTTCTTCACGTTCGCGGCCACGGTGGCCTACCGGCGTGGGCTGGAGGTTCTGGTCGGCGGGATGTGCGAGACCGACTACTCCGGCTATCCAGACTGCCGGGACAACACGCTAAAAGCTCTGCAGGTCACGCTGAGCCTTGGTATGGACTGCCCGATGTTGGTTGAGACCCCGCTCATGTGGATCGACAAGGCGGCAACGTGGGCGATGGCCGAATCCCTCGGGGGCAGTGAGCTTGTGAACATCATCACCGAGCACACACACACCTGCTATCGAGGCGATCGAAGCATTCAACACGCGTGGGGTTACGGCTGCGGCGAATGCCCCGCCTGCGAACTGCGCAAGGCCGGCTTCGACGCTTACGCGTCTGTTAGGAAAACAGCATGACCGTCCCATTTGTCTTGACAGTGGCCACTGCCCGATTCGAAGCCGCCAGGCAGGTCAGTGTTCTGCCGGAAGGGCACAGATGCCGCTCGCTGCACGGCCATAGCTTCCAAGCAACGGTTTATGCGGAGCTGCCCGCGGGTTGGAACAGCTTTCCAGGCGGGGAAGTGGACGCCCTACGACAGCGCCTCGACGAGGTTGTGGCGCCGCTGAACTACGCTCAACTGAATGAGCACCTTGAGGTGCCAACGGACGAAAACCTTGCGCGATGGATCCGGCAACGGCTGCAGGTCCCCGGCGTCGATCGAGTGGCCATCCAGAGTACGGCCAATCAAGGTGTTGACCTAGACCGGGACGGCATGGCGCACGTGTGGCGCCGATTTCGGTTCCAGGCGGCGCACCGGCTCCCCAACGTACCCGTGGGCCACAAGTGCGGCACGATGCACGGTCACGGCTTTGAGGCCATCGTCCATGCCAACCAGGACTTGGGCAGCCGACCGCTCAGCATCGACTACGACCACCTGGACGATCTATGGGCGCCATTGCACTTCCAGTTGAACTACAAGTGCCTGAACGAGATCGACGGACTGGAGAACCCGACAAGTGAGTTGATTTCGGCCTGGATTTGGAAGCAACTGAAGGAAGAGCTCCCCGAGCTTTCTTGCGTCACCGTTTTCGAAACCGCTTCTTGTGGTGCGAACTTCGATGGCCATGACTACCGAATCTGGAAAGAGTTCACGATGGACAGTGCAGTTGCGCAGAAGCGAGCCCCCACCGGCTCACCCCGCGCGACCTTGCACGGACACACTTACACGCTCCGCCTTCACTTAAACGCCCCGCTCGACGCCGTCATGGGTTGGACGATCGACTTTGGCGACGTGAAAGAGGTCTTCACGCCGGTCTTCAAGGCCCTCGACCATAAGCCGGTGCACTACATCGACGATCTTCGTGATGCGGACACGGCAAGCCTTGCCGCATGGATATTGCGACAAGCCAGCCCACAACTACCGGGACTCTCACGGGTCGACCTTTACGAGACGACCGGATGTGGAACTGTCCTTGCAACGGCGATCGACGGTCCTGCGATGCCGGTATAGAGAAGGTATGACGTACTCGGTCAAAGAGATCTTCTACACCCTGCAGGGCGAGGGCTTACGCGCTGGTCGGCCAGCGGTGTTCTGCCGTCTTGCCGGGTGCAACCTTTGGACGGGCCGCGAAGAAGATCGTGCCAACGCGGTTTGCCAGTTCTGCGACACCGACTTTGTCGGCACTGACGGCACACTGGGGGGAAAGTTCGCTGAGGCCGACGACCTTGCTTTTCAGATCGCGGCGCTTTGGCCCGACGGGAAAGACAATCGGTACGTTGTTCTTACGGGCGGAGAGCCACTCCTGCAAGTCGACAGCGAGCTAATCGACGCATTGCACGCCAAGGGCTTCGATATTGCCGTCGAAACCAACGGTACCGTACACGCGCCTCCGGGCATCGACTGGATCTGCGTGAGTCCTAAAGCTGGCGCCGACTGGATTCAGCGCAGCGGCCATGAGCTAAAGCTTGTTTATCCACAGGCTGGGCTCTTGCCGCATGACATTGGCGATCCGGCGTTTGACCACCTACTGCTACAACCCATGGATGGGATTCAGCAGCTAAAAAACACGCGCGCAGCAATCGCCTACTGCCAAGAGAATCCACGATGGCGGTTATCTATTCAGACTCACAAAGTTCTGGCCATTAGGTGATCTCACCTTATCGTCGACTGCAAACCTGACCAGTACCAAGAGTCACGAGCCCATCCTCGGAGGTTAGCCGTACGAATAGCACATTGCACAAACATGCAAGTACTTGGGTACACGCTGACGAACCCGACACACAGCCCTACGGTGGAACAGAACCGGTTACTGTACCTGGTGCGCCTCGCAGACTCTCAGCTGGAATCCACTCAACCGGAAGTACCGATACGCCCTTCTTGACAGTGCACGGCAGACAGATACTTGAACTGTTTGTAGGGAGCGGCAGACCAGTCGCGACACGCTTGTAGACGAACAACTCCGTTTCGTTGGGACGAGCTCCGCAACTGTCGCATCTGCCATCTCGACACAGGACAATCCATCGGTGGGTTAATCGAATCTTCTGCAGATCTTGGAAGTCATTGCGTTCGAAGTAATCGAACGCGTACGCGGAAGTAGACCACACCACTGCATCCTGCTTCCCGGAGTTGCACGACGTGCAAGCAATTGCCCAGTTCAATCCCTCCGGTGGGTCATCGCCCAAATGTTTTGGAAGCATGTGCTCTAGGCTCTCGACGACTCCCGAGCTAGCTAAGCCGACGCCGCACCAAACACAGCGGTGACATTGGCGCTCCAGGACCTTTTCATACAAGCTAACGTTAGCCTTGAGAGTCGCCAAACCCGCAGTCTTAGCTCGAGCCTGCGTGCTTGTCATTCCCTTTAGCCGGTTTATGTTGATCAATAGATCAATGAGAGTCCGCTTGTGTTCCTGCTGAATCGTGATACCTAGATTTCCCAAATGCTCGTCAATCAAGGCCTCGTAGCTGGCAGCACTAGCCGGATCGAGCGCCTTTATTGGGATGAGCGAAAATAGTATGGACTGACGGAACGATGGCTCTATACCGGCCGCGAGGGAATCCACCGGCCTACCAAGTTTTCTGGACCAATCGATGATCGCCGCAGCGAGCGTCGCGAAAGAAGGTGAGCGTCGATGTAGTCCATCCAAAAAATGTGTGTCACTCGATAAAATATCGGCGACCAATTCATCCAAAATCTCGGCCGCCATGGAGTCAGCCCTTATCAAACCACTCGTTCTGCTTCCACTTCTTCCATACCTTACCTTCCTTCTTGCCCTCGGCAATCAAAAGCGAAAGCACCTTTCGAAATTCTTCACGGCCTTGGTTGGTATCAATGCTCTTCTTCTCCCAAGTCACCGTCCACATCTCAGGCGGTATGAATTCCAGATAGGTCTTAACTACTTCGGAGAACGCGCTCTTCAGCGCTTCCAACCGCGCTTCAAGTGGTACGTCGTCGGGCACTTTCCAATGTGACTTCATCTGCCCGTCACACTCCAGCAATAACGCTTCTTGGAGCGCCCAAAGACTGGCACCAACAAAGAAATTGTTTCCGTCCTTCTTCTTCCACAGACCGTCTGGGTAGTGACCTCTTACAATGACCCAGAAATGGCAGAAGAACTCAAACCACAACTTTGAAGATCGCCACTCCGCAGTCGCTTTCGAGTTGTTTTCGGTTTGGAAGAGCGCCTTTGCAATGTGCACCAACGAGCTTCGTCTTGCCGTGAACCATTCCTTGGCAATTCGCTTAACGCCAGCATATCCAAGAAGCTCCGCCTTTGCGCCCTTGCTTCCAACGCCCATATCGATAAGATTGCTGAACGGACTTCGATCGTCATAAGCGACCAAGCTCATGATTTCAACTTCAGTCATCTTCACGCCAGCCTGATTCAGCCTAGACCCAAGGTTCACTTGTTCCTGCTTAGACAAGCTAAGGGCTGCAATCGACGTGATGAGCGACGGTGGAATCTTTTTCGGCTTTATGTTGACAACAGTAAACTGAAAGACCTGCTCCTCCCAAGAGGCGTCATACAGTCCACAAACCATAAACGGCAACCCATTCGCGCCGAACTTGGCTCCAGCAGCAATTCGATGCTGCCCATCAATGAGCATCGCGGGTTTAACGTAGTCAATAATCGCGCTTCTGAACTTCTCATTGGTCCAGTTAGTCTTGTCCTCGAGAAGAGCTTTCATTTTTGAAAGAGTCTCATTCCCTAGATGTACTGAAGACTCGTCCTTCTCGTCGTCGACTTCAGCGTCTTGGTCTTCTATGGCGTCCAAATCCTTGTCATCATCGTCATCCGCCGCTTGCGCTTGAGTATCTTCCGTACCTTGAGGCAGCCTTGCCTTAACATAAATGAGCGCCTGCTCGAAGACTTTATCGGTTAGTAGCGCATCCTCGTCGAGTTCGACAACGAGCTTGGCACTGACGACTTTGCCGGTTTCGATGGTTTGCGGCTCTAACTTACAGCGACCGATGCCAGTATCGGTACGAAGCGCAAGGATTACCGCAGTTGGACTGCAGTTCTTTGGATCCTGGAAGTATGGGACGATTGACTGGTTAACGCGGTCTTGATCCTTAAACCGCTGATACCCGGTAAGTAGTTCATCTGACTTCCGAGGAATACCGGCCCATCGGACCACGTCCCCTGAATGTGCAACGAATGCGACTTGAATGGGGGACTTCTCTTGCTGACGAAAGGCTAGTACGTCGTATTCGATCTTCACGTCGTCAACCTCCAGAATTGGTTCGCTCTAAGAGCACGTAGCGCGCTGATGGGGCCCCGATCGTCCTCGGCAGCAGCCATCATGCGCAGGACGGAAGGGGCGGCCGGTAACGTATCCTGACCTGCAGTACGGCCCTGGCGGATCTGCAGTGCCGGTGCATTTTGAGAACTTCGGGTCGACTTTTGAGAACCTACACAACTATGCATCGATATTCGCCGCCCTCAACGCATTCGTCTCAATGAAATCCCGCCGCGGCTCGACCTCGTCGCCCATCAGCATCGTGAACACCTTGTCGGCCTCGATGGCGTCTTCGATCTGCACGCGCAGCAAGCGGCGCACGTCAGGGTCCATCGTCGTTTCCCAGAGCTGCTCAGGGTTCATTTCGCCCAGGCCCTTGTAGCGCTGGCGGCCCACTGAGCTTTCGGCTTGGCTCATCAGCCAGGCCATGGCGGCGCGGAAGTCGCCCACCTTCTGCTCTTTCTGCTTTTCGCCTTCGCCACGCTTGGCCACCGCGTCGGCGGTGAGCAGGCCCTTGAAGGTGACGCCGGCCGTGGCCAGGGCGGCGTAGTCGGCGCCGTGAACGAAATCGGGGCTGATGATGCTGCTCTTGATGTTGCCGTGGTGGCGGCGGCTGATGCGTAGCAGGTGCTTGTCGGTGCGCTGGTCGAACACGGCCTCGACCTCGGCGTCGTTCAGCGCCGCCTTCAGGGCGATGGCGCTGGCTTCGGCGCTGGCGGTGTCGTCGAGGTTCAGCGTCAGGCCGTCGCTGATGGCGCGCAGGGCTTCCACGTCCATCCAGGCAGAGAGACGGTCGATCACGTTGGTGGCGGCCACGTAGGCCTGGGCCTTCTCGGCCAGCTCGGCACCGGCCAGGGGCGCGCGGCCGTCGCCCGGCTCGATGCGGGCACCATCGAGGGCCACCTTCAGCAGGTATTCATCCAGCGCGTGGGCGTCTTTCAGGTATTGCTCGGCCTTGCCGTGCTTCACCTTGTACAGCGGCGGCTGGGCGATGTAGATGTGGCCCCGCTCCACCAGATCGGGCATCTGGCGGTAGAAGAAGGTCAACAGCAGCGTGCGGATGTGGGCGCCGTCCACGTCCGCGTCGGTCATGATGATGATGCGGTGGTAGCGCAGCTTGTCGGGGTTGAAATCGTCTCCACCCATGCCCTTGCCGATGCCGGTGCCCAAGGCGGTGATGAGCGTGAGGATTTCGTTGGAGCTCAGCAGCTTTTCGTAGCGCGCCTTCTCCACGTTCAAGATCTTGCCGCGCAACGGCAGGATGGCCTGGAACTTCCGGTCGCGCCCCTGCTTGGCCGAGCCGCCGGCGGAGTCACCCTCCACGATGTAGATCTCGCACAGGGCGGGGTCTTTTTCCTGGCAATCGGCCAGTTTGCCGGGCAGGCCCATGCCGTCGAGCACACCTTTGCGGCGCGTCATCTCGCGCGCCTTGCGCGCGGCTTCGCGGGCCCGGGCAGCATCCACGATCTTGCCGCAGATGATCTTGGCGTCGTTCGGGTTCTCGAGCAGCCAGTCGTTGAGCAGGCGACTGACGATGTCTTCCACCGGCGCGCGCACTTCCGAGCTGACGAGCTTGTCTTTCGTCTGGCTCGAGAACTTGGGCTCGGGCACCTTCACGCTCACCACGCAGGCCAGGCCTTCGCGCATGTCGTCGCCCGCGATCTCGACCTTGGCCTTCTTCGCCAGCTCGTTGTCTTCGATGTACTTGTTGATGACGCGGGTCATCGCGGCGCGCAGGCCGGTGAGGTGGGTGCCGCCATCACGCTGGGGGATGTTGTTGGTGAAGCACAGCACGTTCTCGCTGAACGAGTCGTTCCACTGCATCGCCACTTCCACGCCGATGTTGGTGCCCTGGTCGCTCGATTTGTCGCCCTGGGCATGGAAGATGTTCGGGTGCAGGATCTTCTTGCCTTTGTTGACGAACTCGACAAAGCCCTTCACCCCGCCGGCGTAGGCGAAGTTGTCTTCCTTCTGGTTGCGCTCGTCGACAAGGCGGATCTTGACGCCGTTGTTCAGGAACGAAAGCTCGCGCAGGCGCTTGGCCAGGATGTCGTAATGGAACTCGAAGTTCTGCTGGAAGATTTCGGTATCCGGCAGGAAATGCACCTCGGTGCCGCGCTTCTCGGTGTCGCCGATGATCTTCATCGGGCTCACTTCGAAGCCATCACGCATTTCGAGCACGCGGTCTTGCGGCACGCCCTTGGCGAATTCGATGTGGTGCACCTTGCCGTCGCGCCGCACCGTCAGGCGCAGCCATTTCGACAGCGCGTTCACGCAGCTCACCCCCACGCCGTGCAGGCCGCCCGAGACCTTGTACGAGTTCTGGTTGAACTTGCCACCTGCGTGCAACTCGGTCAGTGCGATTTCGGCCGCTGAGCGCTTGGGCTCGTGCTTGTCGTCCATCTTGACGCCGGTGGGGATGCCGCGGCCGTTGTCGATGACGGAGATCGAGTTGTCGGTGTGGATGGTGACGATGATGTCGTCACAGTAGCCTGCCAGCGCCTCGTCGATCGAGTTGTCAACCACCTCGAACACCAGGTGGTGCAGGCCGGTGCCGTCGGAGGTGTCGCCTATGTACATGCCAGGGCGCTTGCGCACCGCTTCGAGGCCTTCCAGGATCTGGATGCTGCTTTCGCCGTAGCCGGCCGACGAGGCATCGGCGGGCCGGCTGGCAGGTTGCTGGTCTTCGGGCAGGTCGCGGGAGTCGGTCATGTCATTCACTCAAACTGGCACTGCTTGGAAGGCCTTTGAAGGCCTCTAGAAGCGCCGAAGCGGGCTGCCCCAGGGGAGGGGGCGCGCCCGCCGCAATAAATCGGCTGGATCAGGTTCTGATGCGTCAGATGCGCATCGGCATCACGACGTACTTGAAGCCTTCCTGTTCCGGCACGGTGATCAGGGCGGCCGAGCTGCCGTCGTGCATCTCGAGCCTGACCATCTCATGGCTGATGTTCGCCAGGGCGTCCATCAGGTAGGTGACGTTGAAGCCCACTTCGATCGCGGGGCCTTCGTAGTCGATTTCGATTTCTTCCTTGGCCTCTTCCTGCTCGGCGTTAGAAGAGGCGATCTTCAGCGCGCCCGGCTCGATGTTGAGCCGCACACCCTTGAACTTCTCGCTCGTCAGGATGGCGGCGCGCTGCAGGCTGGCCAGCAGCGTGGCGCGGCCGAGGGTGATGATGTTCTTGTGGTTCTTGGGGATGACGCGGTTGTAGTCGGGGTACTTGCCCTCGACCAGCTTGGTCACGAACTCCATCCCCGAGAAGCTGAACTTCGCCTGGTTGCCAGCGAAGCGCATCTCGATCATCGCATCGGCGGTGTTGCCTTCGACGTCTTTGCTTTCCTTGCCGTCTTTGAGCAGCCGCATCAGCTCGAGCACCGTCTTGCGCGGGAGGATGACCTCCTGCTTGGGGATGTCGGTTTCGAGCTGGGCCTGCGCCAGCGCCAGGCGGCTGCCGTCAGTGGCCACGAGGGTGAGGGTCTTGCCCTCAGCCACGAACAGGATGCCGTTCAGGTAGTAGCGGATGTCGTGCACCGCCATCGCGAAGTGCACCTGGTCGATCAGCGCCTTGAGCGTCTTCTGCGGCACGCTGAAGGCGGGCCCGAAGTCGACCGCTTCGTTGACGAGCGGGAAGTCTTCGGCCGGCAGGGTTTGCAGCGTGAAGCGGCTCTTGCCACCTTGCAGCGTCAGCTTGGAGCCTGCGGCGGTCAGGCTGACAACCTGGTCGCTCGGCAGCGTGCGAAGGATGTCGATCAGCTTGCGCGCACCCACCGTGGTGGACAGGCTGCCTGCGTCACCACCCAGCCCCGAACTGGTGCGCACCTGGATCTCCAGATCGCTGGTCGTGAACTCGATCGTTTCGCCGTTCTTGCGCAGCAACACGTTGGCCAGGATGGGCAAGGTGTGGCGCCGCTCCACGATGCCGGCAACGGCCTGAAGGGCAGCCAGCAGTTTTTCCTGTGGGGCTTTCAAAACAATCATGTCTTCCTCTTTGAACTTAGTCGTTCTAGTAGGCTCGGGCGCCGACTGTGGAAAAGCGCATTTTCGCCTGATTCTTCAAGGCTTTAGCGTCTGGGCAACCCTGTGTGCCGAGGGCTGGTTTTCAACGGGGCCAACAGACAGCAACTTCTCGCGACGGCTTGGGCCTGTGGGTAACTGGGTGGTTGTTCGAAAGTTGTCCCCAGGCTTGCACGTTGACAAGAGGCCCGGGGCGGTGCAAAGGGCCAAAAAAGAGGGCCTGACGGCCCTGGTTCACCTCGAGATCAGCCCTTGAGGGTCTGCTCGAGCACGTGCAATTGTTGGTTCAGCTCGGTGTTCTTGTGCCGCTCGCCGCCGATCTTTCGCACGGCGTGCAGCACGGTGGTGTGGTCACGGCCGCCGAAGAGCTCGCCGATCTCGGGCAGGCTCTTCTGGGTCAGTTCCTTGGCCAGGTACATCGCAATCTGTCGAGGCCGGGCGATCGAGGCCGGCCGCTTCTTGCTGTACATGTCGGCCACCTTGATCTTGTAGAAGTCGGCCACGGTCTTCTGGATGTTCTCGACCGAGATCTGCCGGTTCTGGATCGACAGCAAGTCCTTCAGCGCCTCGCGCGCCAGGTTGATCGAGATGTCCTTGTGGCTGAACTTGGCGTAGGCCAGCACCTTGCGCAGGGCACCTTCCAGCTCGCGCACATTGGCCCGCACGTTCTTGGCCACGAAGAAGGCCACGTCCTCGGGCATCACCGTGCTTTCAGCGCGGGCTTTGGCCAACAGGATGGCCACGCGCATCTCAAGCTCGGGGGGCTCGATGGCCACCGTGAGACCTGAATCGAAGCGCGAGGTGAGCCGCTCGTCGATGTCCACCAACCCCTTGGGGTAGGTGTCGCTGGTCATGATGATGTGGGCCCGTTTGGCCAGCAGCGCCTCGAAGGCGTTGAAGAACTCTTCCTGGGTGCGTTCCTTGCCGGCGAAGAACTGCACGTCGTCGATCAGCAGCAGATCGAGCGAGTGGTACTTGGCCTTCAGCTCGTCGAAGGTCTTGCGCTGGTAGTTCTTGACGACGTCCGAAATGAACTGCTCGGCGTGCAGGTAGAGCACCCGGGCGTTGGGGTTGTCGGCCAGCAGCGCATTGCCCACGGCATGCACCAGGTGGGTCTTGCCCAACCCCACCCCGCCGTAGATGAACAGCGGGTTGTACATCTGCCCTGGCGCGCCGGCCACATGCAGCGCGGCGGTGCGGGCCATCTGGTTGGCGCGCCCGGCCACCAGGGTGTCGAAAGTGAGCGCGGTGTTCAGTCGGTGCCGGTTGGCCGCAGGCGGCAAGTGGACGCCTGGGCCGGTGCCGGGCGAACCCTGGCCACCGCCAGGGCCGGGGCGAACCAGCGTGGCCGTGTCACCCGTTTGGGCGGCAGCGCGTGCGGCATCGTGCGCGGCATTCGCCGCCTCGCGTGAGGGCATGGCTGCTGCACGGGCCAGCACCTGCGCCGCGGACAAGGGCTGGTTGGCGTGGGCGATGAGCGTGCCCCGGGGGCCGCCACTCAGCGGCCGCATCGGCATGCCGCCCATCGGCTCGCGCGGAGCCAGGCTGAGTTCCAGCCGGACGGGCTTGCCGGCCAGGTCGCTCAGAACGGTCTCGATGCGGGCACCGTACTGAGAGCGGATCCAGTCCAGCTTGAAACGATTGGGCACACGCAGCGAAGCAACGGCGGCTTCGCCGTCGTCGGTGATGTCCGCCGGCGGCAGCGGGCGGATCCAGGTCGCGAATTGCTGTTCAGGCAACTCGGTGGCAAGGCGTTCGCAACCGCGTTGCCAAAGGTCAAGGCTCATTGTGGACAAGTTCTTTTCGAGCGGCCGGATTCTACGCACGCCATCACGGCTGAAGGCGGTGGTTATCCACAGTTTTTCGACGTGGGTCAAGCCCCGCGCTCAGCCGCGTTTCGCGGTGCAAGTGTTTGACCCTGCACGCGTTTTTTGCTCTAATAGTGGGTTTCCCGAATCGGGGCTGCGGCGTGCGCCTACAACAGGCAAGCCTTGCAGCCACCGGGGGCGGGCCGTGATTGGCCAACCCCAGGCCTGCGGCAGAGCTTTGACAAAAGCTTGATCTCAGGCGGCTGGGAAGCCTCTTCCAACTCCCTGTTTTCAAGCACCATGAAGCGCACTTACCAGCCTTCCAAGATCCGCCGCGCCCGTACGCATGGCTTCCTCGTTCGCATGAAGTCGCGTGGTGGCCGTGCGGTCATCAATGCGCGCCGTGCCAAGGGCCGCAAGAAGCTGACCCAGGTCTAAAGCCCGCGATGATCGGCCGCATCGTGCGACCGGCCGATTTCGAACGCGCGCTCGCGACAGCGCCTCGCTCGCGAAGTGCTCACTTCGCCGCTCACCACGTGAGCGGCGGGCCTTCGCTTGCTCGTGCACATGTTTCGTTGAGTGCGCGCGAGGCGGTTGTCCCACCTGTTTCACCAGACTTATCCACAGCCCAGGGTGAGAACCCTCCGGCCCTTGTGGATGAATCTTCAACGCCACCGGCTGCGCCCCCCATCCAGGGGCACTGGCTGGGCTTGGTCGTGCCCAAACGGTATGCCAAGCGAGCGGTCACTCGCAATCTGATCAAGCGTCAGATTCGCGCGGCCATGCGCCAGCACGCGCCGTCTCTGCCGCCCGGCCTCTGGGTGGTGAGGCTTCGCATGCCCTTTGACAAGCGTGAATTCCGCAGCCCGGCTTCCGATGCGCTGCGCGAGGTGGCGCACGATGAGATCGCGCAACTCTTTCAGCGCGCGGTGACCGGCTTGCGCCGGACATGATGGGGTTGCCGATGGCGTTCGCCCCGAGTGGCCAGCCTGCCTTGAAGCAGCTCAAGCTGCTGCCCCGGCTCGCGCTGGTGGGGTTGCTGCGTGCCTATCGCCTGCTGCTGAGCCCCTGGCTTGGCAACCAATGCCGGTTCGCGCCGACCTGTTCGGTTTACGGCATCGAGGCTTTGCAACGCCATGGCGCGCTGGCGGGCAGCTACCTCACGGCTGCGCGGGTCTTGCGCTGCCATCCTTGGTGCGAAGGCGGACATGATCCGGTGCCGGTGCGGCGCCCTCGCCTCTTCACCCATCTGTTGCCGGCCGCGACCTTGGCCGACCCTTCCGAGTTTTCTTCCAGGCCTATGCCATGAACGATATGCGCCGCACCCTGCTCTGGGTGGTGTTCATCATGTCGCTCGCCCTGCTGTGGGACGGGTGGAACAAGCACAACGGGCATCCGACGATGTTGGGGATGCCGATCACCGAGCCCGGCGCCGCGGCGTCTGCCGCCGCCAGTGCAGCGGCCAGCAACGCTGGCGTGCCCGTGACACCGGGCAGCGCCAATGCGGCGGTACCGGCTGCCACCGCCGCCGCTGCGGCCAGCGCCGCCCTGCCGGCCAGCGAAAAGGTGACGGTGCAGACCGATGTGCTGAAGTTGACGCTCGACAGTGTGGGCGCCACCGTCACCAAGCTGGAACTGACGCAGTACCCGGACACGCATGACGCGACGCGCCCGGTGACCTTGTTCGATCAGTCCGCGAATCGGCAGTACCTCGCCCAGACGGGATTCTTCAACGCCACGGGTGGCGAGCCCCTGCCCCGTCACCTGAGCCCCTTCACGGTGGTGCCGGGTGAGCGCACCTTGAAGGACGGCGCGAATGAGCTGAGCGTCCGGTTCGAATCGCCCGAGATCGGCGGTGCGAAGGTGGTGAAGACCTACACCTT
This sequence comes from Ideonella lacteola, assembly GCF_038066555.1. Classification (NCBI taxonomy): domain Bacteria; kingdom Pseudomonadati; phylum Pseudomonadota; class Betaproteobacteria; order Burkholderiales; family Sphaerotilaceae; genus Ideonella; species Ideonella lacteola. The sequence goes on along the minus strand of NZ_JBBUTG010000004.1, from coordinate 258,415 downwards.
CAAGCGTGGCGAATACACCATCGGCGTCAAGCAGGAACTCACCAACGTCTCCGACAAGCCGTTGACGCCCAAGGCGTACCTGCAGCTGCTGCGCGACGGGCATCCGCCGGAAGGGCAGTCAACCTCCTACTTCTCATCCACCGGTTTCACCTACACCGGGCCTGCGATCTACAACGATTCAATCAAGTTCAAGAAGATCGAGCCCGCCGAGATCGACAAGCGTGGTGCCTCGCCTTCCAAGGTGGAATCGACCGCCAATGAAGGCTGGGTCAGCATGATCCAGCACCACTTCGTCAGCGCGTGGTTGTTGCCGACTGGGGCTTCCCGCGAGTTCGTGACCAACAAGGTGGGCAGCGACTACACCGTGGCGATGGTTCAGCAGTTGGCACCGGTGGCGCCTGGAGCAACGGTCACCTACCAGGCGACGCTGTATGCCGGCCCGCAAGACGAGAAGAAGCTGGCTGCGATTGCGCCTGAACTGGATCGTGTCAAGGACTACGGCAACGTGTACATGCTGTCCAAGCCCTTGTTCTGGTTGCTGGACCACCTGCATAGCGTGCTTGGAAACTGGGGCTGGGCCATCATCTCCCTGGTGGTGATGCTGAAGATCGCCTTCTACTGGCTCAATGCCAGCGCCTACCGGTCACAAGCCAAGATGCGTGCGGTGAACCCGCGCATCATGGAAATGCGCGAACGCCTGAAGGACAAGCCGCAGGAGATGCAGCAGGAGATGATGCGCATCTACCGCGAGGAGAAGATCAACCCCTTCGGTGGTTGCCTGCCCATCGTCGTGCAGATGCCGTTCTTCATCGCCCTGTACTGGGTGCTGCTGGCCTCGGTGGAGATGCGCGGCGCGCCGTGGCTGGGTTGGGTGACCGACCTGTCCAAGCCTGACAGCCTGTTCGGTCACTTGCCGCTGGGTGACATGCCGATCGGCCCGTTGCCCATCTTGATGACGCTCAGCTCGCTGCTGCAGGTGGCCCTCGGCCCGAAGGCTCCAGATCCCACCCAGGCCAAGATGATGTGGATCATGCCGCTGATGTTCAGCTTCATGTTCTTCTACTTCCCGTCGGGTTTGGTGCTGTACTGGCTGACGAACAACGTGCTGTCCATCGCCCAGCAATGGTTCATCAACAAGCGGCTGGGGGTGGCCTGAACGCCCCCGTCCCGCTTTGTGACCGTTGACACAAAAGGCCTCACTTAGGGAGGCCTTTTTCATTTCATGGGGTACATGCCCGTCGCGCCTTGGACGATCATCGTGCTGCGGGGTCCAAACCGGATTCCTCCGGAAAGCGAGCGATCGAGCAGGCCGATGATGGCGGTGCGCGAGGCTCCCCCCGCGCCAACACCTGTGCTCTTGACGTCAAAGCTCGCCCCGCGAGGTGACGCTCCGCTCAAGAGACAATCCTGCCGTGCTGCTCGGTCGACACCAGGATCCCATCGTTGCCATCGCCACCGCCCCAGGGCGCGGTGCGGTCGGGATCGTGCGGGTGTCGGGGCATGGCTTGGGGCCGCTCGCTCACGCGCTGACGGCTGCTGAACTGACACCGCGGCGGGCGCACTACGGCCCCTTCCTGGCAGCCGATGGCCAACCGATCGATCAGGGGCTGTCGCTATTCTTCCCGGCGCCGCACTCCTACACCGGCGAAGACGTGCTCGAACTGCAGGCCCATGGTGGCCCGGTGGTGCTGCAGTTGTTGCTGGCACGTTGCCTTGAAGTGGCTTGCACCGTCGATTCAGGCGGGCGGCCTCTGTTGCGAGGTCTGCGTCTGGCCGAGCCGGGTGAGTTCACCCAACGGGCCTTCCTGAACGACAAGCTCGATCTGGCACAGGCAGAGGCCGTGGCCGACCTGATCGACGCCAGCACCGAAGCGGCCGCTCGGTCGGCCAGTCGCTCGCTGAGTGGCGAGTTCTCGAAACAGATCGACGGCCTGGCCGAATCCATCGTGCGCCTGCGCATGTTGGTGGAGGCCACGCTCGACTTCCCCGAGGAAGAAATCGACTTCCTTCAGAAGGCCGACGCGCGTGGCCAGCTCGTCCGCATCCAGCAGCAACTCGCCCACCTGCTTCAACGCACACGCCAGGGTGCGCTGCTGCGCGAGGGGTTGCGCGTGGTCTTGGCAGGGCAGCCCAATGTCGGCAAGAGCTCTTTGCTCAATGCGCTGGCGGGCGCTGAGTTGGCCATCGTCACGCCAATCGCAGGCACCACGCGCGACCGGGTGAGTGAAACCATCCAGATCCACGGTGTGCCGGTGCATGTGACCGATACCGCTGGCCTGCGCCACGACACCGCCGACGAAGTCGAGCGCATCGGCGTGGCCCGCAGCTGGGAAGCCATCGAATCGGCCGATGCCGTGCTGTTTCTGCACGACCTCACGCGGGTCGACGAGCCCGAGTTCCAGCAGGCCGATGCCCAGATCGCCGAACGTCTTGCTGGCGTGCCGCCGCATCGTCTGATGCATGTTTTCAACAAGGCCGACGCGGTGGGCGCCCCGGGGGAATTCGAGCGGGCACGCCCGGGCCTTCGTCTGTCGGCCCGCACCGGCCTCGGTCTCGATGCATTGCGCGAGACGCTGCTGGAACGGGCGGGCGGCGTGGCCTCACCCGAAGGCCTGTTCATCGCCCGCACACGCCATGTCGAGGCCCTTCGCGAAGCCGGCCTGCACCTGGACGAAGCGGCGTTGCACGCCGCCCAGGCCGATGCAGCGCTCGACCTGTTGGCAGAGGAACTGCGGCTGGCTCACCAGGCCTTGCAGCGAATCACGGGCGACTTCAGCGCTGACGACTTGCTCGGCGAAATCTTCAGCCGCTTCTGCATCGGCAAGTGAGTTGCCGCGCTCTCGCGCCCATCCGCGGTGGGCGTGGCTGGACGGATGAGCGGTACCACAACCGGGACGAGCGCGGTCCTTCAGGTTGCTCTTCGTTGCCTGCGCCGTTGATAATTGATCACAAATCGGGCCATCGAACGGCGCCTCCAGCAGCCCGGCGCCATCACCGGAGAGGGAACCTCACCCCATGTCCGTCGAGATCCTCCATCAGGCCACGCAGACCTTGAACGCCGAGGATGCTTTCCGTCCGCGGCTCGATGTCAGCCAATGGCGGCAGTTGGCACCCTTCATGCAGCAGTTCAAGCTGCGGTCAGGCGACACACTGATCCGCTACCGCGATATGGACCGCGTCATGTATCTGCTCGAAAGCGGTACGTTGCAGGTGTATGTGCCGGATGCGGGCCCCGCGCGACGGCCTGTCGCCATCCTGCGGCCTGGCGCGATCGTCGGCGAGCCGGTGTTGTTCGCGGAAACGCCCCGCATGGCGCAGGTCGAAGCGATGTCGCCGAGCGTGATCTGGGGCCTGACACGCAACCGCTTCGATGAGTTTGCCCAACGCCAGCCGGAAATGGCGCTTGAGTTCCTGCGCGCTGCGGGCGCCGTGATGACCGAGCGCATGCGCGCCAACCTCGAGCGGGGCATGCCCGCCGCCTGAGGCTGGCGCGTCGTCGACAGCGGCGGCGGCAGCGGCAGCGGCTGAACCTTAACCCGACAGCAGCTTGGCCTCGGCCAGGGCCAAGGGTTCTGGCAGGCCAGACAGCACCAAGGTGTCGCCGCCCGACAGCAGCAATTGATCGTCTGGCGTGACGTTGCGGCCATCGGCGCGGCGCACCGACACCACGTTCACATCCAGCGCGTGCAAGGCCAGATCGGCCAGTGTCGATCCGACGCTGGCCGCCGCATGCGGCAGGTTCACCGTGCGCAGCCTGGCCTGGGTCAATTCCTCGGCGGTGTCGTCGTCTGCGCCGTGGAAGTAGCCTCTGAGCAAGCGGTATCGGGCATCGCGCGCGTCGCGCGTCAGCCGGATCACCCGGCGCATCGGCACACCCACCAGGGCCAGTGCATGGCTGGCCAACATCAACGAGCCTTCCACCGCTTCGGGCACCACCTCGGTGGCACCGGCCTCGCGCAGCCGTTCGAGATCGCTGTCGTCGATCGTGCGAACGATCACCGGCACGTGCGGCGCATGCTGACGCACGAGGTCGAGGATCTTGAGCGCGGATGGCGTGTCGTGGTAGCTCACCACCACGGCGCTGGCCCGGGCCAGGCCCGCTGCCATCAGGCTTTGCAGCCGGGCCGCGTCACCGAACACCACGCTCTGGCCGGCGGCGGCGGCCTGGCGCACCCGGTCGGGGTCCAGGTCGAGCGCCATGTACGGGATGTGTTCCTGCTCCAGCAGGCGAGACAGGTTCTGCCCACTGCGGCCGTAACCGCAGATGATGATGTGGGCTTCGGTGCGGATGGCCTTCTTGGCGATCGCGGTCAACGCCACCGATTGCATCAGCCAGTCGCTGGCGGCCAACCTCATCACCACCCGGTTGCTGTGCTGGATCAACAAAGGCGTGGCCAGCATCGACAGCACCATCGACGCGAGCACCGGGCTCATCCACTGGGGCTGGATGAGCTGATTCTCGGCGCCGAGCGTGAGCAGCACGAAGCCGAACTCACCCGCCTGCGCCAGGTACAAGCCCGTGCGCAGCGCCACACCGGGCGCGGCCCGAAAGGCGTAAGACAAGCCGGCGACCAGCGCCGCCTTGGCGACGATCGGCACCAGCGTCAGCAGCAGCACCAGCAGCCACTGGTCCCACACCGGCCGCCAGTCGAGCTTCATGCCGATCGTGATGAAGAACAGGCCCAGCAGCACGTCGTGGAACGGCCGGATGTCGGTCTCCACCTGGTGCTTGTATTCCGTCTCCGCAATCAACATGCCGGCGATGAACGCACCCAACGCCAGCGACAGCCCGGCATGTTCGGTGAGCCAGGCGAGCCCCAACGTCACCAGCAGCAGGTTCAGGATGAACAGTTCGTCGCTCTTGCGGCGTGCCACCAGCGTGAGCCACCACCGCATCAGCTTCTGCCCGCCCAGCAGCAGCAGCGCCAAGACCAGCGCCGCCTTCAGCAGCGCGAAGACGAGCGCCCGGGCCATGTCCTCGCCACTCGAATTCAGAGCGGGAATCAGCACCAGCAGCGGCACGACGGCCAGATCCTGGAACAGCAGCACGCCGATCACCCGCTTGCCGTGTTCGCTCTCCATCTCCAGACGCTCTGCCATCATCTTGACCACAATGGCGGTCGATGACATGGCCATGGCGCTGCCCAGCACCACGGCGCCCTGCCAGCTCAAGCCCCACTGCACACCGAACCAGGCCGACGCCACGCCCAGCATGGCGTTGCCCGCCATGGCTCCGACGATCGTCAGGCTGACTTGTGAAAAGCCCAGGCCAAAGACGAGTGTGCGCATGCTGCGCAACTTGGGCAGGTTGAACTCCAGCCCGATCACGAACATCAGGAAAACCACGCCGAACTCGGCCAGGTACTTCACCCCGGCGGAGTCCTTCGCCAGGGCCAGCGCGTTGGGGCCGATGAGCACCCCCACCACGAGGTAGCCCAGCATCGGGGGAAGCTTCAGGCTGCGGCACAACACCACGCCGGCCACGGCAGCCACCAAATAGAGAAGAACGAGTTCGAGGGTTGATGCCATGCCCAACTGGTCAAGGCCCGGCGGGGCGTGCTGAAGGCGTCGCCGGCGGGCTCCTAGAATCCCCCCATTCTGTACCCTGGCCCTGCCTTGAACACTGCCCCCACGCCATTCGATCCTGCACGCGCCCTGGCTCTGGCGCGCGAAACCTTCTCCATCGAAGCCGCCGCCTTGCAAACGGTGCGCGATCGGCTGGATGACAGCTTCGCCCGGGCGGTGCTGGCCATGTTGGCCACGCGCGGCCGGGTGGTCGTCATGGGCATGGGCAAGAGCGGTCATGTGGGCCGCAAGATCGCGGCCACCTTGGCCTCGACGGGCACGCCGGCGTTCTTTGTGCACCCTGCCGAAGCCAGCCACGGTGACCTCGGCATGGTGACCGCCGGAGATCTGCTGCTGGCCATCTCCAACTCGGGCGAGAGCGATGAGATCAATGCCATCCTCCCCGCCGTGCGCCGCCTGGGTGTGCCCATGGTGGCCATCACCGGCAAGCCGCAGTCGACGCTGGCCCAGCATGCGGAGATCACGCTGTCGTGCGCGGTTGACCAGGAAGCCTGCCCGCTCAACCTCGCCCCGACGGCCAGCACCACCGCACAGATGGCGCTTGGCGATGCGCTCGCGGTGGCCTTGCTGGATGCCCGTGGATTCCGCGAACACGATTTCGCCCGCTCGCATCCCGGAGGTTCGCTGGGCCGCAAGCTGCTGATGCACGTGCACGACCTGATGCGCACCGGTGACGCGCTGCCCTGTGTCGCCCCCGACACGGGCTTCATCGACATGATGCATGTCATGACCGACAAGGGCTTGGGCTTCGCGGTGATCGTCGAAGACCAGAAGCCTGCGGGCATCTTCACCGACGGCGACTTGCGACGCCTGCTGGAGACGGGGGCCGACCTTCGCGCGTTGCGCGCGCGGGAGGTGATGCACACCGGGCCCAAAAGGGTTCGCGCCGAAGCGCTGGCCGTCGATGCGGCCGACCTGATGGAGCAGCACCGCATCACCAGCGTGCTGGTCATCGATGACGAGGGCCGACTGGTGGGTGCGCTCAACACGAACGACTTGCTGCGCGCGAAGGTCATCTGATGGTCGATCGGCTGACTCCAGCGCTTCGCTTTCCCGCTGAGTTGCTGCTGCGGGCCCAGGGCACCGGCCTGGCCATGAAGGCGGCCATCTTCGACGTGGATGGCGTGCTGACCGACGGGCGTCTGTTCATTGGCGAACAGGGTGAGCTGTTCAAGGGCTTCTGCACGCTCGATGGGCACGGGCTCAAGCTGCTCGCCCAGGGTGGCATCGTGCCGATCGTCATCACCGGGCGCGATTCGGCTGCCGTTCGCCGCCGCGTGGCCGACCTGAAACTGCCCCATGCGGTCTATGGGGCGGGCGACAAGCTGGCGGCGGCCGAGCCCCTGCTCGCTTCGCTGGGATTCGACTGGCCGGATGTGGCGGTGATCGGCGACGATTGGCCTGACCTGCCCCTGCTGACGCGCGCCGGCTTTGCATGCGCGCCGGCCAATGCCCATGTGGAGGTCAAAGCGGTGGCCCACCACGTCACGGCGGCCTGCGGCGGTGACGGTGCGGCCCGTGAATTCTGCGACCTGCTGCTGATGGCCGCCGGCCGCTATGCCGACCTGCTCCACGGCCACCTGCGCACCCTGGACGGCGTGTGACCCCTCCGAAGTTGAGCGCCGAGCTGCACCTGCCCGACCTGCCCGAGGTGCCGGTGGCGATCGGTGCGCCGGCCCAGCCGGTGCTGGAGCCCAACGAACGGGTGAGGCGTCAACAGCAGGCCTGGAGCTACCGGCTGCGGCATTTGTTCGGCACGTCGCTGCCGTTGCTGATGATGGCGCTGCTGGCCGGCCTGACATGGTGGCTGGCGCGCGTCTCGCCCGGCCCTGCCGGCGAACGCCCGCCGGCCGCTGAGCGCCAGGACCCGGACTACACCGCCCAGAAGGTCGCGCTGCAGCGCTTCAACCCCGAGGGTCGGCTGGTGGCCCAGATTGAGGGCGAACAGGTGCGCCATTACCCGGCCACCGATGAGCTGGAGGTCGACACCGTGCGGGTCTCGACCACCGGCGCTGACGGCCGACGCACGCTCGCCACGGCGCGGCAGGCCGTCGCCGCGGGCGACAACTCGCGCTACAGCCTGGAAGGCGGCGCCCGGGTGGTGAGCACCGGCGCGGACGGGCATGTGGTGGAGATCGAAGGCGAACACCTGTTGATGCTCGCCAAAGAGCGTCGCGTCCGAGCGGACCGGCCTGTCACCGTGCGCCAAGGCGGCAGCGCCTTGATGGCCGACGGGATGGAGTTTGATGAAGCCACCCAGCAGGTCACCCTGCGTGGTCGAGTGCGCGGGCTGCTGCTGCCCACCGACCTGAAAGCCGCCAAGCCATGACCACTGCACCGCTCGCGTTCATCACCGGCGCATCCAGCGGCATCGGCCAGGCGCTCGCCGCCCGCTATGCCGCAGCGGGCTGGCGCCTGGCGCTGGTGGCGCGCCGCACCGACGTCGTCGAGGCCTGGGCCCGGGCGCAAGGCTGGGCGGCCGACCGCTGGCGCGTCTACGCGGCCGATGTGCAGGTGATCGACAGCATCGTTGCGGCCGGCCAGCATTGCATCGCCGAGCAAGGGTTGCCCGACGTGGTCATCGCCAACGCCGGCATCTCGGTGGGCATGGACACCGCCGAGCGAGACGATCTCGAGGTGTTGCGCGACACGCTCGCCACCAACAACATCGGCTTGGCGGCCACCTTCCACCCCTTCCTCTCGGCGATGCGCGCGAGGCGCTCGGGAAGACTGGTGGGCATCGCCAGCGTCGCGGCCATCCGGGGCCTGCCGGGCCATGGCGCCTACTGCGCCAGCAAGGCGGGCGTGGTGGCTTACTGCGAGAGCCTGCGAGGCGAATGCCGAGGCTCTGGCGTGGACGTGGTCACCCTGCTGCCGGGCTACATCGCCACCCCGCTGACGGCCGGCAACCGGTATCCGATGCCCTTCCTGATGCAACCGGAAGAATTTGCCGACCAAGCGTTTCGGGCGATCGAAGCCGGCACCAGCTACCGGGTGATTCCATGGCAGATGGGCGTGGCCGCCAAGTTGCTTCGGCTGCTGCCCAACCCCCTCTTCGACCGGCTGCTGGCCGGACGTGGCCGCAAGCGCCGCCGCGGAGAAAACTGATTCGCGGGTGCGAATCCACCCCACCTGAACAGCCTTCAGGCGGGTAGTTCCGAATCAGTTGGGCTTTACAGGGACGAGCCCATACTGGCGATTCCATCGTCGCCATAAAACCCGCGTGATACTTCGCGGCAGAAAAACAAAAGGGCGCAGCGGTTGCCCGCTGCGCCCTCCAGTGTTCTTTTGACAGGTCTCTTCGGGCCTGTAGCGCTTCGCTAACGAAGCGCAGGTGGATCAGTAGCCGCCGCCACCGCCGCCGTAGCCGCCGCCACGGTTGCCACCGCGGTTGCCGCCACCGCCGTAGGGGCTGCGACCACCGCCGCCGCCGCCACCACCGTAGCCGCCACCACCACCGCCGCCGCCGTAGCCGCCGCCACCGCCGTAGGGGCTGCGACCACCGCCGCCACCGCCACCGCCGTAGCCGCCCCGGCCACCACCACCGCCGCCACCGAAGCCGCCCGGACGCTCTTCGCGGGGACGCGCTTCATTCACGACGATGGCACGGCCTTCCAGAGGCTGGCCATTCATGCCGTTGATAGCGGCTTGGGCTTCGGCGTCCGAACCCATCTCGACGAAGCCGAAGCCCTTCGAGCGGCCGGTGTCACGGTCCATCATCACCTTGGCGGAGGTGACGGTACCGAATTCGGCGAAAGCCTGTTGCAGGGAGTCGTCACGCACGCTGTAAGCGAGGTTGCCGACATAAAGCTTGTTTCCCATCGGGGAAGCTCCTCAAACACTCAAGAACAAAGACCATGTGGAGCTTCAACCCAGCGTGAACCATCAAGCGAAGGTGCCGCGTCCATACACAGCAAAACTGAGGCGACAAGCTGGTCATCAGGCAAGTCACCCCAAAACCATTATGAGACTATTTCCACGGCAGCGGTAAAGAGCCCAGGCGCAAAGTGTCGCATTTACGCGGCGGGTTTCCGCACAAGTTCCCTCGTGTTTTCCCTGAATCGCCCGAGGTTCTGCCCTCGCAGGCGCCCCACAATCGGGCATGGACCTGCTGAAACCCCTGATCGCCCTGTTGGCCATCGTCAATCCGATCGGTGTCGTGCCTTTCTTTTTGCACTTCACACAGAACTTCTCTCCAGAGCAGCGCCGCCACACGATGCGTGTCAGCGCCACGGCGGCCTTCCTGGTCGTGTCGATCAGTGGCTTGGCCGGGCTCAAGATCATCGAGTTCTTCGGCATCACGATCGCCAGCTTCCAGGTAGGCGGCGGCCTGCTGCTGCTGATGTCGGCCATGCACATGCTCAACGCCCAGCAGCCCGAAAGCCGGCCGGACGATGTGTCGCAGGGGCAGCAGAAGGCGGATGCGGGCTCGTCGATCGCCGTCGTGCCGCTGACGATTCCGCTGCTGACCGGCCCGGCCACCATCTCGACGATGGTCATCTACGCCGAGAAGACCAAGACCTTCTGGCAGCACGCGGTGCTGGTGGGCTACGGCGTGGTCATCGGCCTCGCGGCTTACCTCGCCTTCCTCGCCTCCAACCGCATCGCTCGCGCGCTGGGCCAGACCGGCATCAATGTGATGACGCGGTTGATGGGCCTCATCCTGGCCGCGATGGCGGTCGAGCTGCTGGCCGACGGGCTGGTCAAGCTGTTCCCGGTGCTGGCCTCTCCGTTCGCACCCGTGGCCCCGTGAGCGCGGCCCCACCCCGCATCCTGTTGCTGGAAGACGACCCGGCCATCGCGGCCACGGTGGTCTTCGCATTCCAGCGCGAGGGGTGGCAGGTCGACCATGTGCTGCTCGTGCGTGAGGCCGAGCGGCTGGCGCGCGGCGCCCCGGCGCTGGCGGTACTCGACGTGGGCTTGCCCGACGGCAACGGCCTCGCACTGTGCCGGCAGTGGCGGCAAGGTGCCGAGCCTCGGCTGCGCACCTTGCCCGTGCTGATGCTGACCGCGCAGGGCGAGGAAATCGACCGCGTGCTGGGCCTGGAGGCGGGGGCCGACGACTACGTGGCCAAGCCCTTCAGCCCGCGTGAGCTGGTGGCCCGTGTGCGTGCCCTGCTGCGCCGCTCCGCCTGGTCGCCCGCGGCTTCCCACGCCGCTTTGTTCGACCTCGACGAAGCCGGCCAGCGGGCGTGGCTCTCGGGTCAGCCGCTCGATCTCACGCGGCTTGAGTTCAAGCTGCTTCAGGCGCTGGCGGGCGCCAGCGGCCGCATCAAGAGCCGAGAGACGCTGCTGGACGAGGTCTGGGGGCGTGACTGCGAGGCGAACGATCGCACGGTCGACACCCACATCAAGACGCTGCGCGCCAAGCTGCGCGAACGTCGGCCCGATCTGGATCCCATCGTCACCCACCGGGGCCTGGGCTACTCGCTGGTCTGGCCCGAGGCCGACGCCCCTTCGCGCTGACGCGATGCACCTCGGCCTGCGTCTGTTTTTCGGCTTCCTGGTCATCACCGGCCTGGCGGCCTTCTTTGTGATGCGCGTGTTCGTCGCCGAGGTGAAGCCCAGCGTGCGCGAGGTGATGGAAGACATCCTCGTCGACACCGCCAACCTGCTCGCCGAGGATGCCGCCGCCGACCTGGGCGCCATGCCCGAAGGCGGCGACCTGCGTGGCACGCGCTTTGCGGGGGTCGTGCAGGCCTATGCCAGCCGGCCGGTCGACGCGCAGATCTGGGGCCTGAACAAGCGCCACCTCGACCTGCGCATCTACGTGACCGATGGCCGAGGACGGGTGGTGCTCGATGCCGGCGCCGACCTGCCCTCGGCCGACGGCGCACTCGGCGAAGACTACTCACGTTGGCGCGACGTGGCCCTCACGCTGCGTGGCGAATACGGCGCCCGGGCCACCCGCGAAGTGAAGACCGATGAGCGCAGCTCGGTGATGTACGTGGCCGCGCCAGTGCGTGGCGCGGATGGACGGGTGATGGGCGTGCTGACGGTGGCCAAGGCGCAGTCGACGGTCGCTCCCTTCGTCGACCGCGCCGAACACAAGATCGTCGTGGCCGGGGCTTGGCTGCTGGGCCTGTCGCTGCTGATCGGCGTGGCCGTCACGCTGTGGACGGTGCACGCGGTCCGCCAACTGCGCCGTTACGCCCAGCAGGCTGGTGGTGAACCGACTCCCGGCGCTGCCTTGGTGCTGCCACCCGCCCTGCCGGGGGAACTGGGCGAGCTGGCGCGAGCGATGGGCGCGATGCGCGAGCGACTGGAGGGCCGCGCCCAGCGCGAGCAGTTCGTGCGGGCATTGACCCACGAGCTGAAGGGCCCCCTCGCTGCCATCCGCGGTGCGGCAGAGCTGCTCGAAGACCCCTCGCTCAATGCGGCGGAGCGGCATCGCTTCGCGTCACAGGTGGGTGACCAGACCGAACGCCTTCGCGAGCTGGTGGATCGGCTGCTGGAGCTCTCCAAGCTCGAAAGCGCAGGCCAGCCGGCCCACCGCGAGCCGGTGGCACTGGCTCGCCTGACCGACCGGGTGCTGGCCGACCACCGGGCGGCGCTCGAACAGCGCGGCCTCAGCGTCCGGTGGCTGCAACGTGATGACGACGTCACGGTGCCGGCCGACGCGAACCAGCTCGCCCTGGCCTTGTCGAACCTGCTGGTCAATGCGGTGGATTTCGCGCCGCACGGCTCTACGCTCGAGCTGGACCTGACCCGAACGGCCGAGCGGGTCTGCTGGAGCCTGCGCGACCACGGCCCTGGCGTGCCCGACTACGCCCTGCAACACCTGGGTGAGCGGTTCTATGCCACCGCCCGGCCGGGCAGCGATCGAAAGGGCAGCGGCCTCGGGCTGGCGATCGTGCGTCAGGTGGCGGCGCTGCACCGCGGGGCGCTGGCGATCACCCCTGCACAGCCGGGCCTGCGTGTCGAGCTGACATTGCCGCTGGCCTGACGGGCCACTTCACCTTCACTTCACACACCCCTTCGTCACTTCACCCTCGCGCGAGAACCTCTCGGCTTCGCAGTGGCCTGGAGGGGCAGTTTCATGAGGTTCTCGTTGTGGGGCAAGGCGCTGGCCATCGGCGCCATCGTTGGCGTGTTGACGATGGTGCTCGCCCGAATCGGCTTTCTGGTGGACGAGCGCCGCGGGCGGCAGCAAGAGGCGATCCAGAGCGTCCAGCAGTCGCAAGCCGGTGCCCAGGCGGTGCTCGGGCCGTGGCTGCACCGCCGATGCGTCGAAGAGTGGGAGGTCGAGGTCGGTGAAGGCAAAGAGCGCCGCCTGCAGACCGAGCGCCGCGAGTTTCGGCTGCAGCAGGCACCCCAGTCGCTGACGGTGAAGAGTTTCGCCACCACCGAGCCGCGCTACCGCGGCCTGTTCAAAGTCAACGGCTTTCTCGGCCGCCTCGATATGAGCGCGCAATGGGCGAACCTGGCGTCGCTCGAACCCGAGCGCAGCGTCAAGGGCTCGCGACTGACGTGCGATTCGGTGCAACTGATGGTGGCCGTGGCGGACACGCGCGGCGTGCAGCGCGCCGAGCTCAAGCTCAATGGCCAGGCGCTGGCGGTCAGTGCCGGCACCGAGCATCCGCAGTACCCGCGTGGCCTGCACGCGGCGTTCGACCTGGCCCAGGGCCCGCTGGCGGCCGAGCTGTCGATGGATCTGCGCGGCACCAGCCGGCTGGAGGTGGTGCCCGCCGCGGCCCAGGTCGAGTGGGACCTGCGTTCGGATTGGCAGCACCCGTCGTTTGGTGGCCGCTTCCTGCCCGTGCAGCGCGAGGTCACGCCCGAGGGCTTCCATGCGCTGTGGCGCGTGTCCGAGTTGGCCAGCAGCGCGGCACGCGATGTGTCGAAATCCGGTCTGCTTTGCCCGGCGGATACCGCTGGCGGGGCCGCGATGGGCGGCGGCATGGAGAGTGACGACGCCGCTGCGGATGACAACGGCCTGCCTCGCGCCGCCCGTGATGTGCGCTGTCTCGATACGCTGGCCGTGTCTTTCATCGACCCGATCAATCCGTACGTGCTGGCTGATCGCGCGGTGAAGTACGGTCTGCTGTTCGTCACGCTCACCTTCGTTGCCGTGGCGTTGACCGAGGTGCTGGCCCGCTCGAGGGTGCGGCGCGTGCACCCGGTGCAGTACGCGCTGGTCGGCCTGGCGCTCAGCCTGTTCTTCATGCTCTTGCTGGCCTTGTCAGAACACCTGAAGTTCGAGGTGGCCTACGTGGCTGCCAGCGTGGCTTGCGCCGGGGTGCTGGCGATGTACGGCAGCCACATGCTGGGCGGTTGGCGCGCGGGCTCGGCGTTCGGGGCGGCGCTGGGTGGGCTGTATGGCCTGCTGTATGTGCTGCTCACCCGTGAGCAGACTGCGCTGGTCGTGGGCACACTGGGCCTGTTCGCGCTCGTGGCGGCGGTGATGATGCTGACGCGCCGGGTCGACTGGTACCGGCTGTTCGACGACCTGTCGGCCCCGCGGGCACGGGCAGAGTGAAGACGGTGGTGCGGACAGGCGGTTCGGTCCTGCTCGTCATCGCCGGCTTGGTGGCCGTGCTCTGCATGGCCTACCAGTTCGCCCAGTTCCGGTGGTACCTCGGTGCGCTGCCGGCGCAGATCGAGGTCGATGGTGTGGTCGCGATCGCCGATTCGGGGGGCATCCGCGAGGGCTGCGGAGCGGCGGTGTTCGCGCTGTCCCGGGGCATGCTCGATCGCCTGCAAGACCGAGGCATGGCCGCGTTGATGGACGCACGACAGGGCCGCGCACGCAGCGGCACGCACGGCGCGTTCGGCGCGTGGCAAGAGGCGGCGCCGGCCGGCCGAGGCGGTGCGATGGACCTGCATCTGAGCGGCATGGACTGCGGCGGGCTGGACGAAGCGCTGCAGCAGCGGATCATTACGGCGGTGGCGCAGCCGGGGGCCTACGTCGCCACCGCGCAGGAATCGAGCTTGATCGTGATCCCCTCGCTGCAGATCGTCGTCTTGTCGTTCATCGGTTAGCACGCCGTGGCGCCGGCCGGGGGCGCACCGGGCCCACGGATGCGCCATAGTTCGATCGATGAGCGATACGCCCACCTACGACCACATCGTTGTCGGCGCCGGCACCGCCGGCTGCCTGCTCGCCAACCGGCTGTCGGCCGATCCCAACCGCCGGGTGTTGTTGATCGAGGCGGGTGGCGCCGACGACTACGTGTGGATCCACATCCCGGTGGGCTACCTGTACTGCATCGGCAACCCGCGCACCGATTGGCTGTACCGCACCGATGCCGACCCGGGCCTGAACGGCCGTCAGCTGCGCTACCCGCGGGGCAAGGTGCTGGGCGGTTGTTCCAGCATCAACGGCATGATCTACATGCGCGGCCAGTCGCGCGACTACGACGGCTGGGCCGCCGAGCTGGGCGACCCCGACTGGCGTTGGGAGCAGTGTCTGCCCTACTTCAAGCGCCACGAAGACCATTGGCGCGGTGCCGATGAGATGCACGCCGCCCCGGGCTTCGACCCCCGCGGCCAGCGGGCTGGGGGCGAATGGCGGGTCGAACGGCAGCGCCTGCGCTGGGACGTGCTGGATGCCTTTGCCGCGGCGGCCCAGCAGGCCGGCATTCCCCCCACCCACGACTTCAACCGGGGCAGCAACGAGGGTGTGGGCTACTTCGAGGTCAACCAGCGCTCAGGCATCCGTTGGAACGCGGCCAAGGCCTTTCTGCGGCCCGTGATGCACCGAGACAACCTGCAGGTCTGGACCGGCGCCACGGTGAGCCGCCTGCTGTTTGACAACGCCGCCGACGGCCGCCTGCGCGCCAGCGGCGTCGAGGTCATGCCGGTGGGCGGCGGTGCACCGCTGCAGGCCCGTTGCCGCGGTGAGGTGGTGCTGGCCGCCGGGGCGATCGGCACGCCGCAGATCCTGCAACTGTCGGGCGTCGGCCCGGCCGAGTGGCTGCAGCCACTGGGCATCACGCCGCGCCTGCATCGGCCGGGCGTGGGCGCCAATCTGCAAGACCATCTGCAGATCCGGGCGGTGTTCGCGGTCGACGGCGTGAAGACCCTGAACACGCTCGCGTCGAGCTGGTGGGGCAAGGCCCGCATCGGGCTGGAGTACCTGGCGCGCCGCAGCGGGCCGATGAGCATGGCGCCCTCCCAGCTCGGGGCCTTCACCCGCTCTGACCCTGCCCGGCCGCATGCCAATCTGCAGTACCACGTGCAGCCCCTGTCGCTGGAGGCCTTCGGCGATCCGCTGCACCCCTTCAATGCATTCACCGCCAGCGTCTGCAACCTGAACCCCGAGTCGCGCGGGCGGGTTCGCCTCACGTCGCCAAGGCCCGGCGAGGCGCCCTCGATTCTGGCCAACTACCTCTCCACGCCCGGCGATCGGCAGGTGGCGGCCGAGTCGCTGCGTCTGACGCGTCGCATCGCCTCGATGCCGGCGCTGAGCGCCTACCGCCCGCGCGAGGTCAAGCCAGGCGTCGAGTTCCAGACCGACGACGAACTGGCGCGGCTCGCCGGTGACATCGGCACCACCATCTTCCACCCCGTGGGCACGGCGCGCATGGGGCGGCCGGACGACCCGATGGCGGTGGTCGACTCGCGCCTGAACTTGCTGGGCATCGCCGGCTTGCGCGTGGCCGATGCCAGCGTGATGCCCACCATCACCAGCGGCAACACCAACTCGCCCACGCTGATGATCGCCGAGCGCGCGGCGGCTTGGATGCTCGCCAGGCCGGCGGGGGGCTGAACGGCGGCTCCTCGTCTGCTCCAGTTGGCGGGCGACACACCCGCGCCGGGCAGACCTGGGAAAGCACCGATGGGCGGCGAGTCAATGCACCCGTACAGTGCGCCCACTTTCGGTCGACTGCCCCTTGCGGGTGCATGACTGAAGGGGGTCCGAGGAGACAAGTCCGGGCCAACAAACACAACTCGTCGAGAGGCCCCGCGCGTCGGGCACCCCAACAGGTGCTGCGGCCGTGAGAGTGACCATGTGAGAATGCAAGGGCGCCAGTGCAGACTGGCGCCCTTTGCTTTTGGCGGCCCCCATGCCCCTCCGAGGGGCCCGACCACCGGGCGCAGGCGCCGCACCGGCGACGCCATCTCCCCAGCCCGGCGGTGGGGCCTTCCACGTTACGCGCCACACCTCCTTGCGCACTGGTTCCACGGTGCGATTCGTCTGCTCGTCACCGATCGATGACCGACCTGATTGTTGTTGCCATTGCGTCCCTGTTCGCGGGCCTCATCGACGCCATCGTCGGTGGCGGCGGGCTGATCCTGGTGCCCGCCTTGTTCGCCACCTACCCCGGGGCGGTTCCGGCCACGCTGCTGGGCACCAACAAGGGTGGCGCCATCTGGGGCACCGCCTGGGCCGCGGTGCAGTTCACCCGCAGGGTTTCGCTGCGACCGCAGACGATGGCGCCGGCGATGCTGGCCGCCTTGCTGGGCAGTTTCGCCGGGGCCTGGGCCGTGACCGAGGTCGATGCCAGCCTGATGCGACGGGCGCTGCCGCTCGTGCTGCTGTGCATCCTGGCCTACACCCTCGCCCGCAAAGACCTGGGGCGTCACCACGCGCCGCGGTTCGCCGCCGGCCGCGAGGCGGCGGCGGCGTCCGGCATCGGGTTGACGATCGGGTTCTACGACGGGTTCTTCGGGCCGGGCACTGGCAGCTTCTTCGTGTTCCTCTTCGTGCGGGTGCTGGGCTTCGACTTCCTGCATGCCTCGGCGTCGGCCAAGCTGATGAACACCGCCACCAACCTGGCCGCCCTGGTGCTGTTCACCTGGAAGGGGCATGTGTGGTGGCAGGTCGCCGCGGTGCTGGCGGTGGCCAACGTCGCCGGCAGCCTGATCGGTACCCGTCTTGCGCTCAAGCACGGTGCGGGTTTCGTGCGCGGCGTCTTCATCGTGGTGGTGGGCGCCCTGATCTTGAAGACCGGCTACGACGCCTTCCTGCGCTGACGGGGGTGTCGGCCACGGCCCGCTGCCGTGTGGGCCGCAGTGGGCAGGAGGGAGCGGCGGGCCGCCGGTGGCGGCGTGCTTGAGACATCTGTCGGGGTTGGTGAGGGTTCACGCCGATGCCCGGCCGCGGGCGGGCTGGCTACCCTTTCCCGCCAAGCTCACTTCTGCCCCGCCCATGACCGCCAACGACTCCAACTTCGGCCTGCCGATACCTGCCTCTGCCTTGGCGCTGCAAAGGCTGTATCACTGGGAGCGCACGGCCCCGAGCCGCATCGCCTTCACCCAGCCCATGGGCGGCGGCGTGGTGAAGGACATGACCTGGAAAGAGGTGATGGACCAGGCTCGCCGCCTGGCCGGGCACCTGCAGGCGCAGGGCTTTGCGCCGGGCGCGAAGATCGCGATGTTGTCGAAGAACACCGCCTGGTGGTTGATCTGCGACTACGCGATCTGGATGGCCGGCTACGTGTCGGTGCCGCTCTACCCGACGCTGGCTGCCGAGACGATTCGGCAAATCCTCGAGCACAGCGAGGCCAAGTTGCTGTTCGTCGGCAAGTTGGATGGGTTCGAGGGCATGAAGCCCGGCATCCCGGCCGGCCTGCCCTGCATTGCGACGCCGCTGGCGCCGCCGAACAGCTACGCGAAGTGGGACGACGTCATCGCCAAGGCAAAGCCGCTGCAGGGCGAACCGGTTCGGCCGGCCGATGAGCTGTCGACGATCATGTACACCTCGGGCACCACGGGGATGCCCAAGGGGGTGATGCACAGCTTCGGTACCTTCGCCTGGTCGGTGCTGTCCGGCTTGGAGCGGGTTCAGAAGGTGGACCAGAACACCCGCATGCTGAGCTACCTGCCGCTGTCGCACGTGGCCGAGCGCACGTTGGTTGAACACGGCCAACTGGCCACCGGCATGCGCGTGTACTTCGCCGAAAGCCTCGAAACCTTTGCCGCCGACCTGCAGCGCGCCCGGCCTACGGTGTTCTTCTCGGTGCCCCGGCTGTGGGTCAAGTTCCAGCAGGGGGTGCACGCGAAGATGCCGCCCGCCAAGCTGCAGCGCCTGCTGAAGATTCCCATCCTCGGCGGCATCGTCCGCCGCAAGGTGCTGACGGCGCTGGGGTTGGACCAATGCGAGTTCGCGGCTGGCGGTGCCGCGCCGATGCCGCCGGACTTGCTGCGCTGGTACGAGCGCCTGGGCCTGCCGATCGTCGAGGTCTATGGCATGACCGAGAACTGCGGCATCAGCCACGCCACCATGCCGGGCATTCCTCGGCCGGGCACGGTGGGCCAACCGTACAAGGGCATTCAGAGCCGGATCGACCCCGCCAACGGCGAGATCCAGATGAAGAGCCCTGGCCTGATGCTGGGCTACTTCAAGGAGCCCGATCTCACCCGCGACGCGTTGACGGCCGATGGTTGGCTGCACACCGGCGACAAGGGCCAGCTCGACGGCGAAGGCAACCTGCGCATCACCGGCCGGGTGAAAGACCTGTTCAAGACGAGCAAGGGCAAGTACGTGGCGCCCGCGCCCATCGAGGACAAGCTCGTCATGCATGCGTCGGTCGAGGCCTGCTGCGTGACAGGCGCCAACCTGGGCCAGCCGCTGGGCATCGTGATGTTGAACGCCGATGCGGTGAAGGCCGCCAGCAATGGCGCAAAGGCGGACATTGAGAGCTCGCTGGCCGCGCATTTGAAGGCGATCAACGAGGGCTTGGATCCGCACGAGCAACTGGATTGCCTGGTGGTCGTCGTCGAGCCGTGGACGGTCGACAACGGCGTCATCACCCCGACCTTCAAGGTCAAGCGCAACCGCATCGAAGAGCTCTACGCCGCCAGCTACGAGCGCTGGGTGGGCAGCCGCAAGCCCGTGCTCTGGGCTTGACCGCTGGAGGGGATCAAGCCCTCGGGGCGGAATGTGGCGCTCCCCCTTCAGCAGGGAGGTTCCAGCAAGATGAACCGGCCCGCTGGAGGCGGCTGAATACTTCTCGCTGTAGAAAGCGATACACGCTGATACGGCGCTGAAAAGCGCCGTGGGGGTCGCGCCGGCACGATCGCCGCTCCAACGGAAGGAGCGCTGCGTGAGTCGAGCCGAACAACGAAGAGAGCGAAGAACCAACCCGGACAAGGTGCGCCGCGCGGCGGCCAGCCCGCGCCGCACCGGCCTGGCCTGCAAGGCGCAGCCGGGCGACTTTGTGCCCGTGGTCGACCGCCGCCGCTGCGAGGGCAAGGGCGACTGCGTCGACGTCTGCCCCTACAACGTTTTCGAGGTTCGCACCATCGACGCCGCAGAGCACCAGGCCCTGCCCTGGCTGGCCCGCGTCAAGCTGCGCGTGCATGGCATGCAGACCGCCTACACGCCCGGTGCCGACAGTTGTCTGGCGTGTGGGCTGTGTGTGGCCGCCTGTCCCGAGCGGGCGATCACACTGGTCGAGACCACGTGATCACCCGCTCGGCGCGCTTCAAGCCGAGGCCTTGACCTTCAGACGCCAGGCGTGCAGCAGCGGCTCGGTGTAGCCGCTGGGCTGCTCGACGCCCTTGAACACCAGATCGCAGGCCGCCTGGAAGGCCAGGCTCTCATCGAAACGGCCGGCCATCGGCCGATAGGCCGGGTCGCCCGCGTTCTGCTGGTCCACCACCTTGGCCATGCGCTTGAGCGTGTTGCGCACCTGCGCCTTGCTGACCACCCCGTGCAGCAGCCAGTTGGCCATGTGCTGGCTGGAGATGCGCAAGGTGGCGCGGTCTTCCATCAGGCCCACGTTGTGGATGTCGGGCACCTTGGAACAGCCCACGCCCTGGTCGACCCAACGCACCACGTAGCCCAGGATGCCCTGGGCGTTGTTGTCCAGTTCCTGCTGCAGCTCGGCGTCGCTCCACTGCGGCGCAGCCACCACCGGGATGCTGAGCAGGCCGTGCAGGATCTCTTCGCGCTGCTCTTCCCGGCGCGACTTCTTGTCGCCCTTCTCGATGTCCTTCTGCACCGCCGCCACATCGACCTGGTGGTAGTGCAAGGCGTGCAGCGTCGCTGCCGTCGGGCTGGGCACCCAGGCGGTGTTGGCCCCAGCCCGCGGATGGCCGATCTTCTGCTGCAGCATCGCCGCCATCAGGTCGGGCATGGCCCACATGCCCTTGCCGATCTGCGCACGGCCGCGCAACCCACACTGCAGGCCCACCAGCACGTTGTTGCGCTCGTAGGCCTGGATCCAGGCGCTGGTTTTCATGTCGCCCTTGCGCATCATCGGGCCCGCCTGCATGGCGGTGTGCATCTCGTCGCCCGTGCGGTCGAGGAAGCCGGTATTGATGAACGCGACGCGTGACTTGGCCGCGGCGATGCAGGCCTTGAGATTCACCGAGGTGCGGCGCTCCTCGTCCATGATGCCGAGCTTGACCGTGTGTTTGGGCAGGCCCAGCAGCTTCTCCACCCGGCCGAACAGCTCGTCGGCAAACGCCACTTCTGCCGGACCGTGCATCTTCGGCTTGACGATGTAGACGCTGCCGGTACGAGAGTTGCGCACCGGGCGGCCATCGGGCAGCTGGCCGTGACCTTGCAGGTCGTGCAGCGCGATCGTGGTGGTGATCACCGCGTCCATGATGCCCTCGGGGATCTCGCGGCCCTCGGCGCCCCAGAGGATGGCCGGGTTGGTCATCAAGTGGCCGACATTGCGCACGAATAGCAGCGAGCGACCGTGCAGCGTGACAGTGCCGCCCTTCGGGCTGGTGTAGACGCGGTCGGCGTTCAGCCCGCGCGTCATCGTCTGGCCCCCTTTGACGAAAGTCTCGGTCAGTGAGCCCTTCAGGATGCCCAGCCAGTTGCCGTAGGCCTGCACCTTGTCGGCCGCATCCACGACGGCCACCGAGTCTTCCAGATCGAGGATGGTCGACAGCGCCGACTCGATCACCAGGTCGCTCACCCCGGCGGGGTCGGCGGCGCCGATGGCGGTGGAGCGGTCGATCCGGATGTCCAGGTGCAGACCGTGATGCTGCAGCAGCACGCCCGAGGGCGCTGCGGCATCGCCCTGGTAGCCCACGAACTGTTTGGCCTTTTTCAACGCCGTGGTGGTGCCATCTTTCCAGGTGACGACCAGCGCCCCGTCACGGACCGCGTAGCCGGTTGAATCCACATGGGAACCCTTGGCCAAAGGTGCGGTGCGGTCGAGCACGTGGCGGGCATATTCAATGACCTTGGCCCCGCGCACCGGGTTGTAGCCCGGGCCCTTCTGGGCTCCATCGGTCTCGGGCAGGGCATCGGTGCCGTACAGGGCGTCGTAGAGCGAGCCCCAACGTGCATTCGCGGCGTTCAGCGCATAGCGGGCGTTGGTGATCGGTACCACCAGCTGCGGCCCGGCCTGCGTGGCCAGTTCGGCGTCGACATTCTTCGTCTTGACCTTCACATCGCCCGGGTCCGCGACGAGGTAGCCGATCTTCTCCAGGTGCTTGCGGTAGGCCTTCTGCTTGGCCTTTTTGTCCAAGGGGCCGGGTTGGGCGCGGTGCCAGTCGTCCATCGCGGCCTGCAGGCGGTCCCGTTCGGCGAGCAGCGCGGCGTTTTTTGGCGCCAGCTCGTGCACGATGCGGTCAAAGCCTGCCCAGAAATCGCCAGCATCGATGCCGGTGCCCGGCAACACCTGCTCGTCGACGAAGGCCTTCAACTCGGTGGCGACTTGCAGGCCGTGGATAGGGGTGCGGAGGGTCATCGTGGGTGCCTCGTGGAGTCGTGGATCAGCAAGGTGGTTCAGGAGGGGAAAAATTCGAGCACGTCGTGCAGGCTGCGGCCGGTGCGGGTCGGCTCGACGCCAAGGCGTTCGAGCGGGCCGCCGGCCCGGTTGACCCACAGCGTCGTGAAGCCGAACCAAGTGGCGCCTATCGCGTCCCAGCCATTGCTGGAGACGAACAGGACGTCCTTGGCCGGCAGGTTCAAGGCCGCCGTTCCGACGGCGTAGGCGGCCGGGTCTGTCTTGAACCGTTGGGTGGCGTGCACGCTGAGCACCAGGTCCAGCCGGTCGCTGAGGCCCGCGCTCTTGACCGCCAACGCCAGCATCTCGGGGTCGCCATTGGAGAGGATGCCGGTGCGGACGCCGCGCCGCTTCAGCTCGTCCAGCACCGCGTGGTTTTCGGGAAATGCCGAGAGGTGGCGGTACTCGTTGAGCAACCGTTGTTCGGCTTCCGCGCTCAGCGTCAGGCGGAGTTGCTCGGCACTGAACTGCAGGGCCGAGCGGGTCAGCTCCCAGAACGGCTGGTAGCGGCCGCTCATCGAGCACAGCCGGGTGTAGTCGATCTGCTTGTCGCGCCACCGTTGGGCCAGACGCTCGCCGGCGCCCGGAAACAGCTGTTCGGCGGCCAGCGCCACGCTGTAAACGTCGAACAGCGTTCCGTAGGCATCGAACAGCACGGCGCGGGGCGTGGGCACGGCTTTGTCCATGGATGAACAATTTATTCGATACCTCAGGGTGCATTGCCGACGCAAATGGCGATGCATTCATGACTAAAACGCAAAAGCGAGTTCGGCAGCTCGTAGGATCACGGGTGTCATGGACCGGCTCAAGCAGATCGAAACCTTTGTCGCGGTGGCCGCGCGCGGTAGCCTGACCGCGGCGGCCCATGCTGAAGGGGTGGCCCCGGCGGTGATCGGTCGACGCATGGACGCGCTCGAAGAGCGCCTGGGCGTCAAGCTGCTGCAGCGCACGACCCGCCGCATCAGCCTGACCCACGAGGGCAGTGCCTTCTTGGAAAACTGCCAGCGGCTGATCCAGGAGTTCAACGCCGCCGAGGCCAGCGTGTCGGCAGGTGGTGTGAAAGCCAGTGGTCACTTGCGGGTGACCGGGCCGGCGGGGTTCGGACGCCGGCATCTCGCCCCCCTGGTGCCGGCGTTCCTGGCGCGCCACCCCGAGGTCAGCCTCTCGTTGAACCTGTCCGACCGAGTGGTGGACCTGGTCAACGAGAGCTACGACTGTGCGGTGCGGGTGGGTGACCTCCCCGATTCCAGCCTGGTGAGTGTGCGGTTGGCCGACAACCGGCGCCTGTGCGTGGCGGCGCCCGCCTACCTGCAACGCGCGGGCGTGCCGCGCCACCCGAGCGAGCTGTCGCGTCACCATTGCCTCACCTTGAGCTCCGAGGCCAGCCAAACCCGAGGCTGGGCGTTCCTGATCGACGGCGCGGTGACGCATTTGCGGCCCACCGGCCGGCTCGATTGCAGCGACGGCCAGGTGCTGCACGAGTGGTGTCGCGAAGGCTTGGGCGTCGCCTGGCGCTCCACCTGGGAGGTGCAGGCCGACATTTCCGCCGGGCGGCTGGTGAGCGTGCTGGACGACTTCGCCGCTCCACCCAACGGCATCTACGCCGTTTTTCCGAGCGCTCGCCATCTGCCCCTGCGGGTTCGCCTGTGGATCGATTTCCTCAAGCACAGCTACGGCGACCCGTCGTACTGGGGTCGATCCACCTGATCTGCCCGCGGACCCGTCCGTCGCCCTGTCAGGGTGACCCGCCCCCCTCGCCTCACTCGGGGAAACCCTGATCGCCTAGCACAGCATCAGGGCAAACCCGCGCCTTTATTGTTCGCGATTCGTCAATACGCAATAGACGTGAAGGCGATTTATTGCCTGGGCAGCAATCTCTACAGTTGCATCCATCGATGAGCCGCAACCGTATAACGACTCACCGAGGCTGGACAAGACGGAGCACGACAGTAGGTGCTCACCGCCATGCCCGGACAAGTTTTTAACGTTTCACTCAAAGGATGACCACCATGTTCGCCAAGCAAGCCCAACTCGCCATCGCTGCCCTCGCCTTCGTCGCCGCCGGCAGCGCCTTCGCCGCTGAGCCGCAACGCAACGTGTTCGACACCGAAACCGATCTGCGCGCCCCGGCCGCCGAGACCAAGCTGACCCGCGAACAAGTGCGCGCCGAATTCCTGGCCGCCCGTGCCAGCGGCGAACTCAACGTGTTCGACACCGAGACCGTGGCCTACGTCAAGCCGGTGGCCCGCCAAGAGCAAACCCGCCTGGCCAAGGCTGCCAGCAAGTGATGTTTCGCGGGGCGGCCGACGTACCCCACGCCGCCCTGCTGCACCGCACAAAAAAACGATACACGCCGATACCCTGCTGAAAGGACGCGCCAAGAGCGCCCGCGCAGCATCGAGCCCTGTCTCACCAAGACTCTGAAAGGACACCACCATGTTTGCCAAGCCCGCCCAGATCGCTGTTGCTGCCATCGCCCTGTCGCTTGCCGGCGGCGCGTTCGCCCAGTCGGCCTCGCGCAATGTGTTCGACACCGAAACCGACCTGCGCATGCCCGCCGCCGCGTCGGCGAACGGCCTGACCCGCGAGCAGGTCCAAGCCGAGTACATCGCCAAGCGCGACGCCCAGGGCATCTCCGAATTCAACCCGCATGCCTGGTACTTCGCCCAGAACACCAACACGGCGCCGGCGCTGATGGCGCTGTTCTCGAAGCAGAAGTCCCAGTCGGCGTCTGCCGGCGGCTTGACCCGCGAGGAAGTGCGCGCCGAGGTGCTGGCGGCTCGCGCCAATGGCCAGATGAACCCGTTCGACACGGAGACGGATCTGCGCGTGCCGGCGAATGTGCGCCAGCCGGCCCCGACGGCGCTGGCTCAGCGCTGATTCGTCGGCGCTCCTCGGTGGCGGTCGGCGCGATGCCGGCCGCGCCAAAGCAAAAAGGGCGGGGAAATTCCCCGCCCTTTCGCATTCCCCAACCCCTCTACAAATCGCCTCGCCACTGTAGTGAGGACGGTCGCTGCTGCCACCCATAAAAGGTTGACTGCGCGGCAGCTCCATCGAACGAGCCGGGCCAGGGTGCGACGTCCGTCACGGATGGGCGGCGATGACCTCGGCGACCGCGGCCGTCAGCCGCTGACCGTAGGCGAGGTGCAGAAACTCGTTGGGACCGTGGGCGTTGCTCTTCGGGCCCAAGACGCCGCACACCATCATCTGAGCCTTCGGGAAGCCTTGCTGCAGCAGGTTCATCAGCGGGATGGTTCCACCCTGCCCGATGTAGCCCAGAGGTTCGCCAAAGTGGGTGCGTGAGGCCGCATTCAGGGCCGTCTCCAACCAAGGCGTGGTGCTGGGTGCATTCCAACCGGTGGCGCCCCAGTCGCCGACTCGGCCGTCTGGCTGGAAGGTGACCTTGGCGTTGTAGGGCGCGTTGTCCTCCAGCAGCGACTTCAACGCCACCGCGGCTTCGTGCCCTGGCACCAGCGGTGGCAGACGCAGGCTGAGCTTGAAGGCCGTGAAGGGCCGCAGCACGTTGCCGGCGTTGGACAACGGCGGCAATCCATCGACACCCGTGACCGACAAGGTCGGCCGCCAAGTGCGGTTGAGCAAGGCCTCGACGGGGTCGGTGGTGGTCGGCAGCGCCGCGCCACCATCGGCGCCGCACGCCCAGGGATAGCGCTTCCACACTTCGTCACCCAGGATGTCGGCGGTGGCCCGAGCCTGCACCACCCGGTCGGCAGGGATCTCGCAGTGGAACACCGACGGCAGCAGGTTGCCGGTGGAAGAGTCTTCCAGCCGATCGAGCACCTGTCGCAGGATGCGGAAGCTGGAGGGCACCAGGCCACTGGCGTCGCCCGAGTGGATCCCTTCGGTGAGGATCTCGACCTTCAAGGTGCCGGTGATGTTGCCGCGCAGGCTGGTCGTCAGCCACAGCTGGTCGTAGTTGCCGGCGCCCGAGTCGAGGCAGACGACGAGACTCACGTCCCCGAGGCGGCCTTGCAGCTTGTCGAGGTAGAACGGCAGGTCGAATGAGCCCGATTCCTCGCAACTCTCGATCAGGCCGACGATGCGCGGATGGGGCACGTTCTGGGCCTTCAAGGCTTCGATCGCGCTGACCGCGGCATAGATGGCGTAGCCGTCGTCCGCCCCGCCGCGCCCGTAGAGCTTGCCGTCGTCGATCTTCGGCGTCCACGGGCCCAGATCAGAGCGCCAGCCGCTGAACTCTGGCTGCTTGTCCAGGTGGCCGTACATCAACACCGTCTGCGTGCTGCCCGCCTTCGTGGCCGGCAGCTCGAAGAAGATCACCGGCGTGCGACCCTCGGCACGAATGACCTCCAGCGTCAGCCCCGGCACCTTGCGGCTCTCGACCCAAGCGGCCGCGTCGCGCACCACCTTGTCGATCAGGCCGCGGGCCTGCCAATCGGGGTCGAACAGCGGGCTCTTGGCCGGCACCGCGATGTACTCGGTGAGCTGCGGCACGATCCGCTCGCGCCAGGCGGCGTCGACAAAGCGGCCCAGTTCGGCCGAATCCAAAGGGGGGAGCTTTTCAGGGGCGTTCATGGTGTGAACCTCTCAGGGCATCGAGGCCGACGCGCCTGATCACCATGGCGATCAGGGCGGGCCGACATGGACATGTCTGGCGGGTGAGCCGAGCCATCGATTGTGCGCCTGCCAACTGCGAGCCCGCTCACTCCATCGGTTCGCGAGGGCGAGCTAAGGAACATCCACCCGGAAATGGCGCCAGGTCAGCCCCTCAGGCGGATCGACACACTGGAACGGTGGCGGCAAGCCTGCCATCTTGGCCGGGTCGTTGCAGTCTTCGAAGAACTCGGCGGCTGCCGGGTTGCGGAACTCGCGCAGCCGCGCCGCGAGGTAGCTGGCCTTCTCACGATGGCCGGATTCGTTCAGCGCCTGTGCCCAGGCCACCATCAGCCGCGTGTCGAGCAGGGAATGGGTGGTCGTGTGGAACGCTCCCATCGCCGCCGAGGGGGGCTCGGCGGTCGTGGCGGCGGCGTAGTCCGCATGGTGCGCATAGAACACACTGGTCTGACCATGCTCAATGCGTTCTGGCAGCGGCCCGGCATCGGCACTGGGTGCGTAGATCACGACCACCTTCCAGTAGTCGTACAGCGCATAGAGACTGCCGACGATCATCAGCGCTCCGGCGACACGCAACAGGTGATGGGGCCCCAGCCGTGACGAATGCACCGGGAGTGTGCCGCGTCGGCGGCGAGACAATGAGGCCCTGTCGGCCTCTTCGGCCCTCAACGCATAGCCCCAGGCCCAGGCGGTGGGCAGCAGAAAGTACGCGTACCACAGCGGGTATTCGAACAGGCTGTGCACGCCAATCATCAACACCATCATAAAGGCCGCTCGGGAAGCGGCGCCCTCGTCGCCGACCACCCTCCACGACCGCAAGCCCGCCTGCGCCAAGGCCCAGAGCAGCAGCGCCAGCACGAGCGTGCCGAAGGGAATGCCCAGCTCGACCCAGAGCTGCAAAGGCAGGTTGTGCGTGTGGTCGAAGAAGGCCACCGGCCGGCCGGGGAATGGCGTCAGTGTCCAGGCGAAGTTGAATTCGCCGAAACCCACACCAGTCCAAGGCTGCTGCCGTATCAACGTGAGCGTGTTGGCCCAGATGCCAAACCTCGAAGCCGACACGTCGCCTTCGGCCAGCCGAGCCTCGCCACCAAAGGTTTGGCCGGTGGTGTGGGCCCAGCCACTCATGGCCAGCCCGACCAGGAGATAGGCCACCGGCGCCGCCAGCAACGTACCGCGAACCCACCCCGCAAGTCGCCGATCCACGAGCCCCCACAGCGCCAACAGCACCACGCCCACCAGGCCGGTCCGTGAAGCGGTGAGCACCACGGCCCACAACAGCAGGCCTGCCATCGCCATGGCCACCGGCCGATCCAAGCGCCAGCCAAAGAATCGGCCCCGCTGCGCTGCCGGCACCCAACCGATCAGGCCCCACAGCAGCAAACTGCTCAAGTGGTTGGGCTGCCTCAGGTTGCCGACGGCCCGCCCTGGCAGCCCCGACTTGGCGATGACCTCGCCGTCCGCCAGCGAAGGTGCAAAGACTTGGATCATCGCGATCAGGGCGCTGGCGAGCCCTGCCACCAACAACGCGCTGGCCAACGCTTGACCCGCGTCGGCCGAATGCCTTGAATCGGCTGCGTGCCCATGCAGGACGAGCAGACTCGCGATACCCAGGAACGCCAGCGCCGACACCGCCATCGAAGGTGGCAGCCCCATGCCCCACACCCCGGCGGCGCACGCCAAGGCGACGACCAGCACCCCGCCAGATAGCGGTAATCCGAGAGCCTCCGTGATACGCGGCGGCTCCGCCCGCCACCACAGCAACACCGCACCCCAACCGAATGCTGCGAGCAGTTGGTTCAACACCGTCACGGAAGGCGACAGGTTGTAGGCCAGCAGGGTGGGAGCGGCGATGGCCACCGTCACGGCGACTGCGGGCAAGGGGCCGATAGTCAAGCGCGCGGATGCGGCTGGGGGCATGGGCGGCGGTTGGTTGGGGTTCGCGAACGGGCATCATTGTCGCGTGTCCACCTCGACAACAGAATTTGCGAAGGTAGCGGGGCTGAACTGCAACGAAAGGCTATTGAGCTCACTGACAACTCAGGTTGCAGTCGCTAATGTGCGCGGCCCGTTGGAAGCTGAGTCATGGAAGGTGGCAATCCGGGGCGTAGCGTGGGACTTGTGGTCGCGCCACTAAGTTAGCCTGCATCAGGTCAAAAGCCCCGTCAAACGCAACGGCATTGACATACTCGGAAGCACTGTCGCGCCTTACGTAAGCCTTGGGGTCATACTTATATTGATGACCGGCTCCGCACTATTGCGTGCCTGCCGCACATGCCGGGCATTCGATAGTCGTTCACTATCCGTCCGTTGTGCGGGACTGGGCGCTCTGCATTCACTGCTGCACACCCGGTGAGGGGGCTGTGCTGGCATCAAAACCAGCCTGCCGACCAGAAACGAGGTTTTGTCTTGACGTCGCCCGCGGTTTGGCTAACGTGCGCGACGTGGGCATCCAGCTTAAGCGCCTCTTGCCAGATGGCAGATATCAACCAGACTTGCGAAAGAACCAAGCCAACCACAAGCAGTCGGGAGCGAGTCATGGGGATCCGATGGACGGTTTGCGCTTCACGACCACCAGGGCCATACAGACGAATCCAAGTGATGGCCCAGGCCAGACAGTACGCGATCCACATTTGTGAAACCGGCATGACGAAGTTTCCGGAGACGGCCCCGTCGGCGAGGATTGCGACACAGGCAATGAACAATCCGACACCCTCATTCCTGTTTGCATCCTCACTTATTGTCAGGATCGTCTGACGCAGCTTCCGCAAACCCTTGCCCGCAACGGTCACGATGGCTAACAGCATGGGTATTCCCCACTCCGCGGCAATTTGCAGGTAGACGTTGTGAGGGTGCGCGGCTTTGGGATTGGGAAAGTGCGCGTAGTGCATCGGTCCAACGCCCAACCATGGAGACGCTGTGACATATTCCAGCGCCAGTTGCCAGAGCAGCTGGCGTGAGTTGTCCGAAGCCAGTGAACTGATGGTTCGCTCAGCCGATACTGGAAATCCAGCCCGGGCGGGAAGCAGGATGAACAGAGCCGCGTAAGCTACAGCGCCCGCCGCCGCGCCAGAAAGCATGGTGCGGACCATGGGCCAGGCCGTTCGAAACCCTATAACACCGATACAAACCACCATAGCCAACGCAATGGCCACGGCGGTTCCGCGGGCGCCGCTACAAAAAACGAAGGACCAGTAGATCGCCATGGAAAGCCACGCGGCAGCTCGAATCGATCGCCTCCGGCGTGGATCCTGTGCTTGAAGCGCTAAGAGTGGCAAGGCGACAGTCTGAACGTGATTAAAGAACCGATAGTTGTCATATCCAACGGTGAGGTCCGGCCACGCCAGCGTGTGAGCTTCAAAGAGCGGCGTGAGGATCAGCAAACACAGAACCGCAGAGTAAAGGGTGCAGCCGGCCAGCGCAGCCAGACTGAATCGGCTCAGCGCGGCCGCGCCTCCTTCGACGAGCGCGCTGGATGTGCCTGCCACTACACCCACCATCCCCAGAATCACAGCCAGTTCCCGCCAAGCCATTGACGGAATGTCCGAGGACATCACGCTGGCCAAGGCTAGAAAAGTCAACAGCATCGCCCATGCGAGGCATTGCGCGGAAGGCTGTAAGGGTCGCATCCACCCATAAGGCAGCATCACGCTCGTGCCGAGCAGCAACGCGCCCAGCTGTAGTAGTCGGCTGGAGTCGTGATAGCTTCCTCCTGTGGCCGCGATGCCCATGCAGGGGACAGCCACGACGAAGACTGGCAATAGCCACGCGAGGGTCAGTACCGACAAGGTCGGTCTCACGGGTTCCGCTCCCATTACCGATCTACAAAGAACAAGGGGCCCGGAAGGGCCCCAAGTTACTCACGAGGTGCGGATCAGCTGGCCGCGCGGCACTGTGCCGGACGATACTTGGCTTGCAGCGTGCCGCCGGTGCAATTCCAGTTGATTGAACCACCGGCGGGAGGCGTACCTTGCACCAGGGCGTCGCCGTCGGACGTCGGCACCAAAGTGATCGTGCCGTCGCCCGCGCGTGCCGTGTAGGTGATGGTAATGGTGCCGTCGTCACCAATGGCGACACTGGTCACGTTGTCGGTGCCACCGGGAGCCGTCCATCCAGAGGTGAACTCCGTGCCGTTGGCGGCATTTTCTGCAACGGCGGTCTTGGCTCCATCAGCCAGCGACAGGCCATCGGTGACGCGAGCGCGCACGGTGTAGTCCTGATAAGCCGGCAGCGCCACAGCGGCCAAGATGCCGATGATCGCCACGACGATCATCAATTCGATGAGGGTGAAACCTTGTTGAACGCGCTTCATAGGAACTCCTTGAACAGCGGGTGGGTGAACGGGTTGGGGGGCTGCTTTGCCCTTATCCCCCTAATTGCGAAACCCGTGCCAGCTTGGATTCGCCTCTGGCGCGTGAACTTTGCACTCCCGTTGACAGATCTGGTCGGTTTTCGGGGCCCAGTTCTGTCGATGGGTGCCTCAAGTGACGTTTTTTGTCAGGCCAAGTGCAGAACTTGGCCGGCGCTGAGGGTCTGCAGGCGGCGGTCGGGCAGGCGTTGGGCGAGATCCGCAACGATGGTGTCCAACTCGCCCGGCTTGATGTGGGTGAGCAGGACGTCCGCGAGCTCGGGCAGACGCTTCAATTCTTCCGCGAGGGACGATGGGCAGTGGTGGCGGCTGTCGGCGGCGATGGCTCGTTCACTTTCTGCAAACGCCACCTCGATGACCAGTTGCGCCACATCGCGGCCCGCGAGCGCACTCCACAGAGCGGGGTTGGGGCCGGTGTCCCCGGTGTAGACCCATTGGCGGCCGCTGGGTGCTGTCACCGCGAAACCGCATGCGGGCACTGCATGGGCGGCGGGCAGGATATCGACGCGGCGTCGGGCGGCACCCAACTCAAGCGAATCGCCGTGTTGGAACTCGCGCAGTGCCAGCACCGGGCGGCGGGGATTGGGCAGGCGTGTGAAGTCGGGCCACAGCCTGTCGTTGAAGAGGTGCTCTCGCAAGACCTGCAGCGTTTCGGGCAAGGCGTGAACCTGGATAGGTGCGCGGTCGTGTCGGCGGCGCATGACGCTGTCCGCGAGCAGTGGAACACCGAGCACGTGGTCGAGGTGCGAGTGGCTCAGCAGGATATGGTCGATGCGCGCCAGTTCGTCCAGTGTGAGATCGCCCACACCGGTGCCGGCATCGATGAGCACGTCGTCGTCCAGCAGGAAGCTGGTGGTGCGGCAACCTTGAGCGATCGACCCCGAGCAGCCGAGGATGCGGATGTTCATGCGGTGTCGGCAGGCGCAGGCGCCAAAAGATGCGGGCTGACGAAGGATGAGGGGGCGCTACGGCGCGCAGATGCGTACCCGGGTCAACGGCACGTCAGCGCCATGGTGCTTGGGTCAACGGCCCAACGCAAGATGCGGCCGACACGCCGTGGCTCTCTCGTGGCGGCCCCTCCTGATGCAGGACTCGCGACTGTGAACAGTGTCACAGTTCGCAGGGAGGGCCGAGCAGGCTGTCGGCCCTCGCCAGGGACCGCTTCAGCCCTGGATGAACTGCATCTGGGTACCGGCCAGGTCGATGATGTCGCCGTTCTTCAGCGAAATCACGCCTTCGCCGATCTGGCTGCCGTTCACGGTCGGGTGCGAAACGCCCTCGACGTGCGACAGGACATAGCCTGTGGGGCGCTTGGCGATCGACGCGACCTGGACACCCGGCTTGCCGACGGTGGTGACGGCCTTGGTCAGCAGCACCTCGCGGCCCGCCGCGCCCCCGTTGAGCACCTTGATCGATGCGGGCAGCATCGAATGCACCGGGGGCGGGATCGTGACGGGGTTCGCCGGGTTGAAGCCCGGGCGCAGGACCATCGTCTTTTCGTAGTCGGGCACCTCGTCGATCAGGTACTTGATGCGGTACTTGCCGATTTCGACGGTGTCGTTGTGCACCAGCAGCTGCTTCTTGATCGCCTTGCCGTTGATGTACGTGCCGTTGGTGCTGTTGAGGTCTTCGATGAACACGTCGTGACCCACCGCCAGCATGACGGCGTGCTCACCACTCACGGCGAGGTTGTCGATCACGATGTCGTTGTACGGTCGACGACCCAGTGTCGTGCGATCTTTCGTGATCGGCACTTCCTTGATCACGACGTTGTCTAGCGAAACGACCAGCTTGCCCATGCCTGTCCTCTTGTTGTCACAGTTCGAACCCGCAGGTCCGACCACCATGTGAACCACCATGCCCCCTCAGGCGCGGCGGAACGGCCACCATGCACGCCCGGCGTGGGCGGCTCCCCCTTTGGCGCGTACCAGGACCACCGAGATATTATCCCGCCCGCCGGCCGCATTGGCGGCGGCGATCAGGGCGTTCGCAGTGGCTTCCAGACTGTCGCTTGCGCGCATCACCTGTGATATCGCGGCGTCCGGCAGCATGTCGGACAAGCCGTCCGAGCACAGCATCACCAGATCGCCGGGTCGCAATTCGTGGCCGACCACTTCCAACTCGACCATCGGCTCCACCCCCACCGCGCGGGTCACCAAGTTGCGGTTCAGCGAGTAGATGGCTTCCTCGGGCGTCAACAGGCCGGCGTCGATCTGCTCTTGCAGCAGGGAATGATCGCGGCTCAGCTGTTCGAGCTTGCCGTTGCGAAGGCGGTAGGCCCGTGAATCACCGATGTGGCCGATCCAGAGCCGGTCGTCATTGAACAGCGCGCTCACCAGCGTGGTGCCCATCCCGGCATATTCAGCGCGGCTTTGAGACGCGTTGTAGACCACTTCATTCGCGTGCTGAGCGCTCGCCATCATCGCCTGGCGGATCTCTTCTTCATCACGCGTGCCGGCGGGTTGGGCCAGCCAGCGGGCGATGTCTTCCCACACGCATTGCACGGCCATCGCACTGGCGACCTCGCCGGCGTTGTAGCCGCCCATGCCGTCGGCCAGCACGGCCAGCGCGAGATTCTCATCGACCTTGACCGCATCCTCGTTGTTGCTTCGCGCGCGGCCAGTGTCCAGCGCGCTGAAGAATTCGAGTTGCATGCTCACAGGCGGTGTCGCGTTCAAGACGGCGTCGCGGTCGGGGGGAGAGCCATTGTGCCTGTGCCCGTGGGGGCCGTCGCACCGGGGGAAACCAAGGCCATGCGAACGGTCGTGCCGATGTCACGCAGTTCCTGGGCGAGCGCGGCTCCGTCGGGCGGACGCCGCTCCGGCCGCTTGGCCAGCAAGCGCGCCACCAGGTTCGGCAGATCGGGCGGCAGATCGGGCCGCAGCGACGCGAGCGATGGCGCCTCGTGGGCCGTGATCGAGAGCAACAGGTCACCCATCGATGCGGCCTCGAAGGGCAGCCGGCCACTCAGCAGCTCGAACAGCACCACACCGAGGGCGTACAGATCGCATCGGCCGTCGACCGGTGCGCCGGCCAGTTGCTCCGGTGCCATGTACACCGGGGTGCCGGCCAGCACACCGCTGCGGCTGCGCTCGGCATCACTCAAGTGCGCGCAGCCGAAGTCGGCTATCTTGAGGCTGCCCCGGCCCGGGCTGAACAGCAGGTTGGCCGGTTTGATGTCGCGATGGACCACGCCCTGACGGTGGGCATGGGCCAGCGCGTCTGCGGCCTGAGCGACCAGGTCGATCACCAGAGGTTCGGGCAGCAGCCGTGTAGCGGCCGTGTAGCGGCTCAGGTCGCTGCCCGGTACCCACTCCATGGCGATCCAACCGATGGCGCCATCACCCTGCCCTTCGATGCCCGCGCCGCGGGTGCGGACGATGCCAGGGTGCCGCAGCCTGGACGCCGCTTGCGATTCGCGCAGAAAGCGTTCGCGCGTCAGGTCGCTGCCATGCAGCCGCACAGTTTTGATGGCCAGGGGCGCGCCGGTGTCGGGGTCGGTGGCGAGATGCAACTCGCCCAAAGCCCCATGCGCGAATGTGCGGACCAGGGGATAGCCCCCGATCGTCACGCCCGGCATCTCACTGGCATCGGCCATGGCCGACGGTGGCGGCAGGCGGTGGTCGCGCTGCCAGGGCCAGGAACGTTTCAGCGCCCGGCTCCAGAAATTGGTCCCATGTCCACCCATTCGCTTTGACCCCCCAATGCGTGCGTGGTGAAACTCACCTTATCACAGGCGTTGGGGCGGCATTGTCAGCGCTGGTGACCGGCGTGCCGCTGAAACGCTTGCCGCTGAAAAGAGCGACAGCGCGGACAGACCGCGCTGTTGTCGCACCGTATGGGGGCCTCAGGCCGCCGAAGCGTGCTGGCGTTTCTTGAGGGCCAGACCGAGCGCCACCACCAGCGCCGCCCCGATCCCCGCACCGATGTATTGGGTGGTGTGCGGCAATTCGCCGAAGCGGGCCACGACGGCCGGGTCGGTCAGGATCATTTCGCCCGCGAGCCAACCCAGCAGCGCGGCCCCGAGCACGATGATGATCGGGAAGCGCTCCATCACCTTCAGAAGCAGCGTCGAGCCGAAGATGATCAGCGGGATGCTGATGCCCAGGCCGAGCACCAACAGCACCGTGTTGCCTTTGGCAGCCGCGGCCACCGCTAGCACGTTGTCCAGGCTCATCACCAGGTCCGCGACCAAGATGGTGCGGATGGCGGTGAGCAGGCCGGTGTTCTGATCCGCGTTGTCGTCGTCGCCCTCTTCACCTTCCTCGAGCAGCAGCGACACGCCGATATAGACCAGCAGCACACCGCCCACCACCTTCAACCAGGGCCACTTGAGCATCTCGACGGCGATCAGCGTCAGCACGATCCGCATGACGATGGCGGCCGCGCTGCCGAAGAAGATGGCCTTCTTCTGCTGGTGCGGCGGCAGGCCGCGGGCCGCCAGCGCGATGACCACGGCGTTGTCGCCCGACAGAAGGATGTTGACCCAGATGATCGAGCCGAGGGCGGCCCAGAAGGCGGCGGAGGTGAAGTCCATCGTGGCGGCGGCGACAAAGCGCGTGGGGAACGCGCGAATGGAAGATGGGAATGAGATGCAAAAAAGAGGGCGCGCAGGCCCTCTTCGTCGTGCGCGCTGAAGTGTAGGTGCGCGCGTTGCCCGTCGCGTTCGTACAACTACGAACGCGACGGGTGGGCAGCTCAGAGCAGGCCCTTGAGCAGCTTGCCCATCTCCGAGGGGTTGCGCGTGATCGTGAAGCCGCACTCTTCCATGATGGCCAGCTTGGCGTCGGCCGTGTCGGCGCCGCCGCTGATCAGCGCACCGGCGTGGCCCATGCGCTTGCCCGGGGGGGCGGTGACGCCCGCGATGAAGCCGACGATGGGCTTCTTCATGTTGGCCTTGCACCAGCGGGCCGCTTCGGCCTCATCCGGGCCGCCGATCTCGCCGATCATGATGACCGCGTCGGTGTCGGGGTCGTCGTTGAAGGCCTTCATCACATCGATGTGCTTCAGCCCGTTGATCGGGTCGCCGCCGATGCCGACCGCGCTCGACTGGCCCAGGCCGATCTCGGTGAGCTGCGCCACCGCTTCATAGGTGAGCGTGCCCGAGCGCGAGACCACGCCGATGCGGCCCTTGCGGTGGATGTGGCCCGGCATGATGCCGATCTTGATCTCTTCCGGCGTGATCAAGCCGGGGCAGTTCGGGCCCAGCAGCAGCGTCTTCTTGCCGCCCGCCGCTTCCTTGGCCTTCATCTTGTTGCGCACTT
Organism: Ideonella lacteola; assembly: GCF_038066555.1. Taxonomy (NCBI): domain Bacteria; kingdom Pseudomonadati; phylum Pseudomonadota; class Betaproteobacteria; order Burkholderiales; family Sphaerotilaceae; genus Ideonella; species Ideonella lacteola. The sequence continues at coordinate 221,969 of NZ_JBBUTG010000004.1, read as the reverse complement.
CCAGCATGTCCCGAACCGGGATGCCTTCGGTGATGCAGATCGCCAGGTCCAGGTCGGCCTCGACGGCTTCCCAGATGGCCGCCGCGGCGCCCGCGGGCGGCACGTAGATGACGGACACGGTGGCGCCGGTCTGCGAGGCGGCTTCCTTGACGGTGGCGTAGATGGGGATCTCGCTGAACTTCTCGCCCGCCTTCTTCGGGTTCACGCCGGCGACGAAGGCGTTCTTGCCGTTGGCGTAGGCCTGGCAGCCGAGCGTGTGGAACTGACCGGTCTTGCCCGTGATGCCCTGGGTGATGACCTTGGTGTCTTTGTTGATGTAGATCGACATGTCTTGTGCTCCTGGGCTTACTTCACGGCGGCGACGATCTTCGTCGCGGCTTCGGCCATCGTGTCGGCGCTGATGATCGGCAGGCCGGAGTCGGCCAGCATCTTCTTGCCCAGGTCTTCGTTGGTGCCTTTCATGCGCACCACCAGCGGCACGCTCAGGTTCACCGCCTTGCAGGCCGCGATGACCCCATCGGCGATGGTGTCGCACTTCATGATGCCGCCGAAGATGTTGACCAGGATGCCCTTGACGTCCGGGTTCTTCAGCATGATCTTGAAGGCTTCGGTCACCTTCTCGGCGGTGGCGCCGCCGCCCACGTCCAGGAAGTTGGCGGGCTCGCCGCCAAACAGCTTGATGGTGTCCATGGTGGCCATCGCCAGGCCGGCGCCGTTGACCAGGCAGCCGATGTTGCCGTCCAGGCTGATGTAGGCCAGGTCGAACTTGCTGGCTTCGATCTCGGCGGGGTCTTCTTCGTCGAGGTCGCGGTAGGCCACGATCTCGGGGTGGCGGAACAGTGCGTTGGCGTCGAAGTTGAACTTGGCGTCGAGAGCGATCAGGTTGCCCTTGCTGTCACGGTTGAGCGGATTGATCTCGACCAGCGAGGCATCCGTCTCCATGTAGCAGCGGTACAGGTTCTTGAAGAGTGTGATGGCCTGATCGACCGTGTGACCCGTCATGCCAACGGCCGCCGCGATCTTCTTGACCTGCTCGTCGGTCAGGCCGACCAGCGGGTCGACCAACTCGGTGATGATCTTCTCGGGCGTCGAATGGGCCACCTCTTCGATGTCCATGCCGCCTTCGCTCGAGCAGATCAGGGCGACCTTTTGCGACGCACGGTCAGTGACCAGCGAGACGTAGAACTCCTTCTGGATGTCCGCGCCCTCTTCGATGTAGAGGCGGCGCACCTTCTGGCCTTCGGGGCCGGTCTGGTGGGTCTTGAGCTGCATGCCCAGGATCTGACCGGCCAGGGCCTTCACGTCGTCCATCGACTTGGCCAGTTTGACGCCGCCGCCCTTGCCACGGCCCCCGGCATGGATTTGCGCTTTGACGACCCAGACGTTGCCGCCCAGCTTCTGCGCGGCCTCGGTGGCCTCCTGCACGGTGAACGCCGGGTAGCCGCGCGGCACCGGCACGTCGAACTGGCGCAGGAGTTCCTTGCCTTGGTATTCGTGGATCTTCATGGGGCTGGTTTCGTGAGTTCAGGACGAAAGCCGGAGGCTTGGGGGCCGGCAGGCCCTCAGTGCCCGGCGTTGGCCGGTCCGGATGCCGGCGTCGGATTTTGCGTCAGTTTGTCGACACCGAGCTGACGGTACCAACGGGGGTAGTAAAGACGCACGGCTTCACCGTCGGCCGCCAACGCGTGGCAGCGGTCGAGCTGGAAGGGTTGGGTTTCGCTGTCGGGGGTCACCTTCAGCACGTCGCCCGCGAAGGCCTGGACGACGGCGGTTGGCAGCACGTCCGCCAGCTCGGTCAGATGGGTACAGCCCTGCACGCCACCCAGTCGCTCGCGCACAGCCCGCTTGAAACCGCGCAGCAGGTTCAGGCCGGCCAGCGCTGCGTAGCGGTCGCCGTGCTGGTCGCAATCGCCGGGGTACGGCATGGCCAGCGATTCAGCGCCGGACGCGAGGATGTTGAACTGGGCGTCGACCACGATGCGCAGGTGCAGGTCGTGGATGGGTTCGCCGGCGGGTCGTTCCCGCCCGGGAGCGCCCGTCGGGCGTGTCTTGCTGTCTCGCACGAAGGCGTCCACCTCCCACAGCCCGTCCGCCCGTGCATAGGCCTGGACCTGGATCGAACGCTGGTGCTTGAGCTGGCGTTGGGGGTCGGCGGGCGGAAGCGGCATTGGGGGAAACAGCGAATTGCGCGCCGGATGATCCTGGGTGAGACGTCGGCAGGCAGCTTTTCACTGTAGCACGCGTGCTGCGGCGCAACATACGGGCGCACCGACGCACCCTGCCAGGGTGCCTAATCGTCCTCGCGCTGGCCGACCACGCGCCGAACGACGTCGCCTGAGAAGCCGCGTCCGGCGAGGAAGCGCATTTGCCGCGCCCGCTCGGCGGCATCGGCCGGTGCTTGGCCGCCGTATTTGCGTCGCCAGATCTCCCGCGCGCGCTCCAGCTCGGTGTCTCTGAGCTGACGGGCCGTGTCCGCGTCCAGCTCGACGCCGTGACGGGAGAGCTCCTGCTCGATTCGAGCGATGCCTTGGCGTCGGGCGCGGGCGTGAACACGGCTTTCGGCGAAGCGGGCGTCACTCAGATGCCGAGCGGCTTCCAGGTCGTCCAGCACGCGCTCGATGTCTTCGGCCGCCCGTTCAGCGTCAAACTCAGGCGGCGTCTCCACGGGCTCTTCGTCGCTTCGGTCCCACGGATCGCGCGGCCCGAGCGCCCGATCCTTGGCCGCCGCCTGGGCCTGCGAGCGTGCGCGCTGGCGTGCGTGTGCCATCAGCTTGGTGCGCAGTTCGGCCCGGCTGTGCTCCCGTCGTGCCAACAGCGACAGGGCCTGTGCCTTCAGGCTGAGAGGGGGGCGTTTCACGGCATGCTCTTCGCGCACACGGCCAAGCGCCCGCTCACGGGCGGGCGCTCGTCAACGCAAACGGTCGGCTTACTCGGCGGCCTCGGTGCCACCGAGCAGCGGCACCCCCATCGCCTCACGCACCTTGTTCTCGATTTCGCGGGCCAGTTCGGGGTTCTCGCGCAGGAACTCGCGCGAGTTGTCTTTGCCTTGGCCGATCTTCTCGCCGTTGTAGGCATACCACGAGCCTGACTTTTCGACGATCTTGGCCTGCACGCCCAAATCGATGATCTCGCCCTCGCGGCTGATGCCTTCACCGTAGAGGATGTCGAATTCGGCTTCCTTGAACGGCGGGGAGACCTTGTTCTTGACGACCTTGACGCGGGTCTCGTTGCCGATGATCTCTTCGCCCTTCTTGATCGAGCCGATGCGGCGGATGTCCAGGCGGACAGACGAATAGAACTTCAGCGCATTGCCGCCGGTGGTGGTTTCGGGGCTTCCGAACATCACACCGATCTTCATCCGGATCTGGTTGATGAAGATGACCATGCAGTTCGACTTCTTGATCGTCGCAGTCAGCTTGCGCAGGGCCTGGCTCATCAACCGGGCCTGCAGGCCGGGCAGGCTGTCACCCATCTCACCTTCAAGCTCCGCCTTGGGCGTCAGCGCGGCGACCGAGTCGACGATCACCAGGTCGACAGCGCCCGAGCGCACCAGCGAGTCGACGATTTCAAGCGCCTGCTCCCCGGTATCCGGCTGGCTGATCAGCAGCTCTTGCAGGTTGACGCCCAGCTTCTGGGCGTACTGGATGTCGAGTGCGTGCTCGGCGTCAATGAAGGCCGCCACGCCGCCCAGCTTCTGCATCTCGGCCACCACCTGCAGCGTCAGCGTGGTCTTGCCCGACGATTCCGGGCCGTAGATCTCGACCACGCGGCCGCGCGGCAGGCCACCCACGCCCAAGGCGATGTCGAGCCCCAGCGAGCCGGTGGAGACGACCTCGATGTCCTCGATCACTTCGCCTTCACCCAGGCGCATGATCGAGCCCTTGCCGAACTGCTTTTCAATCTGGGCCAGCGCGGCCTGCAGGGCCTTGGACTTCTCGGTGTTCAGGTTTTTCACGGGTGCATCCATTCGAGCTGACCTCCTCGGTCGAAGATCGGGGTTTGATCTGGGAATGGGCACGATTATGTCAGAAGCTGGATATCTGTACAGTGGATTTTCCGGCCCTGGCGAACGTCAAGCTGGGGACAGGGCCGCTCCCTAGAATCAGCGGTATCGGTGGCCGCGAGAGGGTGATGTCGAAGAGCCGCCTGCCAAGGAGACAAGGGCGATGCGCATCCTGATTGCGGAAGATGACCAGGTTCTGGCCGATGGACTGCTGCGCTCGCTGCGCGGAGCCGGCTACGCGGTGGACCACGTGGCCACCGGCAGCGAGGCCGACGCGGCGCTCGCCTCCCACGAGTTCGACCTGGTGATTCTCGACCTGGGCCTGCCACGGCTGCATGGGCTGGAGGTGCTGCGCAAGCTGCGCGCCCGCGGCGCGAGCGTGCCGGTGCTGATCCTCACGGCTGCCGATTCGGTGGAGCAGCGCGTCAAGGGCCTCGATCTGGGGGCCGACGACTACATGGCCAAACCGTTTTCGCTGCAAGAGCTGGAAGCGCGCGTGCGGGCGTTGACCCGGCGCGGCCTGGGCACCGCATCTAGCGTGATCAAGCACGGGCCCCTCACCTTCGACGCCACGGGTCGGGTGGCCTACATCAACGACCAGATGGTGGAACTGTCCGCGCGCGAGATCAGCCTGCTCGAAGTGCTGCTGCAGCGGGCTGGGCGCCTCGTCAGCAAAGACCAGCTCGTTGCGCGCCTGTGCGAGTGGGGCGAAGAGGTCAGCAACAACGCGATCGAGGTCTACATCCACCGCCTGCGCAAGAAGATCGAACAAGGCCCCATCCGCATCGCGACCGTGCGTGGCCTCGGCTACTGCCTTGAAAAAATCCAGAACTGACCGCGTCCAGCCACTTGAAGCGCCGCGGGCCTTCGCGGGGCCTGCGCGCATCTGGCTTCGCTGGGCGCAGCCCCCAGCGCGTTGTTCCGGCCAGTGCGCGAGGGGCGGCCATTGAAGGAGCAGCGGTCATTGTTCGGCGAGATCCTCGACTGGATGCTCGTGCCGCTGCTCCTGTTGTGGCCGATGAGCGCGGCGTTGACCTGGTTGGTCGCGCAGAACATCGCCGCGCGGCCTTACGACCGCGACCTGGCGCAGTTGACGCGGATGATCGCGCGGCAGATCGTGGCCGTCGAATCGGGGCCATCGCCGGGCAAGGTTCTGCGCCTGCCCGAGCCCGCGGCGGCGCTGCTCAGAAGCGACGATGTCGACCGCGTCTATTTCCAGGTGCTGGGCGAGCAAGGGCAGTTGCTGGCCGGTGATCGCGAGCTGCCGGCGCCGGACACCGACCCGGCCGCTCCGCCCCCGCCTGGAGAGGTGCAGTTTCGCGACGAGATGATCCAGAACGAAACGGTGCGGGTCGCCAGCCTGCGGCCTGTTCCCGGGCCGAGTGAGTCGCCCCGCATCGGCCTTGTCCAGGTGGGCGAGACGATGGAAAAGCGCAGCCGGCTCACCACCGAGATCATCAAGGGGGTGTTGCTGCCTCAGTACGTGATCTTGCCGGTAGCCGTGTTGCTGGTGTGGTTCGCGCTGGCGCGCGGCATTGCGCCGCTCAGCCAGTTGCAGCAGCGCATCCAGCGCCGGCAAAGCCACGACCTCAGCCCCATCGATCAGCACGACGTGCCTGAGGAGGTGGCGCCATTGGTGGGTGCCATCAACGACCTGTTGACCCGGCTGGACCAGTCCATGGCCACCCAGAAGCACTTTCTGGCCGATGCCGCCCATCAGCTGAAGACGCCGCTGGCCGGCTTGCGCACCCAGGCCGAACTGGCGCAGCGCGAGATCGACAGCGGCACCGGCGATGCCCAGTCGATCAAGCGGTCGCTGCAGCAGATCGCCCGTTCGAGCCAGCGGGCGGCGCACATGGTGAACCAGTTGCTCGCGATGGCGCGGGCGGAAGACCGCGAGTCGGCGCGAAAGGCGCAGGAGTTCAACCTGGTCCGCCTGGCCACCGACACGGTGAAAGACTTTGTGCCCAGGGCGATGGACAAGCGGATCGACCTGGGCTACGAGGGCCCCGAGGCGCTCAGCGAATCGGTGCCGCGGCTGCGGGGGCAGCCGATCCTGGTGCGGGAGATGATCCGCAATCTGGTCGACAACGCGCTGCAGTACACGCCAGAAGGTGGCACGGTCACGGTTCGAGTGACGCCCGATCCCTTCGGCCAGGTGGTCGTGCTGCAGGTCGAAGACAACGGCCCGGGCATTGCCGAGTCCGAACGAGAGTTGGTGTTCCAGCCGTTCTATCGGGCCCTCGGAACCAACGTGGATGGCAGTGGCCTGGGGTTGGCCATCGTGCGCGAAATCGCAGAGAAGCACTTGGCGACGGTGTCGATCGACCAGGCACGGTCGGCGGTCTCGACGTCGGCGGGGGTGCCGGCGTCCCCGGCGATGGGGCCGGGGACGGTGTTCACGGTGCGCTTTCCGGTACAGGCAGGTGGGCGTTCAGTGCCCGCCAGCGCCGACCCGGATCAGCGCTGACCCACGATCACTTGGAGGTGGAGACCTTGCCGCCAGCCTGGGCGTTGTTCAGGGGGTAGCCGGCCGACCAGGTGCCGCTGTTGATCAGCGCGCCCGATTCCACGCCGTACACGGCCCAGGTGCCGTTGTTGTTGACGACCCAGCCGTAGGTGGTGCCGAACTGGGTGGCGCTGGCTTCCGTCAGCGAATAGCCCTTGCCAACGGCCCCGGCCAAGACCTTGCCCGTCGGGCCCATCACGGCGTCCGGCGTGTAGGCGCCGCAGTTCGTGAAGTCGCGCTGGCCGGTCACGTAGCCGCCGCTGACCGTCAGGTTGGTGAAGCCGTCGCAGTAGCCGTCGAACTTGATGTTCGCGGGGATCGCCGCTTGGGCGGCACCGGTCACGGCGAGCAGAACGGCGGCGATGGTGGAAATCTTCAACATGATGTGTGCTCCGAAAGTCAGTTCATATGAGTTGTTAGTACGGTGACGGTTGGATACAACCTACCGTACCGCTGCGCAGTCTATGGAGCTGACGGTCGAAGATCTCTCCCTCTGATGAGGGGGGTGGCCTCCCCCTATCTTGACCCCCTTGACCTTCGTCATGCCGAATAACCTTTGTCATTCAGCTCACGAGTTAGGGGGGCGGCCTGCCGGGTCAGCTTTGCATCAGGCGCCGGCTCTTGGCGATGGACATCAGCATGCCCAGTGCCAGCCCGAGGGTCACCATCGCGGTGCCACCGTAGCTGATGAACGGCAGCGGAATGCCGACCACCGGCAGGATGCCGCTGACCATCCCCATGTTCACCATCGCATAAGTAAAGAAGCTCAGCGTCAAAGCGCCGCCGAGCAGCCGGGTGAACACGGTGGGAGCTTCCGCCGCGATGATCAGGCCGCGTATCAGCACGAAGCTGAAACAGGCGATCAGGCACAGCGTGCCCACCAGACCGAATTCCTCGGCGTAGGCGGCGAAGATGAAGTCGGTGGTTCGCTCGGGGATGAACTCCAGGTGCGTCTGCGTGCCCTTCATGAATCCCTTGCCCGTGGGGCCGCCCGAGCCGATGGCGATCATGCCCTGGATGATGTGAAAGCCCTTGCCCAGCGGGTCGGTCGTCGGGTCGAGCAGCGTGCACACCCGGTGCTTCTGGTACTCGCGCAAGAGCGGCCACTTGACGTCGTCCTGGCAAATCTGGTCGGCCGAGAAGACGAGCGCGCCGATGCCCAACGCACCGGCCAGCAGCACGGGCAGGATGAGCTTCCAGGACAGCCCGGCGAAGTAGATGACGTACAAGCCGCCCGAGAGGATGAGGATGGCCGTGCCCAGGTCCGGCTGTTTGACCACCAGGCCCACGGGCAGCAGCAGCAGCGCGCCGGCCACGGCGAAGTCGAGGGTGCGCAACTGCCCTTCTCGTTTCTGGAACCACCAGGCCAGCATCAGCGGCATGGCGAGCTTCATCAACTCGCTGGGCTGGATGACCAGCCCGACATTCAGCCAGCGCGTCGCGCCCTTCTTGGTGATGCCGAACAATGCCGTGGCCACCAGCAACGCGACGCCCACGGTGTACAGCGGCACGGCAATGCGCATCAGCCGCTGCGGCGGCACCTGAGCGACCAGGAACAGCAGCATCAACGCCAGCAGCATGTTGCGGCCGTGGTCGACGAAGCGGGTACCGTGGTCGAAACCGGCGGAGTACATGGTCAGCAGACCGAGACCGCCCAGAAGCGCGAGACCCAACAGCAGTGGGATGTCGAAACCGCTGAACACCGGGGCCAGCCGCTGCGACAGCGGACGCCGTTCAATGACGATGCTCATGAGCGCTCCTCGTCCGATGGGTTCACCGGCAGTCCCTCGCGGGGGCGCAGCGCTTGCGCGAGCGCCGTCTGCCGATCGATTCGCCGGCTCATCGGGATGCTCCCGACGCTGGCGCTGGCGCGGCCACCGCCGTGGCGCTGGCTGTTGGCTCGGGTGGCGCTACCACGCCCATCGTCACCGAGGCGCCGGGACCGGTGGGCAGGGGGACATCCGCCGGTTTGCGGGGCGTGCCGATGGGCGCGAATGTCTGGCCCTGCTGCGTCTTGGCGATGTCTTCTTCGCTGGGGTACTGGTCGAGCAGCAGGTAGTCGAACACGCGGCGCGCGATGGGCGCGGCCGATGCCGATCCCCAGCCGGCGTTCTCCACGATCACGGCCAGCGCGACTGTGGGCTGCTGCATGGGCGCGAACGCGACGTACAACGAGTGGTCACGCTTGCGCTCGTCCGCCTTGATGCTGCTGTACTTTTCGCCCGCCTTCAGGCCCACGGCCTGCGCCGTGCCGGTCTTGCCACCGCTCTGGTACGGCGCACCCATGAAGACCTGGCGCGATGTGCCTTCCAAGGTCACGCCGTTCATCGCGTTCTGGATGACGCCCACGTCCGACGGTTTGAGTGGCAGCGGATCCAGCGCGTCGCTGGCGATCCGCCGCCGGTCGTGCTTGACCACGTCTTCGATCTCGCGCACCAGCCGTGGCTTGAAGCGCTGGCCCCCCGAGGCGATGGTCGCGTAGGCCGTGGCCATCTGCAGCATCGTGAAGTTGTTGTAGCCCTGCCCGATGCCCAGCGAAATGGTCTCGCCGGCGTACCACTTCTGGTTGAAACGGCGGCGCTTCCATTCGGTCGATGGCAGCACGCCCGCGACCTCGCCTTGCAGGTCGATGTCGGTCTTTCGGCCTAGGCCGAAGGGCTCGAGTTGGTCGTGGATCAGGTCCACGCCCATCTCGTTGGCGAGGCTGTAGAAGTAGACGTTGCTGGAGGTGACGATCGCCGCGCGCATGTCTTTCGGGCCGGGCCGGTCGGTCTCCGGGCTGCCGAAGGTGTGGCCACCGAAGGTGTAGGTGAGGTTGTCCTGGATGACCGTGCTGGGCGATCGCTTGCCGCTGTTCAATGCGGCCATGGCCATCAGCGGCTTGAAGGTGGAGCCGGGGGGGTAGGTGCCCCGAAGTGCCCGATTGAGCAGCGGCTTGTCGATGTCCTCGTTCAATTCGCGCCAGGAATCGGCGTCGATGCCGTCGACGAACAGGTTGGGGTCGAAGGTGGGCTTGGAGACAAAGGCCAGCACCTCGCCATTCCGCGGGTCGATGGCCACCAGCGCACCGCGGCGCTCGCCAAACAGCCGCTCGACCAGCGCCTGCAGCTTGATGTCGATCGACAGCACCAGGGTGTTGCCGGGCGTCGACGGCTTGCTGTCCAGGCGCCGCACGGCCCGGCCCCCGGCCGACGTCTCGACCTGCTCCACACCCGTGCGGCCGTGCAGTTCGCTCTCGTAGGCCTGCTCCAGCCCGAGCTTGCCGATGTATTCGGTGCCGCGGTAGTTCGCCTGGGCATCTTCGTCCCAGTCCTCCATCGCCAGCTTTTCGGCCTGGTTGATGCGGCCGATGTAGCCGATGAGGTGGCTGCCGGTGTCGCCAAGGGGGTAGTTGCGGAACAGCCGTGCCTTGATGTCCACCCCCGGAAACCGAAAGCGCTGAGCGATGAAGCGCGCCATCTCGGTTTCAGACAGCCGGTTGCGGATGGGCAGCGACTCGAAGCTCTTGCTCTCCTCCAGTTGCCGCTTGAACCGGCGGCGGTCGCTCGGGCGGATCTCGACCAGCTCCGCCAGGGCGTTGATCGTCGCCTCCAGGTCATCGACCTTGCTCGGCGTGATTTCCAGCGTGTAGGCGGTGTAGTTGTTGGCGAGCACCACGCCGTGGCGGTCGACGATGCGGCCACGGTTCGGCACGATGGGCACGATCGCCGTGCGGTTGGCCTCGGCCTTGAGTGACAGCTCGTCGTGCTTGATCACCTGCAGATACACCAGGCGCGCGGTGAGCAGGCCGAAGCCGATCAGCACGAACAGCGCGGCCGCCAGGATCCGCAGGCGGAACCGATCGAGCTCACGCGCCAGATCTTTCAGCTCGGTCATGCGAGCCCCCTGCCGGCCGCGCGAGGGCCCGTGAGCATGTCCATCCGCAGCTGGATCACAACGGCCGGTTCTTGTCGGGGTCGGGCGGGCGGCGCTGTGGCGCCAACAGCAGCACGCTCGCCACCGGCCACAGGGCGGCCTCGATCAGGGGCGCGATGAACAGCGACCAGCCAGGAAAGCTGTCGCCAATCACCAGCCGCACGATCAGCGAGGCGACATGGGCAGCGAAGAACAGCGGCATCACCTGCAGCATCTGCTGCACCACGCCAAACCACAGCAGGCGGCGATGGATCATGATCGCCAGGTAGCTCAGCACGGTGTACGCCAGCGCGTGCTGGCCCAGCAAGGCGCCCTGGTGCACGTCCATCAGCAGCCCGAACAGGAACGACCAGCCGATGCCGACGCGGCGGGGCTGATGCACGTTCCAGAAGACCAGCGTCAAGGCCATGAAGTCGGGCATCGCCGGGCTGCGGCCACTGGGCACGAGGTTCAGCCCGAACGCCAGCAGCAGCGTGAACCAGAGGAACAGCGGGTTCACCGGCAGCAGCAGCTGGTCGGCGCCGCGGGGCATGATCACGCCCTTCATCGCTTGCCCCCCTTGCGGCCACGCGGGGTTTCGGCCTCGGTGGGCGTTTCGGGCCGGGCGGGCAGCTGCACGCTCAGGGGTTCGAGCACCAGCACGTGGCGAACGCCATCGGGTTGGGCCGTCGGTGCCAGCGAGATGCGGGCGAAGGCCGAGTCGGCGCGCCGATCGACCACGGCAACCTTGGCCACCGGCAACCCGGGTGGATAGACGCCATCGGTGCCGCTGGTGGTGAGCAGGTCGCCTGCCTGGACATCGTCATTGCCACCGACGAAGCGCAGCTCCATCGCATGGCCGTCTCCGCTGCCGAAGGCGGCGCTGCGGTGCTGCGTGCGGGTGTTGACCACCGGAATTGCGGCTTCCTTGTCGACCAGCAGCGTCACCTCGGCCGAGAACGGGTAGACGCGGGTCACCTGCCCCAGCACGCCGGCCTCGTTGATCACTGGCGCGCCGGCCACCACGCCGTGCTGCTGGCCCCGATCGAGAAACAGCTTGTACGAGAACGGATCAGGCGCCTCGTACAGAACTTCGGCGGCAAGCGATTTCACGGTCACCGCCGGGCGCAGCTCCAGCAGCGCGCGCAGCCGTGCGTTTTCCTGGGCGAGCTGATCTGCCCGCGCGGAACGCTCGGCTTGCTGCGCCAACATGGCGCGCATGGCGTCCCGGCTGGACAGTGCAGCCTGCAGCCCGGCCAGGTACTCGCCGCCGCCGTGCCAGGCTTGCACCGGCACGCTCAGTACCCGCACGGCCGGCAGCAGCGCGGTGGCGGCAGCGGCCCGCAAAGGCTGGATCAGGCCGACACGGCCGTCGGCCGCCATCAGGAACACCGCCAGCGCCGAGAACAGCACGAGCTTGGTCCGCGCTGGCAGGCCCTGGCGAAAGAATGGCGGTGGCGTGCGGTCGAGCGTGCCGAGAGGCATGACTAGGGCCGGTTCACACTGCTAGAAAGGTCACGAGCACCCGTGGGCACGGCGGTGGCAACACGGGGGCTGTAGATCACCGGCCGACAACGCATGGTGGCCGCGTGGCAGGCCTCACTCCGAGGTGAAGATCGCGCCGAGGCGCTCCATGCGTTCGAGCGCCATGCCGCAGCCGCGCACCACGCAGGTCAATGGGTCTTCGGCCACCAGCACCGGCAGGCCGGTCTCTTCCGCCAGCAGGCGATCCAGGTCGCGCAGCAGCGCGCCGCCGCCCGTCAGCATCATGCCGCGCTCGGCGATGTCGGCGCCGAGTTCCGGCGGCGTTTGCTCCAGGGCGTTCTTGACCGAGGAGACGATCTGGTTGAGCGGGTCGGTCAGCGCTTCGAGGATCTCATTGGACGAGATCGTGAAGCTGCGCGGCACCCCTTCGGAGAGGTTGCGGCCCTTGACCTCCATCTCCTTGACTTCCGAGCCTGGGAAGGCGGAGCCGATGCTCTTCTTGATGCTCTCGGCGGTGGGCTCGCCAATCAGCATGCCGTAGTTGCGGCGGATGTAATTGATGATGGCCTCGTCGAACTTGTCGCCGCCGACCCGCACCGAGCCTTTGTAGACCATGCCGCCCAGCGAGATCACGCCGACCTCGGTGGTGCCGCCGCCGATGTCGACCACCATCGAGCCCGAGGCCTCCGAAACCGGCAGGCCCGCGCCGATCGCGGCGGCCATCGGCTCTTCAATCAGATACACCTCCGAGGCGCCAGCGCCCAGCGCCGACTCGCGGATCGCGCGCCGCTCGACCTGGGTCGAGCCGCAGGGCACGCAGATGATGATCCGGGGGCTCGGCTTGAGCAGCGAGGCCGGATGGACCATCTTGATGAACTGCTTGAGCATCTGCTCGGTGACGGTGAAGTCGGCGATCACGCCGTCCTTCATCGGGCGGATGGCCTCGATGTTGCCGGGCACCTTGCCCAGCATGGCCTTGGCCTCGTGGCCGACCGCCTGGATGGTCTTCTTGCCGCTCGGGCCGCCTTCGTGGCGAATGGAGACGACCGAGGGCTCGTCGAGCACGATGCCTTTGCCGCGCACGTAGATCAGCGTGTTGGCGGTGCCCAGGTCGATGGCGAGGTCGGTCGAGAAGTAACGACGCAGTGGTGCGAACATTGGTGGTCAGAACTGGCTGGCTGGCAACGCCGGGGCGAACGCACCACGGGTGCCGGCTGGGCACGCGATCGGGTTCAAAGCCTCGGGCTGCATGGGGATGGGGCGCGGCGGGAAAGCGCGGAGGGAGGGTGCGTTGCGGTGGATGGGCGGCAGGTTAAGGCCGGGACACCGCCAACTGAGGATTCCAAACGTGACCCACGACACCGCGTGTTTCGCGCCGCCTTTCCGGTGCCAGCATCGGCCTTCCGAAAGGGCCGCAACAGAGTGAACCGCGGCTTGTGGATTAACCGGAGATAATACCTTAAGCCCCCTGGGCCACCGAGGTGGCGGCACCCTATTTTTCAAGGTCGGCCGGCCCGTCGAACCCCGTTGTCCGGCCCGGTTTCAGGCGGATTTCGAAGCCTTCGCGCACTGCGCGCTTCAACCCAAGTTCATTCCATGCCACTCACCCAAAAGGACGTGAGCCGCATCGCCAATCTGGCGCGGCTGGAGCTCTCGACCAACGAGGCCGATGCGATGCTGGGCCAGCTGAACGGCTTTTTCCGCATCGTCGAGCAGATGAGCGCGGTCGACACCGCGGGCGTTGAGCCCTTGTACACCCCGCTGTCGGCGGTGCAGGCGGTCGAGCTGCGCATGCGCGACGACCGTGTCACCGAGGCCAATGACCGTGAGGCCAACCAGGCCAGCGCGCCCGCGCTGGAGAACGGCCTGTTCCTCGTCCCGAAGGTGATCGAATGAGCGCCCCCCTGCATGACCTGGGCGTGGCGTCACTGAGCCGCGCGCTCGCCTCGAAAGAGGTTTCGAGTGCCGAACTGGTCGAGCACCTGCTCGGCCGAGTGAACGACCAGCGCTCGCTCGGCGCCTTCCTGCACGTGGACGCCGAAGGCGCCCGCGCGGCCGCCCGGGCGGCCGATGCTGCCCGCGCCGCCGGCCAAGCGGGCCCATTGACGGGCGTGCCGATCGCCCACAAGGACATCTTCGTCACCAAGGGCCAGCCGTCGACGGCCGGCTCGAAGATGCTCGAAGGCTATGCGAGCCCCTTCGACGCCACCGTGGTGGCCCGCCTGAACCAGGCCGGCACGGTGAGCCTGGGCAAGCTCAACTGCGATGAATTCGCGATGGGCTCGGCCAACGAGAACTCGGCCTATGGCCCAGTGAAGAACCCGTGGGACGTGACGCGCGTGCCGGGCGGCTCGTCCGGCGGCTCGGCCGCAGCCGTGGCCGCGCGCCTCGTGCCTGCCGCCACCGGCACCGACACCGGGGGCTCGATCCGCCAGCCGGCCAGCTTCACCGGCATCACCGGCATCAAGCCCACCTACGGCGTGTGCTCGCGCTACGGGATGATCGCCTTCGCCTCCAGCCTGGACCAGGCCGGGCCGATGGCCCGGTCGGCCGAAGATTGCGCGCTGCTGCTCTCAGCGATGAGCGGTTTCGACGAGCGTGACGCCACCAGCGTGCAGCGTCCGCCACAGGATTTCCATGCCGAGATGCTGAAGCCCCGCGCTGGAGCCACGGCGGCCAAGCCGCTGCAAGGCCTGCGCATCGGCCTGCCCAAGGAGTTCTTCCCGGCGGCATTGGCGGCGGACGTCAACGGCGCCTTGCGAGCGGCACTGGCCGAGTTCGAAAAGCTGGGGGCGACGCTGGTCGACGTGAGCCTGCCGCGCACCGAGCTGTCGATCCCGGTGTACTACATCATCGCGCCGGCCGAGGCGAGCTCGAACCTGAGCCGATTCGACGGCGTGCGCTACGGACACCGAGCGAAGCAGCACGGCGATCTGCTGGACATGTACAAAAAGACGCGCTCCGAAGCCTTCGGTGCCGAAGTCAAGCGTCGCATCATGATCGGCACCTACGTGCTGAGCCATGGCTACTACGACGCCTACTACCTGCAGGCCCAGAAGCTGCGCCGCATGATCGCCGACGACTTCCAGGCCTGCTTCCAGGCCTGCGACGTGATCGCCGGCCCGGTGGCGCCGACGGTCGCGTGGAAGCTGGGCGAGCAAGGCGACGACCCGGTCAAGGCCTACCTGGCGGACATCTTCACCCTGCCCGGCAGCCTCGCCGGCCTGCCGGGGATGAGCATCCCCGCCGGGTTCGGCGAGGCCCACATGCCGGTGGGCCTGCAGCTGCTGGGCAACTACTTCGCCGAAGGCCAGCTGCTGCAGGCCGCCCATGCCTTCCAGCAAGCCACCGATTTCCACCTCCGCCAACCCGCCTGACGACATGACTGCCCCTGCCCTCATCCGTGGCTACGAGGTCGTGATCGGCCTCGAGACGCACGCGCAACTCTCCACCGCGTCGAAGATCTTCTCCGGCGCCTCGACCCGTTTCGGCGCCGAGCCGAACACCCAGGCCTGCCCCGTTGACCTCGCGCTGCCCGGCACGCTGCCGGTGATCAACCGCGGCGCGGTCGAGCGGGCGATCCGATTCGGCCTGGCGGTGGGCGCCAAGGTGGCGCCACTGTCCATCTTCGCCCGCAAGAACTACTTCTACCCCGATCTGCCCAAGGGCTACCAGATCAGCCAGTACGAGATCCCGGTAGTGCAAGGCGGCATGGTCCACTTCTTCGTCGGCGATCAGGCGAAGACCGTGCACCTGACCCGAGCCCACCTCGAGGAAGACGCCGGCAAGTCGATGCACGAGGGGCTGGAGACGCCGGGGTGTTCGGGCATCGACCTGAACCGTGCCGGCACGCCGCTGCTGGAGATCGTCACCGAGCCCGACATGCGCTCTGCCGCCGAGGCCGTGGCCTACGCCAAGACGCTGCATGGCCTGGTCGTCTGGCTGGGCATTTGCGACGGCAACATGCAGGAAGGCTCGTTCCGCTGCGACGCCAACGTGTCGGTGCGCAAGCCCGGCGCGCCCTACGGCACCCGCCGCGAGATCAAGAACCTGAACAGCTTCCGCTTCCTGCAGATGGCGATCGAGGCGGAGGTGCATTGGCAGATCGAGCAGCTGGAAGACGGCGGCAAGATCCAGCAGGCCACCGTGCTGTTCGATCCGAACGCCAATGGCGGTCGCGGCGCGACGCGGATGATGCGCACCAAGGAAGACGCGCACGACTACCGCTACTTCCCCGACCCAGACCTGCCGCCGCTGGTGATTTCGCCGGCCTGGGTGGACTCGGTGCGTGCCGCGATGCCCGAACTGCCAGGGGCGATGGCCGAGCGCTTCGTCACCGCCGATGGGTTGCCCGAGTACGACGCGACGATGGTGACCCAGAGCCTCGCGTTCGCCCGTTACTACGAGGCTGCACGTGACGCCAGCCAGGCTCCGAAGCTGGTCGCGAACTGGCTGATGGGCGAGGTCAGCAAGCGGTTGAACGCCGAGGACCGGGACATTGCGGACGCGCCCGTGGCGCCGGCCACCCTGGCCGCCCTGATCGGCCGCGTGCAGGACGGCACGGTCTCCAACAACGCGGCCAAGCAGGTCTTCGACGCGCTGTGGACAGGCGAAGGCCGGGACGTCGACGCGATCATCGAGGCCAAGGGCCTGAAGCAGATGAACGACACGGGGGCGCTCGAAAAGATCGTCGACGAGGTGATCGCCGCCAATGCCAAGTCGGTCGAGGAATACAAGTCCGGCAAGGACAAGGCCTTCAATGCGCTGGTCGGCCAGGTGATGAAGGCCAGCAAGGGCAAGGCCAACCCGGCGCAGGCTGGCGAGTTGCTGAAGGCCAGGCTGGCCTGAGTGGCCGTTTCTCGAAGCGGCCCCGCTCCTGCGCAGTGCGGGGCCCGCTCTCAGCGGCTGCGTTGCCGCTCGGCGAGGTATTCGCGCACCTGAGCCCAGCTGATGCTGCCGTGGCCGGTGGCGTCGATGGTGTCGAAATGGCGTGCGATGAAGCCCAGGCCGGCGGCTTCAGCCTGCGACCGGGTGATGTGGCCCTGGCCCGAGGTGTCGGCCGCGTCGAAGCGGCTGCGCAGCTTGGCCTCGACGAGCGCCTTCAGGGTATCGCCTTCGCTCGGCGGCGCCGGCCGGGTGTGACGCACGGCCTCGGGTACCGCCGGGTCGCGCAACACCGGCCCGGCAGCGCTCACCCCGCAGGCCGCTGTGGCCAGCGCGATGGCCCACATCCAACGGGCTTTCAAGCGGATCATCGCGAGTCCCCCGGCGAGTCGGCCGCGCGTTGGGCGGCCAGCGCATCGCGGTAGAACGCCGCCAGGTCGGCTTTCTGAGCCAGCCGCGAGGTGTCGTCCAGGTAGGTCATGTGGCCGCCGGCGTAGGTGCGCACCGTGAAGCGCGGCGCCATGGCGGGCAGCCGTTGCAGGTCGCGCTCCGTTTGGTAGAAGGGCGTCGCCAGATCGTCCACGCCGGACACCGACAAGACCTTCAGTGTCGGGTTCAGCGTCATCGCTGCGGCGAGGTCGGGGATGGCGTCGGGCAGCACATTGCCGTCGTGCGAGAAATCCCAGTAGGTGATCGCATCGCTGAACGTCTGGTAGCGCGTCCGCGTGCCGTAGCCCAGCACCTGGGGCAGGTACGCTCGCATCGCGGCGGCGAATTCGTCGCTGATCACTGTGGACGACGGGTCACCCTCGGCCGCCAGCGGGCTGCCCAGCGGGGCGGCCATGCGCGCGTCGTAGCGGCCCGTCACCTGCCCGGGCAGCAGTTGCCATTGAAAGCGATCGGGGCCGAGGCTGAATTCTGCGTTCCACAGGCTCAGGCTGGCGCCGGTGCGGTCGACCAGGGCGGTCAACAAGGCGTCATCCGGGCTGCCGGTGCCGTTGAGGTGGGCCTCCACCGCGGGCTGGTAGCTCAGCTCGGCGAAGCTGCGCATGTCCAAGAGGAAGCTGTCCAGGTCCGTGGGCACCGGGTGGGTCTTCTTGAACCACGCGCCGACGGCCGAGTACGTGGGCAGGTAGCCGGTGCAGTCGGCTGTGTCCGGCGCGAACAACGCACAGTTGCTGTTGTAGTCGAGGATCGACGATTGCAGGATCACGCCGGCCAGCGGAACTCCAGCGGATTCCAACCGCTCTGCCAGCACGGCGCTGCGCAGCGTGCCGTAGCTCTCGCCGAAAAGGAACAGCGGTGACGCGGCGCGGCTGTTCAGCGCAAGCCAGCGGCGGATGGTGTCGCGAAACAGGTCCGCGTCCGCGTCGACACCCCAGAAGCTGCGGTTGACGTTGGGGCTGATGGCTTGGGAGAGGCCGGTGCCCACCGCATCGATGAACACCAGGTCCGATTCATCCAGCAGCGATTCGGCGTTATCCACCAGCGGGAAAGGCTTGGTGGGAGAGGTGCTGGGGGCGCCGGTGACCAAACGCTTGGGCCCGAACGATCCCAGGTGCAACCAAACGGTCGCCGAGCCCGGGCCGCCGTTGTAGAAGAAGGTGACCGGCCGGGTGGCCGGATCGGCACCGTCTTTCGTGTAGGCGACATAGAACATGCTCGCCAACGCCGAATCGCCGACCAGCGCACGGGCGGTGAGGTGGCCCGCGGTGGCCGTGTAGGCGATCGTGCCGCCGGGCAATGCCAACTGATGGTGGGTGACGGCCGCCGCCTCGGCCGCACTGGCGAGCGCCGCGCCGGGCTCGATGCTGTAGGCCACGGGGTCGTCGTAGGCCAGTGTCGCCCCGTCGTCAGGCGACGTGTCGCCCCCTCCGCCACCGCCACACGCGGCCAGCGACAGCGCCACCGCGCCGGCCGCCAGGCCGC
Organism: Ideonella lacteola; assembly: GCF_038066555.1. Taxonomy (NCBI): domain Bacteria; kingdom Pseudomonadati; phylum Pseudomonadota; class Betaproteobacteria; order Burkholderiales; family Sphaerotilaceae; genus Ideonella; species Ideonella lacteola. The sequence goes on along the minus strand of NZ_JBBUTG010000004.1, from coordinate 203,265 downwards.
CAAGCCATGAGCGCCGCCAACCGGTGGCGCCGATGCTGGCGCCAGCGCGGCTGGCGAACAGCGTGGTGAGGGGCTGGGGCAAACGCATGGGGCTCAGAGGCGAAGCGGCGGCCAAGGTTCCCTCACGCTGTCAGGCCACGCGGGGCGCTTGGCGTGCGCGCTGCCGAGCGGGCCCGTCAGCGTGGCGCCGGCGCTGCAGAGGCCGGCGGGGCGGGCGGTGCAATGCCCAGCGATTCCGGCCGCAGCGCCTGGCTGACCAGCTTGCAAGACAGTTTCGGCTCGCCCTTGCGCTCCAGCACCGCGTTGCGCTGCACCATGGTGACGGTCACGCCCTCTTTGCCGGAGGCGTAACGCGCCTCGCGCGAATCTCGCACTCGCTGCAGCGTCCATGTCTGCCCATCATGGCGAATCTGGGCGACACGGGGCGAAAAGTCGCCCTTCATGACCGAGCCGTCGTCACATTGGTAGTCGACCTGGCCGGCCCAGGCGGCGGCGGTCAAGAAGCTGCCGATCAGCAGCAAGGCCCGCGCGGCGGGGCGAACAAGTGTCAAGTGGCTCATGCGGGCTGTCTGAATTCGGTAGTGGAAGACAGGGAACGTGCGGCAGCCTCAGGGCGCCGACGAAGAAGCGCGTGTCGGCGGGCCGGAGGCTGGCGTGGGCAGTGGGCCCAGCCGGCCTGGCACGGCGCCGGCCCACAGGGCGCGCAGTCGGGCCAGCTCGGCGTCGTACTGCTGGTCCAGCCGCTCGCGCTCGGCTTGCTGGTCGCGCAAGATGGTGTTCTGCGCCTCGATCGCCCCCTCGTTGGCGGCGATGCGCGCCCGCAGGGCCTGGGGCAGCGGCTTCTTGCCGTTGGATTCGCGTTCGCTGGCCAGGTTCTGGCTCTCGGCTTCCAGTTCGGCCAGCCGGCGTTGCGCGGTTTCAATCTGCCGGGTCACCGGCTCTTGGGCCCGGGTACGGGCCAGATCGTGTGCCACGAGGTTCGGGTAGCGCGCCAGCAGTGCCCGATCGCGACGGGCCTCGGCTTCGCGGCCGAGGCGCTCTTGTTCGGCAGTGCGCCGGGCCGCGTCTTGGCGCGACTTCTCTTCCGGGCTTTGCGCGGGCGGCAGCACCCCTTTGGCGCTGCCGTCACGGTTGAGCATGCGCTGCTCTTGTTCCAGGCACTCCGGGATCGGCCGATCAGAGCTCAGACGGTGGCCCTGCGCGTCAACGCAGGTGTAGATCGTGCGCTGCGGTGACGTGTTGGGCTTCGACGGATTGTTCGGGGCAGCACACGCGGTGCCGACCCACAGCACCAGGCAAACGGCTCCGATGCTGCGCATGGCGTGGCTCACACCCCGTAGCGCTGGCGGTAAACCTCGACCCGCGCCATGTTCGCTTGGAGGGCGGGATCGTCGGTGTCGGCGAGGAATTGCATCAGATCAGCCAGGGTGGCGATGGACAGCACACGGAGCCCCAGTTCCTGCTCAACGTATTGCACGCCGGAGCGGTTGTCAGCGCTGGTATCGCTGGCGCGCTCCTGGCGGTCCATCGTGATGGCCACGCCGACCGGTGTGGCGCCCGCGGCGCGGATCAACTCGGCCGCCTCGCGCTTGGAGGCGCCGTCGGTGATGACGTCGTCGATGATCAGCACCCGGCCCTTGACCGGTGCGCCCACCAGCAGGCCGCCTTCGCCGTGGTCTTTGGCTTCCTTGCGGTTGTAGGCGTATGGCACGCTCTTGCCTTCTCGCGCCAGGCCGATGGCCACCGCGGCGGCCAGCGTGATGCCCTTGTAGGCCGGGCCGAAAAGCATGTCGAATTCCAGGCCCGAGGCGATCAGGCGCCGTGCATAGAATTCGCCCAACCGCGCCAGCTTGGCACCGTCGTCGAACAGACCGGTGTTGAAGAAGTAAGGCGACTGTCGACCAGCCTTGGTCTTGAAGTCGCCAAAGCGCAGCACCCCGGCTTCCACCGAGAACTTCACGAATGCCTGCGCCAGCGGGTCAGTGGAGGCCATCTTCGACATCAAGGACTTTCACCCATGGGTTTTCGCCTGGTCACGCTCAACCTGAACGGCATTCGCTCGGCGGCCAACAAGGGCTTCGTCGAATGGGCTGACCAGACTGCGGCCGATTGTATGGGGGTGCAGGAGGTCAAGGCCCAGGCGGCCGACGTGGCCGGGCGCTTCGAACAGGTGGCGGGCATGAACGGGCACTTCCACTATGCACAGAAGAAGGGCTACTCCGGTGTCGGCTTGTATACGCGCCACACGCCGAGCGACGTCATCACCGGGCTGGGCGAGCGCGAGTTCGACGACGAGGGGCGTTATGTCGAGGTCCGTTTCGACAAACCGGGCCGCAAGCTCAGCATCATCAGCTGTTACTTCCCGAGTGGTTCATCCGGCGAAGAGCGTCAGGCGGCAAAGTACCGCTTCCTGGACATCATCTACCCCCACCTGCTGGCGCTGAAAGCACAGCGTGAGTTCATCCTTGTGGGCGACGTCAACATCGCCCACAAGGAGATCGACCTCAAGAACTGGAAGGGCAACCTGAAGAACTCGGGCTTCCTTCCGGAAGAGCGCGCCTGGATGACGCGCCTGCTGGAAGAGGCCGGCTTGGTCGACGTGTTCCGGCGCCTGAACGACAAGGCCGAGCAATACACCTGGTGGAGCAACCGCGGCCAGGCCTGGGCCAAGAATGTGGGCTGGCGCCTGGACTACCACCTCGCCACCCCGGCGATCGCCGCTCTCGCTCGGCGCGAACACATCTACCTGGAAAAGCGCTTCTCAGACCACGCGCCGTTGGTGGTCGACTACGACTTCGCGATCTGACGTGAGTCACGGTCCTGGGGCCTTCGCTGCTCCAAGCCATTGGGCCCACTTCGCGCCCGCTCGGGCACCGCGGGCGCGCTACATCGAGCGTCGACACCTCGTCAACCAATCCCCCTAGATTGAAGGGTTGTCGGCCGCCCGTCATCGATGAGGCCGTAGAGTCGCGCGCTTTCGTGCCCGGGCCGGCTTGTCGCTGGTCGAGCACGCATGGCCGGCAGCGTGGCAGTTCAACGCAGACCGCGCAGGTTCTTCAATTCCAGGGGAGATTCCGATGCAGTGGTGGGGCTGCCGCATTCGTGCGGCCGCAGGGCGTGGTGCGCGCCTGGCTTGTGTGGGGTGGTGGGGGATGCTGGCCTTCGTGGGCGCCGCCCATGCTGCCGATTCGTACGCCACCGTCGGTGCGCCGGGCATCGTGCTGGGGGTATCGCAGGCGCTCAGCGAGCGGCTGGGGGTGCGGGCGGACTACGCCACCAGCGGCCGCCATCGCGTCGACGGTGTGCAAGAAGGCATCGACTACCGCGGCTATGTCCAGTTCAGCCGGGTGGGTCTGTTCGCCGATTGGTTCGTCGTCGGCAACGGCTTCCGCGTGACCGGTGGGGCGACCTTCAACGATGGCCGCATGGAGCTCACGGCCTTTGGCGATGGCACGCCGATCCGCGTCGGGCACACGCTCTACCCCACCACGGAGGACGACCGCTTCCTGGCCCACGTGAAGTTCCCCGAGGTCACGCCCTACCTTGGGGTTGGTTGGGGCCACCACGTCGAGCAGGTCAGGGGCTTGTCATTCCTGCTGGACCTGGGCGCGTCGATCGGCCAGGCCACCGTGGAGACGCGCACCGAAGGGCCGCTGCTCGGTTTGGCCCGGCAAGAAGACGTCGACCGGGAAACCCGAGAGTTGCGAGAGGGCACCGCCCGCGTCAGGGCGATGCCGCAGGCCACGATCGGCCTGGCCTACCAGTTCTGAGCCGCCGGGCGCGCGCTGCTCGCGCGCGTCCCGCGCGGGCTCAATGCCCGGCTTCGCGCTGGCGCCACAGCATCGGCAACTGTGCCAGCAGGATGCAGCCGAGGATCAGCGCACACCCCGCCCAACCGGCGGCGGTGAGGCGGTCGCCGGCCAGCAGCGCGCCGAAGATCGCCGCGAACACGGTTTCGCTGGACAGCACCAGCGCGGCATCCGCCGGCTGGGTGTGGCGTTGCGCCACCACCTGCGCCGTGTAGCCCACCCCCACCGAGATCAAGCCCGTGTAGGCGATGGCGCCGGCCGCGGCCCGCACGGCTTCCCAGCTCATGCTCTCCAGCGCGGCGGCGGCGATGAGGCTCAAGACACTGCAGACGATGAACTGAACGCAGGCCACGGTGTAAGGCGCGCCCAGACGGCCCGCGGCCCAGCCCACCAGCACCACATGCAGTGCCCAGGGCAGGCTGCTGGCGATGACCCACCAATCACCTGCCACCATGTGCACCGCCTGGCCACCCGTCAGCAGCCAGGTGCCTGCGACGCAGCCCACCGCGGCGGGCCACGCGATCCAATGCGGGCGGCGGCCGAAAAGCAGCCAACCCAGCACGGGCACCAGCGGCACATACAGCGCCGTGAGAAAGCTGGCGTTGGTCACCGACGTCGTCACCAGTCCGATCTGCTGCAGCGCCGCACCGAGAAAGATCAGCGAGCCCAGCCCGAACAGCAACAGCCAGCGCGGCGGCCCGCCCGCAGGCACGACTGGCGCGGGTCGCCGCCGTTCGCGCCACGCCAGGGGCGCGACGACCAGCGCGCCGAGCGCAAAGCGCAGCCCGGTGAAGCCCATCGGCTGCAAGGTCTCCATACCCCAGGCCTGCGGCACGAAGGCCAGGCCCCAGATCGCGGCCACGGCCAGGAGCAGCCCGTCGGCTTGCCAGCGTTTCATGTGGGTCTCGTGTCGTTGTTGTTCGAAGGCGAAACCGTCGAGCATAGCCGTGCGCGTCAGCCATCGGGGGGATGCGGGCCCGCGCCATGCCCCGAGGCCTGCCCGACAATCGCGTCGACATGCTGCGCTACCACACCATCCCCGTCACGCCGTTCCAGCAGAACTGTTCGCTCGTCTGGTGCGACCAGACCCAGGAGGCGGCTCTGATCGACCCGGGTGGCGAGGTCGAACGATTGAAGGCCGAGGTCGCCCAGCGCGGCCTGCGGCTGGTGGCGCTGTGGCTGACGCACGCGCACATCGACCACGCCGGCGGCACCGGCACGCTGGCGCGCGAGCTGGGCCTGCCGATCGTCGGGCCTCACCCGGGCGACCAGTTCTGGATCGACGGCCTGCCGCAGCAAAGCCGGATGTTCGGCTTTCCGCCGGCCGAGGCGTTCACCCCGACGCGGTGGCTGGACGACGGCGATACGGTGCAGCTGGGCCAGAGCCAGTTGACGGTGCGGCACTGCCCCGGCCACACGCCGGGCCATGTCGTCTTCCACAGCGCCGAGGCGAAGCGCTGCTTCGTCGGCGACGTGTTGTTCGCCGGCTCCATCGGCCGAACCGATTTCCCCGGCGGTGACCACGCCACCTTGATCGCCAGCATCACCGACCGGTTGTGGCCCATGGGCGACGACACCGTCTTCATCCCCGGCCACGGCCCTGAAAGCAGCTTCGGACATGAGCGGCGCAGCAACCCGTTTGTGGGCGGCACTTGAGCCGAGATCAGGTTCGGCGCCTCGCGCAGCCCTGCGGATGTGGGGGGCGGCCCACCTAGAAGCCCGGTGAATTTGTCACAAGGCGTGACCGTCAAAATGGCAACGCAGCGGCAAGCCTCGTGCCTAAGCTGCAGACCTCTTCCGGAACCACGTGTCGACCTGCACTCTGCGGGCCCCAGGCGCGAACTCCGGCAGGCCAAGGAGGTCGATCATGGAACTTTGTTTGTCACCGGCCCTGTCATCAGCCCGCGCCGCTGCGCCGCGCTTGGGGCCCTCGCGAGACGAGGCGGGCAGCCGCCCAACACCGGGCACGGCCGGGTTCTGGAGCACCGGACTGCCGGCCCTGACGCAGGCCTTGGGCTACCAAGGCCCCGAGCGCCGCGGCGGTGCCGCCCTGCTCACCCGGCTACTGACGCTGATGCTCGACGAGATCGACTACGGCCTGCTGCTCTTGGCCGATGGCGGACGCGTGCTACATGCGAATCACGCGGCCCGCAGCAGCCTGGCCGCACCTGACCACCCCTTGCTGCTGCAAGGCCACGAGTTGCGGGCGCGGTTGCAGAAAGACGCGACGGCGTTGCACCAGGCCTTGCACGCCGCGGCCAGCCGAGGCCTGCGCAAGCTGCTGACCGTGGGCGAGGGCGGTGAGCGGGCCGGCATCGCGGTGGTGCCCCTGTTGGCCCCGGCGGGCCGTACCGAGGCGTCGCCCACCGTGCCGGCCACGCTCTTGGTCATCGGGCGACGTGAGGTGGCGGGTGGCTTGTCCGTCCAGGGCTTCGCGCGTGAACACCGGCTCTCTCCGAGCGAGGCGCAGGTGCTCAGCGGCCTGTGCGAGGGGCGCAGCCCGAACGACATCGCGGCGCGCCACGGCGTCAAGATCGCCACGGTGCGCACGCAGATCGCCAACATCCGCGCCAAGACCGGGGCGGAGAGCATCCGCGACCTCGTTCAGCAAGTGGCGGTGCTGCCGCCGATGGTGGGGGCCCTGCGCCGACAGGCCGATCTGCCGGCGCTGGCATCAGGCTTCGGTGCCAGCCTGATGACCGTCTGACGGTGCGCTGGCCGGCGTGGCGCGCCGGCCACGCCCCGCGAGCACGGCGCGAAGAAGGTGCGCTGATGAGGGGCGAGCGCTTGCTAGCATCGCCTCATGGCGCTGCCCGCTCCGAACCGCGCGACCGACGATCTGCTCGCGGAACTGGCCGACAAGGCGCCGGGCGTGGCGGCGCTGGCGCGGCGCGGCGAGGTGCGGCGTTACCGCAAGGGCATGCTGCTCATCCAGGAAGGCGACCAGGGCGACACGCTCTACATCGTGCTCCAGGGCCGCCTGCGGGCGTTCTCGGTGGGCGAGAACGGCCGCGAGATCACCTATGGCACCTACGGCGCCGGCGAGTTCATCGGCGAGATGAGCCTGGACGGTGGCCCCCGCTCAGCCAGCGTCGAGACGCTCGAAGCCACGGTGTGCGCGGTCGTCACCCGCACCACCCTCGAGCAGCATCTGCTGGCCGAGCCGGCCTTCGCCTTCGAGCTGTTGTCCAAGGTGATCCGGCGGGCTCGGGCCGCCACCCTGTCGGCCAAGCAACTGGCCCTCAACGACGTGTATGGCCGCCTGAAACTGCTGCTGGAGGGCAGCGCCATGCCGCAGCCCGATGGCAGCTTCTGGATCGCCGAGCGACTGACCCACCAGCAAATGGCCCACTACCTGGGCAGCTCCCGCGAGATGGTCAGCCGCTTGATGAAAGACTTGCAGGACGGCGGCCACGTCGCCGCCGAGGGCAAGGGCCTGCGGTTGAAGGCGCGGCTGCCGATGCGCTGGTGAGCCGGCGCCCGCCGCGCGCAGCCGCTCGCGGGCCTCAGGGGTTGGCGGTACCGGCGGGCTTGGGCGGGGGGCCGTACACCTTTGGCGGCCGCGGCGCGTCGGCATACAGCGCCTGCACCTTCGGCAGCGCGGATTCGATGTCGCGCACCCGCGTCGGCCCGGCGGGGTGGGTGGAGATGAATTCCGGCGGTGCGCCCTGCGCGGCGCGCATCATCTTCTCCCACAGGGTCACGCCTGCGCGAGGGTCGTAGCCGGCGCGGGCGGCGAGCTCCAGGCCGACGAGGTCGGCTTCGGACTCATCCTCTCGCGAGAAGCGCAGCGTCAGCAACTGGGCGCCGATATTCAGCGCAGCGTCGCCCAGGTCGCCCAGGCCAAACAGTGAGCTCAGCAGGCCGGCGCCCAAGCGCGTGGCCGCCGTCTTGCCCATGCGTTCACGGGCGTGTTCACGCAGGGCGTGGGCCATTTCGTGGCCCATGATCATCGCCACCTCGTCATCGCTCAGTTGCAGCCGTGCCAGCAGGCCGTCGTAGAACGCGATCTTGCCGCCCGGCATGCAGAAGGCGTTGAGGTCCTTCTTGCGGATCAGGATCACCTCCCAGCGCCATTGCTTGGCCCGGGCGTTCCACGCGGCGGCGAACGGAATGATGCGTTGCGCGATGGCGCGCAGGCGCTGCAGCTGCGGATCGGTTTCAGGTGCCAGGGCGCCCTGCCCGCCGGCTTCCCGCTTGAGCTGGCCGTACTGCTGCGTCGCGGCCTGCTCGACCTGGTCGGCCGACACCAGGTTGGTGAAGCGCGATTGGCGGCCGACATCGCCTCGCACCCCGTCTTGCGCCACGCTCGGCCATGGCGCCACCGCACCGGCCGTGCCCGCCAGTAGCCAGCCTGCCGCGCGGCGCCGCTGGTGCATCCAGCAGCCGCAAGCCCCCGCGTGCTGTGCGAGGGGGGGCAGTTCAATCGGCGGCTCGCGGGTCGGGTCAAACAGCATGGCAAAGGCAGGACAAGCGCAGTCTGGCGTCGATTGTGCGGCGGCTGCGTGACAGCGGCGATCGGCGTCTACCCGCTTCCCGTCGAACGCTCAATCGTCGGCGCTGCCGGCGGTCGACGGGTCGACCTCCAGGGCCTGCACCGTTCGGCGCATCCACCACAGCATCACCAACGCAGGCATCGCGAACAGCGTCGAGACGATGAAGAAGGTGGGCCAACCGATCGATCCGGCCAACACGCCGGCGGGTGGGCCGACCCAGACTCGCCCCAGCGAGGCGAAGGCGGAGAGCAGCGCGTATTGCGTGGCGGAGAAGCGCTGGCTCGTGAGGCTCATCAAGAACGCGACGAACGCGGCCGTGCCCATGCCGCCGGTGATGTTCTCCAGCGCGATCACCAGCATCAGCCCACCATCCACCGGTGTCGGATGGCTCAAGCGGACGATCACCAGATCCATCGCGGGCAGGGTCACCCCCGGCAGCGCACCCTGGCCGTTCACGGCCAGCCACCAGAAGCCCAGGTTGCTCAGCATCTGCAGCACGCCGAACAGGAACAGCGCCCGCCACAGGCCCAGCTTGAGCATCAGGCCGCCGCCCAGCAGCGCGCCCAGCACCGACAACCAGATGCCCAGCGTCTTGTTCACCACCCCGACCTCGGCCTGGGTGTAGGCCATGCTCTGCAGCAGGAAGGGCGTCATCAACGAGCTGGCGAAGGCATCGCCCAACTTGTAGAGCACGATCAGCAGCAGCAGCGAGCGGGCGTCCGGTTGGGCGAAGTAGCTCGACAGACCCGACAGCAGCGTCTCATAACGGGCCCGTCGTGCGGCCCACGCGGCCAGCGGGATCGTCACGGCCACGCCCAGCAGCAGCAGGCCCAGATCCAGCCAGCCGCGGGCCCCGGCGTTGGCGGCCAGCCAGTTCGCAAGGCCACGATGGGCCAGGTCGAACATGCCGTTCGTCAGCACATAACCCGCCGCCACGGCCAGGCTGACGGCGCCGAAGCCGATCAGGTCGCGGCGCATCGGGGTTTTGGGTGTCGCCGGCATCGGCAGGCGGGGCAAGGCGAAGGCGCTCAGCACCGCCGCCACCGCCATCACGCCGGCCATCCAGCGGTAGACGTCGGGCCATGTCCAGCCATTGCCCTGAAGCGGATCGGTCCAGATCATCGCGATCCCGCCGGAGACGACCATCGCGATCCGGTAGCCCATCGTGTTCAGCGAGGCACCCAGGCCCCGCTCGCGAGGTGGCAGCAGGTCGCTGCGGTAGGCGTCGTAGACGGCGTCCTGCGAGGCGGACAGGAAGGCCACCGCCACCGCCAGCAGCCCGAACATGGCCAGCTCGGCCTTGGGCGACAAGCCGGCCATCACCCACAGCGCCCCGGCCAGCGCGAGCTGGGTGAGGACGAGCCAGCCGCGCCGCCGGCCCAGCAGCGGCAGGTCGAACCGGTCCATCAGCGGCGCCCAGAGGAACTTGAAGGTGTAGGGCAGCCCGACCAGGCTCAGAAAGCCGATGGTCTTCAAGTCCAGCCCATCCAGCGTCAGCCAGGCCTGCATGGTCTGGCCGGTCAAGGCCAGCGGCAGCCCCGACGCAAAGCCCAGCAAAGAGATGACGACCAGGCGGTGCAGCACGCCGAGCGGATGGGCGCGCGCGCCCGGCGGGGGGGACGACAGCATGGGGCGCGATTCTAGGAGCGGCTTTCTTGCCACCTTTGTGCATCCCACGGATGGCGTCGCCGTTGCGTTGGCCTCACAATCGCCCCATCAAATCCAGCGCTGGATGTGAAAGTTCGCACATCCCTGCGACGGAGCCTCAATATGATGAACGATATGGCGGGATGGATCTGGCCCCTGGTGGCCGTCGTGATTGGCCTCGGCTTGGGCGTGATGATCGGTGCGCTTCGGCAGCAGCGCGGCGGTCGTTCGTCCTCCTCGCGCGATGTGCGCGACCCGGGCGAGCAAGACCACGGCCCCATCTCGGTGTTGCCCGGCATGCCCGCCGAAGGCACGCCGCAGCAGCGCCTGCTCGAACGCCTGCGCGCCACCAACCTGCAGCTCAGTTCGCAGTTGAAGTCGCTGGCTGAATCGAACTCACGCCAGGCGCAAGAGCGCGAACAAGAGCGCCAGAGCGAACGCTTGCGCCAGGAGCGCGAGCTCGAAGAACTTCGCCAGGCCCATGCCAGCGAGTTGTCGCACCTGATGAACACCCTGGTCGAGCAGGTCGATGGCCTGAACAAGGCCCATGCCGAGCAGATCAAGGCGCTGGAAACCGAAATCGACAAGGTACGCCAAGAGGGCCGCCGCACCACCACCTCGCCAGGAACGCTGGCCAGTGGCAGTGGCTCGTCCACCCGGCCGGGCGGCATCGGTGGCGCGGCACCGGCCCCCGCGCGTGCGATGAGCAATGGGCCTGCCAGCGATTACTCGGTCACCTTGCCGATGGAGCCATCGCGCGGCGGCCAGCGCTGATCGCCGCGCCCGGGCCGGGCGCATCGATGGCATCGCGTCGGGGCTTCGTGCCCCGTTTTTGTGAGCCTTCCCCGGTGCATGCCTGAGTGAGTCTCCCGGGCCGGGTCGTGTTGCACGCAGTCTGTCTTCTGCGGGGTGACCTGAGGAGCTTGGCAGCGCCAGCGCTTCTCCGACAAGCAAGATCGGCGCGAGACCAGCGCGCGAGATCAGCGCGAGATCAACACGCGCCGCAGCCGCTGCAACCAACCCGGTGGACGAGGCCGATGCGGCGCCGCTGCGCTGTGGCCCGAGCGCAAGCGAGTGGGCTCCAACAGGCGCAGCGGGGGCTGCGTGCTTTCGCCGGGCCAGGCATCCAGGCTGTGCAGAGGGCGGGTCGGGGCGTTCATGGTTTGGTAGTAACCCGTAGCAAGACGGGTTCCAGCCACTGTAGGCTTCGGCAGAATTGCGTGCAATCCAGGCGATTGCAGTATGAGTTTGCGAAATTGCAGTGATGCGGCGACACTGGGACGATGCCTGATCTGGACTGGAGCGACCTGCGTTATGCCCTGGCGATCGGCCAGGGTGGTTCGTTGGCGGCGGCGGCTCGCCAACTGGGTGTGAACCACACCACCGTGTTGCGCCGGCTTGATGCGCTGGAGGCGCGCCTCGGCGCCCGCCTGTTCGACCGCCAGCGCCAGGGCTACCACCCGACCGAGGCGGGCGCGATGCTGCTGGAGCAGGCGCGCCGCATGGCCGATCAGGTCGATGAAATCGAGCGCCGGGTGCAGGGGCGAGACCGCGAGCTGACAGGCGAGCTGCGCCTGACCACCGCCTTCGTGGTGATGGAGCACTTGCTGCCGCAGCCGCTGGCGAGCTTTGCGCAGGCCTACCCGCGCATCCAGGTCGAAGTGCTGGAGAACGCTTTCCTCGTCGATCTGGCCCGCCGCAGCCCCGAATCCACCACGAGCTGGTCGCAGCGCCAGGCTGATGTGGCGCTGCGCCTGTCGAGCCAGGTGGCCGAGCATCTGGTGGGACGCCCGCTGGGCGATGTGCCCTGCCGGGTCTATGCGATGCGCGGCGCACCCGGGCTGCCGCAAGGCCTCACGCCGCTGCCCGAATTGCTGAAGGACGCGCCGTGGGTGGCCTTCGAGCGCGATGCGCGCAGCCGCGTGTACGACCGCTGGATGCGCCAGCACCTCACCCATGCCAACGTCCGGGTGCGGGTGGACATCTTCAACGCCGCCGCGGCCATGATGCGCACCGGCATCGGGGTGGCCATCCTGCCGTGCTTCATGGAGGCCAGCCACCCCGAATTCGTGGCCGTCTCCGAGGTCATCCCGGAGCTGACGGTGCCGGTGTGGATGTTGACCCACCCCGACCTGCGTGACACCGCCCGGGTGCGTGCCTTCATGCAGCACGTGGGCGATGCGATTTCCGAACGCTTGCGGCAGTTCGGCGGCTGAGATCGCCCTTGACGACGCGCGAGACGCCCCCAGGTGTCAGGCATGAACGCGACATCGTCCCCTGCCGGCTCTGCCGCCGCCGCCTCCACCCATGTGGCCTGCCCGGCGTGCGGCGCCACCAACCGCGTGCCGACGGCCCGGTTGACGCACGACCCCGTCTGCGGCCGCTGTGGTGAAGGCCTGCTCACGGGGCACCCGGTGGAGCTCACCGATGCCAACTTCGACAAGGTGGTGTCCGCCAGCGACCTGCCGGTGGTGGTGGACTTCTGGGCGCCCTGGTGCGGCCCGTGCCGGACGATGGCCCCTCAGTTCGCGCAGGCCGCGGCGCAGCTCAAGGGGCGCGCACTGTTCGTGAAGGTCAACAGTGACGACAACCCGCGCACCGCGTCGCGTTTCGCCATCCGCAGCATTCCCACGCTGCTGAAGCTGCAGCGTGGTCGCGAGTTGGATCGGCTCAGCGGGGCGTTGCCGGCGTCTCAGGTGGTGGCCTGGGTGGCATCCGGTCCACGGCGCTGAGGCGCAGCGTCGTCAACTGGTCTCCCCACCACAGGCTCATCATCCGGATGAACGCCGGAACCGCCTGGCCATGGCGCACCGGGTGATCGGCGCGCAGGGCCGCCCAGCCGCGGTGCTCGACACTGACCTGGGTGTTGCCGGAAGCGGTTCGCTTGAACAACACCTCGACCTGCGTCTCTTCGCCCGCCGCGAAATTGACGCCTCGCCAGCTGAACACCAACCGCTCGGGGGGCTGCCACACCTGCACCCGGCCGATCTCGCGCACCAGCTCTTGCCCCGCGTCGTCGTGCCACGATTCGAAGACGCGCCCGCCCACGCCGGCTTCCATCGCCATCAGCCCCCGGTCGCCCGGTGCGATGCGAAAGCGCTGGCCGCGCCGCCACCACAGGTCCATCTGTTCAGTGAAGAGGCGAAAGGCCGCCTCGGGCTCGACCGCCACGCCCACGGTGGCGCGTGCGCGGTCGCCGGGCGTGGGCTCGTCGGTGGCGCGTGCGCTGTCGACGGCGCTCACTTCGGCGCCTTTCGGGGCGGTCGCACCGCATGGCGGCCGGCGGGGCGTGGGGGCTGTCGACGGGCCGCCGGCGGCGCCACCTCCTGCGCGCGCGCTGCCGATTCGGCATGTGCCTTGAACGCCAGCAGCTGATCGTCCCAGAAGGCTTCCAGCTCTTGCAGCCACCCCTGCAGCGGCTCAAAGCCGCTTCGCTCCAGGCGATACAGGCGCACCCGGGCGTCGTCGGCCGGCTCGTCGTCGGCGATCAGGCCCGATCGCCGCAGCACGCGCAGATGCCGGCTCAGCGCCGCCGGGGTCATCGCCAGCGCGTCGGCCAACTCACCCGCGCGGTGCGGGCGATGCCGCAGCAGCTCGACCACCGCTCGGCGCGTCGGGTCGGCCAGGGCGCTCAGGGCTGCATCGAGGCCGGCGCTCATCCGCGAACGCGCTCGCTGATCCACCACATGTGGCCCTCCAGATCGAGCGCTCCGTAGCTTCGATCGGCCCAGTAGTCGTCGCCATAGTCGTGCAGCGACGGCTCGCTGATGATGCGTGCGCCAGCGCGGCGGGCCTGCTCACAGTGCGCGTCCACATCGTCCACGTAGATCATCAGCGACTGGGTGATGCCACCGGCCGAGAGCGGGCTCAGCATGCGGGTGCCAAAGCGCGCCTGCTCTTCGCGCTCTTGCCCGACCATGATCAGGCCCTCGCCATAGGTCAACTCGCTGTGCTCGATGCGACCGCCCTCGCCTTCCACCTTCAGCCGGACCTCGAAGCCGAAGGCATCGCACAGCCAGTCGATCGCCTTCGCCGCGTCGCGGTAGTTCAGGCACGAAGAGATCCGGGGCCAGTCGGCGGGCGTGGGCTTCATCGAAGCGTTCCTTTCGGTGTTGCGGTGAAAGTTTGACCCATTCTCATAATAATTAACTCATGTGTCAACCAAATGCGGTGCCTGGCGACTGCGCTGTCGCCGGGTGTGCGGCGCCCGTCAGCGCCCAACGTGGCATGCCGCGTCTCGCCATGCGACGATGCGCCCGTGCCATCCCGTGACGACGACTCTGCCGACCTTCTCGGCGCTGGCGGCCTGTTCGAACGCCCAGCGCGAGAACCCATCGCGCCCGGCGCGGTGTGGCTGCACGGCTTCGCGTTGGCGGATGCCGGCGCCCTGCTGGCCGACGTGCAGCTGGCGCTGCAACAGGCGCCGCTGCGCCACCTCGTCACGCCCGGCGGCTACCGCATGTCGGTGGCGATGAGCAACTGCGGCCCCCTGGGCTGGTGCAGCGACGAGCGCGGCTACCGGTACGCCGCGCAGGATCCGCAGAGCGGCCGGCCTTGGCCGAGCATGCCGCACTCATTCATGTCGCTCGCGAGCCGCGCCGCGGCGGCGGCAGGCTACGCCGACTTCACGCCCGATGCGTGCCTCATCAACCGCTACGAGCCCGGCGCCCGCCTGACCCTGCACCAGGACCGCGACGAACGCGACCACCGACAGCCCATCGTGTCGGTCTCACTCGGCCTGCCCGCGGTATTCCTCTTCGGCGGCCCGCGCCGAAGCGATCGCGCGCACCGCCTGCCCCTGCAGCATGGCGACGTCGTCGTCTGGGGCGGCCCCTCGCGCCTGGCGTACCACGGCATCCAAGCCCTGGCCCACGGCACCCACACACTGACCGGGCCCTGCCGCTACAACCTGACCTTCCGCTGCGCTGGGTGAGCCTCGCCACTTGTCACCGTGTCCTGTTCCATGTTGCCCTCCCACTGTCTCGTCATCGATTTCGAAGCCACCTGCTGCGATCGGGGTACCGTGCCGCGCGAGCGGATGGAGATCATTGAAGTCGGCGCCGTCATGGTCGAAACGATCGGCTTCCAGCCGGTCTCTGAATTTCAGACCTTCGTGCGACCGGTTCGCCATCCCCGATTGACTCCGTTCTGTACACAGCTCACATCGATTGGCCAAGCGGAGGTAGACGCCGCTCCGTTGTTCGCCGAGGCCATGCAGAGCTTCAAGAAATGGCTGTACGCGTACCAGGACTTTGTCTTCTGCTCATGGGGCGACTACGACCTGAAGCAACTTCGCCAAGACTGCGAGTTCCATCGGCTGCCGTACCCGATCAGCGCCCCCCATCTGAACGCGAAGCGCCGCTTCGCCGAGGCTCAGGGTTTGTCGAATAAGCCGGGCTTGGCGGATGCCGTGCGACAAGCGGGACTGAGCTTCTCGGACACCCTCCACCGTGGCATTGACGATGCCCGAAACATCGCCCGCCTGTTGCCATTTGTCTTTGGGGCGCGCTCGCTCAAGAGTTGAAACTCACATCGCCGCCCTGTGGCTCGAGGCCTTGGGATGCACGCGCAGACCCCTCGCCGCCCACAACGTGGCGAAGAACAGCAGCACGGCGGCGGCCAGGAAGGTGTGCCGGGTGCCGGTGGCTACAGCGGATGGTGCTGCGAGGTTCAGTGCCGGGCTGCCGACCGACAGGGCGAACCAGCTGCCCATCGCTGCCGTGCCGGTGATGAAGCCCAGATGTCGCGCCAGCGTGAGCAGGCCCGACCCGACGCCACGTTGCTCGGCGCAGAGGCTGGCCATCACGCCGGTCTGGTTCGCCGCCTGGAACAGCGCATAGCTGGCTGTCAGCATCGCCAGCGGCAACCCATAGCCCACCACGCCCCACGCCAGCGGCGCGACGGCCAGCGCCACACTGGCCATGGCCATCCCCGCCAAGCCCACCACCACGGCGATAGGGCTGCCCCAGCGGTCGACCAGGCGACCCGCGGGCACCCCGGCGAACGCCGACACGACGGGCCCGACCGACATCGCCAGGCCCACCCACGTCATCGGCAGACCCAGTGCCCGCCCGAGGTGAAACGGCCCGACGACCAATGTGGCCATCATCACCATCGACACGATGGCGTGGTTCGTCAACGCCGTGGCCTGGTCCCGAAGCATCGACAGCGGGACCAGCGGTGCCGGCGCGCGCGCTTCGACACGGACGAAGACGAAGCCCGCTACCGCCGCCGCCAGCCACAAGGCGAGGGTCATCGGCGTCGCCGGGCTCCATCCCCCGCTCATCGAGGCGGCATAGCAGCCTAGCGCCAAGGCCAGCCACAGCATGCCGGCCGCATCGAACGGTGCCCCGGCGGCGCTGGCCGATGGCCGGGTGACGGGGAGCCGCCGCCAGACCAGCACCAGCGCCACCGCACCCAGGGGCACGATCACCCAGAAGACGGCGCGCCAGCCAAAGGTCTCCAGCAGCATGCCTCCCAAGGACGGGCCCAGCGCCGTGCCCACCGCCGACATCGTGCCCAGCAGCCCCATCGCCTGGCCTGCGCGCGCTCGGGGCACCGCGTCGCCGACCATCGCCACCGTCAGCGCCATCAGTGCGGCGGCCCCCAACCCCTGGATGGCCCGCGCGGCCACCAGCCAGGTCAGGCTGGGCGCGAGCGCGCTGGCGGCAGAGCCCAGGATGAACACGGCCAGCCCGGTCGCCAGAACCTGGCGGCGCCCGAGCCGATCACCCAATCGGCCCCAACCCACCACCAGCGTGGTGATGGCCAACAGGTACGCCAGCACCACCCACTGCACGCCCCCGAATGACGCGCCCCACGCTTCGGCCAGCGTGGGCAGGGCCACGTTGGCGATGCTCAGGCTCAACGAAGGCAACAACATGCACAAAGCCAGGCTCCAGAGCACGCCGTGGACCGGGGCGGTGCCGCTGTGGGCCGTGATGACCAAAGCGCTGGTTGTCGGATTTCGATTCATCCTGTTCTCCTGGCGACGACGGCCCGTGCCGCCGAATGCCATGACGATAGGGATGAGGCGCAGAATGCGGAAGACGCACGAATTGCACTTCATGCGTGCGCCTGACGCCATGTATGGAATGCCAGGCCGTACCCGCCCGAGACTCTCGATGTCCGATCCCGATCTGAATCTGTTGATCACGCTGGATGCCCTGCTCGCCGAAGGCAGCGTCGCCGGGGCCGCGCGCCGGCTTCGGCTGTCGCCCTCGGCGATGAGCCGGGCGCTCGCGCGGTTGCGCGACACCACCGGCGACCCTTTGCTCGTGCGCGCCGGCCGACGGCTTGTCCCCTCGCCCCGGGCGCTGGAGTTGCGACCGCAGCTGGGCCGCCTGGTCGACGAAGCGCGGGCCGCTCTGCGACCGGCCGCCGCGCTCAAGCTGTCGCAGCTTCATCGCAGCTTCACCTTGCGAACCAGCGAAGGCTTCATCGAGAACTTCGGCGCCGCGTTGGTCACCCGCCTTCAGCAAGAGGCCCCGGGCGTGCGCCTTCGTTTTGTGCCCAAGCTGGACAAAGACAGCGCACCGCTGCGAGATGGTGATGTGGATCTGGAGACGGGTGTCATCGGCCGCGACACAGGCCCCGAAATCCGCGCGAGGCCCTTGTTCCACGACCGCTTCGTCGGCGTGGTTCGTCAAGGCCATCCGCTCAGCCGTGGCCGAGTCACGGCCGCGCGCTACGCGGCGGGTGCGCACGTACTGGTGTCTCGGCGCAGCATGGAGCGCGGCCCGATCGAGGAAGCACTCGAGGCGTTGGGCCTTCAGCGACGCGTCGCCGCCACCGTGACAGGCTTTTCCATGGCCCTCGCGCTGGCCCGCGGCACCGATCTGATTGCCAGCGTGCCCGAGCGCCACACCGGCCACCTGCGCCATGGCCTGCACACCTTCGAGCTGCCCTTGCCCTTGTCCGGATTCACCGTCTCACAGCTGTGGCACCCGCGCTTCGATGGCGATGCCGCGCACCGCTGGCTGCGCGAATGCGTGCAGGCCTGTTGCGGCGGCGAAACCGGTCTCGGGTCGTGATGTGCCCCCGCCCGGCGCGGGCACCCGGCGGGGCCGCCCCGCTCAGGCCAGGCGCACTCGCCCGACTGCGATCACTGCACCTCGATCGTGCACAGCGCCCAGACGAACTTGACACCCGCGGCCGCGGTTTGCAGCTCGGGGTGCTGGTCGCGCGGGTAGGCGATGAACAGCGGGCCGTGTTTCGGGTCGTTGATGCGCTGGCCGTCCTTGGTGTGGGCGACGACCGGGCCGTAGGTGCTCAAGTCGCTCAACGGGATCATCGCGGCGAAGCCATCATGAGCCACGGCGCGCAGCCGGGTGGCGGATTTGTCGACGCCCACCACCTTCAACACGGCCTCGATGGTGGGGCCGCTCCACTCCGCCACCGGGGTCCATTCGGATCCGGTCTTCAGCGTCTTGGTGGGCAGCTTCAACAGGTCGGCCTCGCTGAAGCGGTAGCTCGCGGTGGCCTTGTCGTTGATGTGCTGGATCTTGCCGGTCAGCGCGAGCACGGCGCCGGTGGGGCACTCGGGGTGGTTCTCGGCCGCGCGAACCAACGGGGCTGCCCATGCCAACACGAGCAGCGCTGCTCCGCTCGCCCAAGCTCGAAAGGTCATCCCGCGCTCCCTGTGGTGTGATTTCCGCGTCGTCGCGGTCCTGACCTCGTCGATTCTAGGCAGCGAAGTGCTGCAGCACCCGATACCCCCCGGCCGATTCGACCAATACGTGGCCGGCATTGGCGCGCCAGCGCAACGCTTGCGGGCCGGCATCGGACACGAGCTTGGCACCGTCGGCTCTTCGTGCCAGTGTCACGTGCGGGCGGAACGGCCTCGTCTCCACGGGTAGGTCCAGCCCGAATAGCCGTTGCGCCAGCGCATCATGCAAGGCCTGCAGCGCGGGCGGGGTGCGGCCGCCGGGTTCCAGCACCGCGATGCCGCGCGGCCACACGCTGAAGCGGTCGAGCACGAGATCGATCGGGTCCCAGGCCAGCGCCAGCCCGCTGGCCAACTCGTCAAGCCGAATGCGTGGCACCGGGCCGATGAAGTGCAGCGTGAGGTGCAGGTGCTCAGCAGGCGTCAACCGTGCAGCCGGTGTCCAGCGCACCGCTTGCTGCCAATCGTGCAGCGACTGACGTTGCGCCTCGGCCGGCCACAGGGCCAGAAACAGGCGGGCCGGGTCTCGGGTGGGGGCGTTCATGTCGCCCATTCCACACCCGTTTCGTCGCGGCCCACGGCGGTCCATCGGGGACGGCCAGCCTCTGGAATCTCCCCGGGCCAGCGGGGCCTGGGGGCTGACACAATCCGCGCCGGATTTGTGGCCCCCCACAGGCCTTCGGCCTGGTCGACCCACAAGGCATGACCAGCTCATCGGGGCGGCCCGTCGCGCCACGCGGCGACCCCCGTCCCCTCACGCAAGACCGACACCATGGCACTGCAACAACTGACCGAAGAACAGATACGCACCTGGACCCGCCGCCAGAAGGACGAGTGGTGGCTGAAGAACGTCTACCGCGGCGACATGCCGCAGCTGACGCTGCGCTCCGGCCTCACCGGCTTCCTGCTGGGCGGCGTGCTGGCGGCCACCGCGCTGTACATCGCCGCGAAGACCGGCATCACCATCGGCGTGGGCTTGACGTCCGTCATCCTGG
This sequence comes from Ideonella lacteola, assembly GCF_038066555.1. Lineage (NCBI taxonomy): Bacteria > Pseudomonadati > Pseudomonadota > Betaproteobacteria > Burkholderiales > Sphaerotilaceae > Ideonella > Ideonella lacteola. Next base: position 183,653 of record NZ_JBBUTG010000004.1, on the reverse strand, counting down.
CCTTCGCCATCTTTCGCATCCTGCACGGCGCCGGCCTGATCCAGGACATGACGATCCTGGAGAACAACTGCTCCCAGTCCATCGCCACGTCCGCCGGCTACACCGTCACGGCGCTCGCATCGAGCCTGGGTGCGTACATGCTGATCACCGGCATCGTCATCCCCTGGTGGCAGATGATGATCTGGATGGTGCTGATCTCGTGCATCGGCGTGCTGATCGCCTTCCCGATGAAGCGTCGCTTCATCAACGAAGATCAACTGCCCTTCCCTGAGGGCCGCGCCAGTGGCGTGGTGCTCGATGCGCTGTACCACGGCTCGGCCGGCGCCGGCATGTTCAAGGCCAAGCTGCTGGGCATGGTGGCCGGTGTCACCGCCCTCTGGCAGGCGACGGTCAGCGATGGCTGGATGAAGCTGATCCAGTTCAAGATCCTGCGCATGGACCAATGGGCCGGCATGAAAGAGCCGTGGATGATCCACGAGCGGCTGGACACCTACTACTACCAGGCCCAGGGCGCGGCGCTGAAGATCCTCGGCACCGACATCCGGGTGCTGGGCCTGCGCCTCACGCTCGACGCCGCCATGCTCGGCGTTGGCGGGCTGATGGGCATCGCCGTGGCCACCAGCTGCCTGCTGGGCGCCTTCGTCAATTTCGCCGTTCTCGCGCCGATCATGATCGAGCGCGGTGACATCGTGCCGCGTGTGCTGGCCAACGGCACCACGGTGCCGATCTCTCGCGCCGAGATCGTCAACCAGTGGTCACTCTGGTGGGGCGTGGCGATGATGGTGGCCGGTGCGCTGGTCGGCCTGCTCGCCAAGCCCGAGCTCTTCACCTCGGCCTTCAAGTCGATCAAGGGCAAGGGTCGCCCGGCTGACACGGGCCCCGATCCGCTGAAGGACATCGAGCTTCCGCTGTGGCTGAGCTGGGTGGGCGTGCCCGTGCTGAGCGTGCTCGGCGCCTGGGTGACGCACGTGTTCTTCGGTGTGCCGATGGGGCTGGCGCTGGTGTCGCTGCCACTGATCTTCGTGCTCACCGTCATCTGCACCAACTCGATGGCGCTGACCTCGTGGACGCCGACCGGCGCGCTGTCGAAGATCACGCAATTCACGATGGGCGCGATCGACAAGACCAACCCGGCCAGCAACCTGCTGCCCGCCGGCATGACGGCCGAGATCGCCTCGAACGCCGCCAACCTGCTGTCGGACATCAAGCCGGGCTACATGCTCGGCGGCAAGCCGCGCCACCAGGCTATCGGCCACGTGATCGGCCTGATCGCCGGCGTGTGCGCCTGCGTGCCGCTGTACTTCCTGCTGTTCCTGCCGCCCGATGCCAACGGCGTGCGCTCGACCAGCACCATCATCAGCGAGCAGTTCGCGATGCCGGGTGCCCTGCAGTGGAAGGGCGTGGCCGAGATCATCGCCAAGGGCTTCGGCGGCCTGCCCACATCGGCCTTGATCACGATGGCCTTCGCGGTGGTGATCGCCATCGGCATCGAGCTGGCCCGCGTGGCCACCAAGGGCCGCTTCCCGCTGTCGTCGGTGTCGATCGGCCTGGGCGTCGTGCTGCCGCCCGAATCGACCTTCGCCATGTTCGTCGGCGCGCTCGTCTTCTGGCTGATGGGTTTGAAGCACAAGACGCCCGGCACCCGCGACCACGAGGTCTGGGTCGAAGGCTGCGAGCCGATCTGCGCCGGCCTCATCTCGGGCGCTGCGCTGATGGGCATCGCCAACGCGATCCTGAATGTGTTGATCACCTGATCACGCCGGCCGTCCGGATGTGTCTGCAGCGGCGCTTAGGCGCCGCTTTTTCTTGGTGGATCAGGGCTGCGCGGCAGGCACCAGGAGGCCGCGCGACACCGCGGGCCGTTCGACAAACGCCTGCAGCGCGCGCTGGACGTGCGCGAAGTCGCCGATGCCGACGAGATCGCCGGCGGCATAGAAGCCGAGCAGGTTGCGCACCCAGGGGAAGATGGCGATGTCGGCGATCGTGTAGTCGCTGCCCATGACCCAGGCCCGGCCTTCGAGCCGCTGGTTCAGCACGCCGAGCAGGCGGCGCGATTCGGCCACGTAGCGATCCCGCGGGCGCTTGTCTTCGAAGTCCTTGCCGGCGAATTTGTGGAAGAAACCCACCTGGCCGAACATTGGCCCGATGCCGCTCATCTGGAACATCAGCCACTGCAGCGTTTCGTAGCGTGCCGCCGGATCAGCGGGGATCAAATGGCCCGTCTTCTCCGCCAGATACCAGAGGATCGCGCCCGATTCGAACAGCGCCAGCGGCTGGCCGCCCGGGCCCGCGGGGTCGACGATGGCCGGGATCTTGTTGTTCGGGTTGAGCGACAGGAAGGCGGGCGAGAGCTGGTCTTGCTTCTCGAAGTCGATCCGGTGGGCCTCATAGGGCAAGCCGATCTCCTCCAGCATGATCGAGACCTTCACGCCGTTGGGCGTGGGCAGCGAATACAGCTGCAGCCGTTCGGGGTGCTGGGCAGGCCATTGGCGGGAGATGGGGAAGTCGCTGAGCGTCATGGTCATGGCGTGTCAAGAAGGGGCGATGGCGAAAGCGGCCGATTCTGACGAGCCGGTGATTCGGGTGCGCGCTCTGCGCCTTAGACCGGAGCCGCGCTGGGGCCATGCGGTGCCGCGCCTGCGCCGGGCTGGATTCAGTGCTGGCGGCCGGAGACGGCCTGGCGCCTGGCGGCGAAGTCGATGAACCAGTCCACCGATGAGGCATTGGCCATCGCGTCGCGGTTCATCACCCGCGCCGGGTCGGCGCCCATCAACAGCCTCTTGATCGGCAGCTCCATCTTCTTGCCCGACAGCGTGCGCGGCACCGCGGGCACCGCGATGATCTCGCTGGGCACATGCCGCGGTGACAGGGCCTGGCGGATGGCATCGACCAGCTGCTTCTTCAGCGCGTCGTCGAGCACGGCGCCCTCGCGCAGCACGACGAACAGGGGCATGTAGCTCTCGCGGCCGAGGTACTCCAGGTCGACGACCAGGCTGTCCAACACCTCGGGCACCGCCTCGACGGCGCGGTACAGCTCGGCCGTGCCCATGCGCACACCGTGGCGGTTGATGGTGGCATCGCTGCGGCCGTAGATGACGGCGCCGACCGCGTCTTCATGCGGCACGAGCCGTATCCAATCGCCATGGCGCCAGACGCCGGGGTACACATCGAAGTAGCTCTGCCGCAGGCGCTCGCCGGTGGTGTCTCCCCACAGGTACAGCGGCATCGACGGCATGGGCGCGGTGCAGACCAGCTCGCCCACCTCGTTCATCAGGGGTCGGCCGAGGCCCCCATGGGGCGACGGGCTGCTTCCTGGCTCGGCCCTGGGGGCTGACGATTCTTCGGGCTCGCTCCACGCCTCGACCTTGGCGCCCAGACAACGGCACTGCATCTCTCCGGCGACCAGCGGCAGCGTTGGCAGACCGGCCACGAAGGCGCCGGCGAAGTCGGTGCCGCCCGAGATGCAGGCGATCCAGATGTCGCGGTCGTTCACCCGGGGCAGGTGTTCCCAGATCCACCGATAGCAGTCGTCCGAGAGCGGCGAGCCGGTGGAGCCGACCGCCCTCAAAGCGCCCAGGTCGCTCAGTTCGCCAAGGGCCTGGGGCCGCACGTCGGCCTTCAGGCAGCTCGCATAGAAGGCCGCACCCGCGCCGAAGAATGTGCAGCGCGCCAGCGATGCAAAGCGCCAGAGCGGTGACCAGTCCGCCGGGCCGCTGCGGGATGCCGCGGGCGAGCCGTCGTACAGGCAGATGGTGGTGCCACCCAGCAGGCCGCCGATCTGGCAGTTCCACATGATCCAGCCCGTGGAGCTGTACCAGAAGAACCGGTCGCCCGTGTCGATGCTGGCACCCAGGTTGTTGTGCAGCGTTCCGCCCTTCAGCGCTTCGAGCACGATGCCGCCGTGCCCGTGCACGATGGGCTTGGGCAGGCCGGTGGTGCCGCTGGAGTAGACGATCCACAGCGGATGATCGAAGGGCAGCCACTCCGGATCGATCATGGCGGTTGACGTGCTCTCGCCGGCCGGCCGCGTCAAGGCATCGAACGCATGCCGCGCCACCGTCGTCGGCGCGGTGTCGGGGGCCAGCCCCAGCACGTTCACGTCGACCACGTGGCGCAGCGTGGGCAGGCCGTGCAGCAACTGGCCGACGAGTGTGCGCCGGTCATGGGCCACACCGCCGAAGCGGTAGCCGTCGGCCGCCAGCAGCAGGGTCGGCTCGATCTGGCGGAAGCGGTCGAGCACCGCGACCGGCCCCATGTCCGGCGAGCACACCGACCACACGGCGCCGATGCTGGCTGCGGCGAGAAAGGCCACCACGGTTTCGGGCCGGTTCGGCAGCACGGCCGCCACCCGGTCGCCGCGGGCCACGCCGAGGCGGCGAAAGGCCGCGGCGAGGTGTCCCACCTGGGCGGCGAGGTCTGGCCAGCTCAGCGTCTGCAGCGTGCCGGCGTTCAAGGCTGGCTCGTCGGCCCAGACGATGGCCGGGTGGCCTGCCGCGTGGGCGGACTGGCCGTGCCGCAGCACCTGCCGCGCATAGTTCAGCTGCGCACCCGGGAACCAACGGGCGCCAGGCAGGCGCGCATCGGCCAGCACGGCCTCGAAGGGCGTCGGCGACTCGATGTCGAAGAATTCCCAGATGGCGCGCCAGAAGGCATTCAGGTCGTTCACCGACCATTGCCAGAGATCTTCATAGCGCGAGAAATGCAGGCCCTGCCGCTGCGCGAGCCAGCGCTGGAAGACGGTGATGCGCGGGGTGGGCAGGGTCAACGTCGTCATCTCGGCCTCGTGGGTCGGCGGTGTCAGGTCGGCGGCATCAGGCTGCCAGGGCTTGAGGTGGACACGCCAGCTGCAGCATCGGCGAGGGCCGTGGCGGGTGGCGTGGTGAGTGCCGTGTTGGGGGCCGGTGCGGAAGGCGAGGCGGCGGGCATGCGCGGCGCCCGCTCGTTGACCACCACCGTGTGCGCCGCCTTGTCCTGCAGCCCCTGGCGGTTCGGGTCCCACAGCAGTTGCACCAGGCCCAGGCCGCCGGTGGCCATGCCGGCCAGGTAGCCACCGAAGCGCTTGAAGTTGAGCAGTGGGGTCATCGGCTTGCCGGTGATCTCGAGCACCCGCAGCCCGAACAGGCGCTTGCCCAGCGTCTGCCCGCGCCACCACGCCGGCAGCATCGTGAAGTAGACCAGCGACCAGCCGTAGCCGATGCCGAAATCCAAGCCCAGCCGGCGCAGGCGTTCACGCCAGTTCTGCGCCTGGGCCGCCCGCTCTGCGGCCTCTTGCTCGCGAGCCAGCCGACGCTCGAGATGGCGCACACGCGCCTGCAGCTGGGCCACCGGGTCGCTCGCGGCGGCGCTGGGGGCCGAGGCGGGCACCGCCGACGAGGCCGCCGCGGCCGCGATCTGCAGCACCGGTGATGATGCCGAGCGCGCGGCTGCATCCAAGGCGTCGGCCACGGCGCGCCGCTGGGCGATGAGCTCTTCGCTGGCCCCGGCGGCGTCCCCGTCGCCCTCTTCAACGAGAGTCTCTTCGTCATCCTCGCTGGGCGCGGGCGGCGCCTGGACGGCCTCGTAGACACCGGCCAGCAGCAGGGCCCCGAAGAGCGTGACGGTGATCGCCCGGCGCAGCAGGCCCGGCGGATGCGTTTGTGCCTGGCGATGCTCGAAGATGCCCAGCGCACAGGCGGCCAGCAGCCAGAGGTTGGAGAAGGTGGACACCAGCCCGATCACCGCCAGATCCACCCCCATCGCCAGCAGGCGCTGGGTGGGGCGCGCCAGCGGCAGGCCCAAGAGGCCGGGCGCGACGTTCAACTCTTCGGGCGTGACCCAGCGGCCACTGCGCGGGCTCAGCCGCTCCAGCCACGCCCGCCGGGCCGCAGGGGGCGCCAGGGCGCTGTCGCCGCGGGGGCCGGGTGCGTTCATTGCGGTCGGGCGCCTTCAACGTCCGCGTATTGCCACCAGTCGAGCCAGAACAAGGGGCGACGATAGCCCAGGACCTCACGTTGGGCGAGGTCGGTGACCATGCTGTGGTATCGGATGCGGTACGGCATCCACGCGGCGGCCTGCCGTTTGGCCTCGACGAAGGTGGCTTCGCGTTCGGGCCCGTCCGGCAGCTCGGACAGCCGACGGTACAGCGCGTCGAACTCCGGGCGCTTGAAGCGCGCCATGTTCTGGCCGCCGATCTGGCTGCCGTCGTAGCGCTGCAGCGCGCCCTGGCTGTCCGGCGAGGCCGAGACATTGCCCACATGCCAGATCTGGAAGCTGCCCGAGCGGGCCGCCTTCAGCAGCTCTGGCCACTTGCCGGGCTTGAAGTTCACCTTGATCTTCAGCGCCTTCATGTCGCGCTGGTATTGCTCGGACATCTGCCGGCCCCGCTGGTCGGACTCGATCGACCACTGCAGCTCCAGCGGCGAACCGTCGGGCAGGTCACGCCAGCCGTCGCCATCGCGGTCGACGTAGCCGTACAGGTCGAGCAGCGCGTTGGCGCGGGCCGGGTCGTAGTCGCCCATCGAGCTTTTGAAGGCGGGGTCGTAGGACTTGGTGTTCGGCGAGATGGGCGCCTGCGCAAGCACACCCTGCCCCTTGTGCACCAGCCGCACCTCGCGTGCCACGTCCATGCCGAGCCCGATCGCGCGGCGCAGCGCCACCTTCTCGGGCGTGTAGCCGCCCACCACCGGGTCTTCAAGGTTGAAGAAGGTCATGGCCTGGTCGGCGCGCACCTGGCGCCAGCCGCGCACGCCTTGTTTGGCCAGGTTCGGTGCCAGGTGGCCGTTGGGCATGGCCAGGCCCGAATACTCAGGTGGCACCTGTTCGATGAAGTTGTGCTGGCCGTTCAGGAAGGCCAGCCAACGCGGCTGGTTCTCTTCGATGATCGAGATCTCGACCCGATCGATCATCGGGATGCGACGGCCTTTGAAGCGCGCCAGCAGGGCCTGTCCCTCGGCATCGTCGGCGGCGGGCTCGGCATCGTAGTAGCGCTCACGGTAGTCGGGGTTGCGCTCCAGTGCGATGAAACTGGCCCGACGCCAGGTCGCCAGCTTGAACGGCCCCGTGCCGACTGGATGCTCGCTGATCTTGTCGCCGTAGGCTTCGGCCACTTCGCGGGCGAAGCCCCCCAGCAGGTCGCTGGCGGCGAGGAACTCGATGAAGCGCGGGCGGGCCTCGGCGAGCTTGATCTGCAGCGTGTAGCGGTCCAGCGCACGCAGGCCCTCGACCGGTGCCTCGTAGTCGAACGGCTTTTTCTGGTCGAGGCTGCGTTGGCGCTGCTCGGCCAGCCCCAGCAGTTTGAAGCTGTCCACATAGCCCCAAACGGGGCTCTTGAGCGCGGGGTCGGCGAAACGCTTGATCGCGTAAACATAGTCCTCGGCCACCAGCTCGCGCCGCTTGCCTTTGAAGGCCGGGTCGTCGGCGAAGTAGATGCCGGGTCGCACCCGCATGGTCCAGGTGCGCCAGTCGTCGCTGTGCTGCGGCATGGCCTCGGCCGTCAGCGGCTTGAACTTCGCCGGGCGGGCCAGGTGGTCGTAGGTGTAGAGCGCTTCGAAGATGTGGGCGGTGACGATGCGCGAGTAGATGTCGTTGATCTGGCTCGGGTCGAAGCTCGTCTCGGCGACACGGAAGGCGTAGCGCAAGGTCTTGGGAGAGTCGGAGGGCTCGTCCGCACGGGCGGGCGACACGGCGAGCGCCAGGGCCAGCGACAGTGACAGTGCCGGGGCGGCGGCGAGCAGGGAGCGAAGCAGTCGTTTCATGGTTGCAGGCTGCGTGAGCGCAGCGCGGGATCGATGTCGAGGTACTGCCAGTACCCGCGCAGGTAGGGGTGTCGGCGGTAGCCGAAGACCCAGGGTTGCATCACGTCGTTGACGATGCGGTGGGCGGAGATCTTGTAGGGCATGTAGGCGATGCCGAGCTTCTTCGCCTCGTGGATCAGTGATTCACGCTCCGGGCCGTCTGGCAGCACCGACTGGCGTTCGTACAGCGTGTTGTAGGCCGGCAGGTCGAAGCGCGCATGGTTCGACTGCCCCTTGTTCGGCCCGTACATCAGCCCCAGCATGTCGCTCGCATCGGGCACGGTGGCGCTCCAGTTCACGCCCCACATCATCAGCTTGCCGGCCCGGGACGACTTCAGTTGCTCCGGCCACTTGGCCAGCTTGAACTCGATGCGGATCTTCAGCGCGTTCATCGCGCGTTGCCATTGCTCCTGCAGCAGGCGCGACTGCTGGTCGGGCTGCGCGGCGTACTCGATCACCAGCGGGCTGCCGTCGGGCAGCTCGCGCCACCCGTCGCCATCACGGTCGGTGTAGCCGTACAGATCGAGCAACGCACGGGCCTTGCCCACGTCGTGCTCGCTCATCTCGCTCTTGAAGCCCGCCGCGTAACCAGGCATCTGCGGCGGCACGATGGCCTGGGCCGGCACGCCCTGCCCTTGCCGCACCAGGGTGATCTCGCCCTGCACGTCGTAGGCCAGCGACATGGCGCGGCGAAGTGCCACCTTCTCGGGCGTGTAGCCGCCGACGACCGGGTTCTCCATGCCGAAGTAGCTGTAGGAGACGTCGACGCCGACCATGCGTTCGAGGTGCAGGCCCCGCTTCTCCAGATTCGGCAGCAGCCGGCCATTGGCCATCACCTTGCCGGTCAGTTCAGGGGGCAGTCGTTCGATCCAGTCGTGCTCGGCGTTCAGGAAGGCGAGCAGCCGCGGCTGCGATTCCTCGACGATGGCCACCTCGACGCGGTCGATCAGCGGCAGCCGCTGGCCCTTGAGCCGCTGCGCGATGGCCTGGGAGGTGGCGTCCCCCGCGGGCGGTGTCGCGTCGTAGAAGACCTCGCGGTAGTTCGGGTTGCGTTCCAGCACGATCAGCGACGAGCGCCGCCACTCGGCCAGGCGATACGGGCCGGTGCCCACCGGGCGCTGCATCGCGTGATCGGGGTCGGCCTCGATCACTTCGCGGGCCACCGCCCCCGCCACCGCCGAGTCGGCGAACTGGTAGGCCAGGCGCGGCATCGGCTCGGCCACGGTGACCACGAAGGTGTATCGGTCGATCGTCTTCAGGCCTTCGACCTCGGTGTCGTAGTCGAAGGGGGTCTGGTTCTTCAGCGCGCGTGCGCGCAATTCCGACAGGCCCAGGATTTTCGCGTTCTCGAAGATGTAGAGGTTGCCGCTCTTCCAACGCGGGTCGTAATGCCGCTTGATCGCGTAGACGTAGTCGGCGGCCACCAGCTCGCGCTTCTGGCCCTTGAAGGCCGGATCGTCGGCGAAATGGATGCCTGGCTTGATGCGGAAGGTGAATCGGCGGAAGTCCGGCGAGATCTCCGGCAGGCCCACCGTCGTGCCCGGCTTCAGCGCGACCGGCCGCGCGAGGAAGTCGTAGGTCAGCGGCGCTTCGAAGATGTTGGCCGCGACGATGCGCGAGTACACATCGGTGATCTGCGCCGGATCGAACCCTGTCTCGGCGACGGGGAAGGCGTAGCGCATCACCTTTTGCGCAGGGGCGGCAGGTGGCGCGTCGGCACCCTGGGCGCTGGCCACCAAGGCCATGCCCAGCGCCACCCAGGCGCCACGCAGGACAACAGCAACAGTCATGGGTTCACGGGGTTGGGCACCACGTCGACATAGGCGTGGAAGGGCCGCAGGTAGGGATGGGGCTGATAGCCCTGTAAGCGTGGCCAGTGCAGGCTGACCTGCAGGCGGTGCACATGGGCCTTGATCGGCAGGTAGGCCAGCAGCAGCCGATTGGCCTGGGCGATGGTGGCCAGCCGCTCGGGGCCATCGCCCATTTCGGCCTGGCGGTCGTACAGCGCGTTGAAAGCCGGCAGATTGAAGCGCGACAGGTTGTCGCCGCCGATGGCCGGGCCATAGGCCAGGCGCAGGAACTCGTCTGCATCGGGCGCGCTGGCGTTCCAGGAGAGGAACCAGATCATCAGCTTGCCGGCCCGGGCTGCCTTGGCCTGTTCGGTCCACTGGCCGGGTACGAAGTCGATGCGCAGGTGCAGGCCGTCCATGCGGCGCTTCCACAGCTCGTTGAACGGGCGAAGCGTCTTGTCGGTGTGGTACTGCAGCACCAGCGGTGAGCCATCGGGCCGGTCGCGCCAGCCGTCGCCATCGCGGTCGAGGTAGCCGTACAGGTCGAGCAGCGCGTTGGCGCGCGCCGGGTCGTAGGTGCTCATCTCCGACTTCAGTGCCGGGTCGTAGCCATAGGTCGACGGCGGCACCAGGCTTTGTGCGGGCACACCGAGCTGTCGCCGCACGTTGCGCACCTCTTCGTCGTTGTCGTAGCCCAGCCCGATCGCGCGGCGCAGCGCCACCTGGGCCGGGCCGTAGCCGCCCACCACCGGGTCGTCCATGTTGAAGACGGTGTAGACGACGTCGGGCCGGGCGAGCTTCTGGGCCACGATGCCCTGGCGCTGCAGGTTGGGCGCCAGCCGGCCACCCGGCATGGCGACAGGGGCGAAGGTGCCCGGCAAGAGCACCAGGTCCAGACCCTGCTGCAGGAACGACAACCAACGCGGCTGTTCTTCGTCGATCACCGCGATCTCCACCCGATCGACCATCGGCAGGCGCCGCCCGTGCAGCGCCTGCGCGATCGCCTGGGCCTCGGCATCGTCAGGCGAGGCCTCTTCGTCGTAGTGCACCTCGCGGTAGCCGGGGTTGCGCGCCAGCACGATCTGCGAGCCCTTGCGCCACGAGGCGAGCACGAAGGGGCCGCTGCCCACCGGGTGGTCGCCGACGCTGTCGCCGTAGTGCTCGACCACCTCGCGCGCCACCGGCGCGGCCGCCACCGTGCCCGTCAGGCTGAAGATGAAGCGCGGGTCGGGTTTGTCGAGCCGGAAGCGCAGCGTGTGGCGGTCGATCGCCGTCAGGCCTTCGACCGGCGCGTCGTAGTCGAATGGCGTCTTCTGGTCGAGGGCGCGCTGGCGCACCGCGTTGAGACCGGTCAGGCCCATGGCGGCGAAGTTCGGCAACTGCGGGCTCTTCCAGCGCGGATCGAAGATGCGTTTGATCGCGTAGACCACGTCGGCGGCCACCACCTCGCGGCGCTGACCACCGAAGGCCGGGTCGTCGGCGAAGAACACGCCGGGCTTCAAGTGCACCGTGTACTCGCGCCAGTCGGCGCTGTGCTCGGGCAGCGCCGCGGCCAGCTGCGGCTTCACCGTCACCGGGCGGGCGAGGTAGTCGAAGCGATAGAGCGGCTCGAAGATGCTGCCCGCCACCTCGACGCTGTAGATGTCGGAGAACGACACCGGGTCGAGCGTGGTCGCATCGCTCACCATCGCATAGCGCAGCACTTTCGGCGCTGGCTGGGCCAGGGCTGGTGCACCGCAGAGGCACCACATCGCGCACCACAGCAGCCACCAGCGCACCCGCATCGGGCGCTGCGGGGTCGGCCGGCGAACATGGGCTGATGGTTTGTGCGGCATCAGACAACGATAGTGCATGGCGCTGAAGGTTCCCATCGGGAGATGCGATCAAGACTGTTCACGTTGCGGGGCAAACGCCGAGAAAAATCCGGTTGGCACGCCCCTACACTCGCGCATCTTCACGAGCGACTCCCCTTGAGCGGGGAGCACCCGACATGGCGGCCTATGTGATCCGGCGCCTGTGGCAAATGGTGCCGACCTTGCTCGGCGTCGTGCTGCTGGTGTTTGTGCTGTTCAAGTTCTTCGGCGGCGACCCCGCCGAAATCCTGGGGGGCCTGAACGCCACGCCGCAGCAGATCGATGCCATCCGCGAACAGCTGGGCCTGAACAAGCCCTGGTGGGTGCAACTGGGCATCTTCCTGAAGCAGATCGCCACCTTCGACTGGGGCAAGAGCTGGGCGACGCAGGAGGCGGTCTCCAACCTCTTTGCCACGCGCTTGCCGGCCACGCTGACGGTGATGACGCCCATCCTGATTCTCGACACGCTGATCGCGATCCCCATCGCCCTGGGCGTGGCCTATGTGCGCGGCTCGCTCACCGACCGCACGCTGATGGTCGTCACCACCGTGGCGTTGTCGATCTCTTTCCTGGTCTATGTCATCGTCGGTCAGTACGTGTTCGGCTTCCAGTTGGGCTGGTTCCCGGTGCAGGGGTGGAGCGACTCGACCTGGACCAACCTCACCACCTACGTGCCGCTGCCGGTGATGCTGGCGGTGGCGGTGGGCCTGTCGCCCCAGGTGCGGCTGTACCGAAGCTTCTTCCTCGATGAGCTGGGCCAGGACTACGTGCGCACCGCGCGTGCCAAGGGTCTGGGCGAAGGGCCGGTCTTGTTCAAGCATGTGCTGCGCAACGCGATGGTCCCGATCCTGACGAACGTCGGCCTGGCGCTGCCGGGCATCTTCGTGGGCTCATTTCTCATCGAAGTGTTCTTCTCCATCCCCGGCTTGGGTCGGGAGGTGTTGCTGGCGGTCAACCGCAGCGACTACCCGGTGATCCAGGCCGTCACCGTGTACTTGGCGATGCTGACGATGTTGATCAACCTGGGCACCGACCTGCTCTACAAGGTCGTGGACCCGCGCGTGGTGCTGAAGTGATGAGTGCAGTCGTGTCTACCGCATCGGCACCGGGCTCGGCCCTCGAGCGCTCGGAAGGTGTCTGGCATGCCGCCTGGCGGCGTTTCAAGGGTGACCGGGTCGGGGTCGTGAGCATGGTGGTCGTGCTGGCCTTCCTGCTGTTGATCGCCGCCGCCGCGCTGGGCCTGGTGGCCCGGCAGTGGCAGCAGGAGATCGGCGTGCCCAATGCGCCGCCGACCTGGCTTGGGCCGGCGCCACCGGAGGCCACGGGCGCCATCGAACAGCCCAAGGGCCCGAACGTCGACATCAGCGACATCGACCCCCTGGCCCCGAAGTACGCCGAGTGGGCCGAGCTGGCGAAGAAGTACCAGACCTCCGACACGGTGAAGGCCGAGACCCTGCCGCTCGGCGGCGACCGGCTGGGCCGGGATGTGCTGGCCAAGGCGATCAAGGGCACCGAGATCTCCGTCTTCGTGGGGGTGCTGGCCGCCGTGCTGGCCACGCTCATCGGCACCGTGCTGGGCGCGATGGCCGGCTTCTTCGGCGGCAAGGTGGGCGACTTCCTCGAGTGGCTCTACAACGTGTTCACGGCCATCCCGGACATCCTGCTGATCTTTGCGTTCGCCGCGGTGTTCGGGCGTGGCATCGGCACGGTGGTGGTCATCCTGGCGCTGGTGGGGTGGACGGGCCTGTATCGCCAGGTGCGCGCCGAGTTCATGAAGCACCGCAGCCGCGAGTACGTGCGTGCGGCCGAGGCCATCGGTGCGTCGACGGCCTCGCGCATGTTCCGCCACATCCTGCCCAACGTGAGCCACGTGATCCTGGTGCGCATGAGCCTGCTGGTCGTCGGCTTCATCAAGAGCGAGGTGATCCTTTCCTACCTGGGGCTCGGCGTGCCGATCGACCAGGTGAGCTGGGGCACGATGCTGGCCGAGGCCCAGGGCGAGCTGATCCTGGGCTACTGGTGGCAGCTGGCCGCGGCGACCACCTTCATGGCCACGTTCCTGATCGCCTTCTCGCTCGCCGCCGATGCCTGGCGCGACGCGCTGGACCCGAAGCTGCGGGGGATCGAATGATGTCTACGTGCCCCAACCTATCCATGAGCCGGGGTGCCGCATGACCGCGCCGTTGCTGTCCATCCAGGACCTGAAGGTGGCCTTCCGCATGGGGCTGCGCGACGGCGTCGTGCAGCGGGCCGAAGCGGTGGGCCGTGGCACCACCACGGTGAGCTTCGACGTGGCCGAGAACCAGACGGTGGCCCTCGTCGGCGAATCGGGCTCGGGTAAGAGCGTGACGGCGATGTCCATCGTCAACCTGTTGCCCGACAACGCCGAGCGCTCGGGCCGGGTGATGTGGCGCGGGCGCAAGGAAACGGCGGGGCTGGCGCCCAGCGGCAGCCCAGCGGGTTCGATGGACCTGCTGCAGGCCGACCGGGCCACCTTGCGGGCTTTGCGCGGCCGCGAGATCGCCTGTGTCTTCCAGGACCCGATGTCCTCGTTGAACCCCGTGTTCACCGTGGGGCAACAGCTGATCGAACCGCTGGTCACCCACCTCGGCCTCAAGCCGAAGGCGGCTCTGGCGCGAGCCGAACAACTGCTCGGCGAGGTGGGCATCCCGGAGCCGGCACGGCGGCTCAAGGCCTATCCGCACGAGCTGTCGGGTGGCCAGCAGCAGCGCGTCATGATCGCGATGGCCCTGGCCTGCGAACCCAAGCTGTTGATCGCCGACGAGCCGACGACGGCGCTCGATGTGACCATCCAGCGCCAGATCATCGAGCTGCTCGCCCGGCTGAAGGCCAGCCACGGGCTGTCGGTGCTGTTCATCAGCCACGACCTCGGGCTGGTCGGCGAAATCGCCGACCAGGTGGTGGTCATGCGCCACGGCACGATCCGCGAGCAGGGGCCGGTGGCGCAGATCTTCAGCGATCCGAAGGATGCCTACACCAAGGCCTTGCTGGCCTGCCGGCCCGCGCTGGCCGAAGAGAACCCGGCGCGGTTGATGGTGATCGACGACCACATCGCGGGCCGCGCGCCGCAGGGCAGCGCCAAGCCGAAGAACCCGGACGCCCCGGTGGTGCTCGAAGTCAAGTCGCTGGCCAAAAGCTTCTGGCTGCGCGAGGGCCTGTTCGGCCGGCGCGAGTTCAAGGCGGTGCGCGACGTGAACTTCCGCCTGCGGCGCGGTCACACCTTGGGGGTGGTCGGCGAATCCGGCTCGGGCAAGACGACGATGGGGCTCACGCTCTTGCGCCTGCACGAGCCCACCGACGGCGAGGTGCGCTTCGATGGCCACAACCTGCTGACGCTGCGCGATGCCGAGCGTCAGGTCATGCGCCGGCGCATCCAGATCGTGTTCCAGAACCCGTATGCCTCGCTGAATCCGCGCTTCACCATTGGCCAGACGCTGGTGGAGCCGATGACCATCCATGGCATCGGTGCGAACGTGACCGAGCGCGAGCAGCGCGCACGCGAACTGCTGGCCAAGGTGGGCCTCGATGACCGCGCCTTCGCCAAGTACCCGCATGAGTTCTCCGGCGGGCAACGCCAGCGGGTGGCGATCGCCCGCTGCCTCACCCTCAACCCCGAGGTGCTGGTGCTCGACGAAGCGGTCAGCGCGCTCGACGTGTCGGTGCAGGCCCAGGTGCTCAACCTGCTGAAGGATCTGCAGGACGAACTCGGCCTCGCCTACATCTTCATCAGCCACGACCTCGCGGTGGTGCGCTTCATCAGCGACGAGGTGCTGGTCATGAAGGATGGCGAGGTCGTCGAGCAGGCGGACGCGACCACGATCCTGCGCGCGCCGCAGCAGGAGTACACCCGCCGCCTGATCGGCGCGGTGCCCAAGGGCTGGCAGCCGCAGACAGTCTGATGGCCACGGTCCAGGTGCGTCCGATCGCGGTTGCTGATGCGGCCGAAGTCGACGAGGTCGTGCGTCGCTGGCATGGCACCAATGTCGACAGTTACTGGTACAACGACACGCAACAGCGTCACACGCTCGACGGCGCCCGCGGCTTCTTCCTGGCCGAGGTGCTGCCGTCGTGCCAGGTGCTGGTGGCGCTGGTGGACGGCCGGCTGGCCGGCATGATGGCGCTGCAGGTGCCGTGGATCACGCAGATGGCCGTGTTCGCCGAGTACCGCCGCCACGGTGTCGGCAGCGCGCTGCTGGCCGAAGCGCGCGAGCGCTCGCCCGCCGAGCTGCGCCTGTTCACCTTCCAGCGCAACCACGCCGCCCGCGCCTTCTACGAGCGCCACGGTTTCAGCGTGCAGCGCCTGGGCATCAGCCCGGCGCCGGAGAACGAGCCGGATGTCGAATACGGCTGGCTCGGGCACGCTTGCGGTTGACCGGCGCGACGTGGGCCGCCAGGGCTTGCCTACACTGCGCGCGGCGCCGGCATGGAGTCTGCATGCCCGGCCCACAGTTTCAGCACAAGGAGAGTGAGTCATGAGCCTGCTGCCCACCTGGCGCGAAGTCCCGGCCCGACCGGGGGTCGTCGTGGCGCCCGATGAACGATTGCCCTGGCCGCAGACGGTGGTGTTGGGCGTGCAGCACGTGATCGCGATGTTCGGCGCCACGGTGCTGGCGCCGATCCTGATGGGTTTCGACCCGAACGTGGCCATCCTGATGTCGGGCCTGGGCACGTTGATCTTCTTCATCGTCGTCGGCGGTCAGGTGCCCAGCTACCTTGGGTCCAGCTTCGCCTTCATCGGCGTCGTGGTCGCGGCCACCGGCTACGCGGGCGGTGGGCCGAACGCGAGCATCGGTGTGGCGCTCGGCGGCATCATCGTCTGCGGCGCGGTGTACGCGTTGATCGGGCTGACGGTGATGTCGGTCGGCACGCGCTGGATCGAGTCGCTGATGCCGCCGGTCGTCACCGGCGCGGTGGTGGCGGTGATCGGCTTGAACCTCGCCGGCATCCCCATCAAGAACATGGCACCGACCGACTTCGACAAGTGGATGCAGGCGGTGACCTTCCTCTGTGTCGGCCTGGTGGCGGTGCGCACCAGCGGCTTGGTACAGCGCCTGTTGATTCTGGTGGGCCTGCTGCTGGCGACCGTGGTGTACGCGGTGCTGGCCAACGGCCTGGGCTGGGGCAAGCCCATCGACACCAGCGGCATCGCTGCCGCGGCCTGGCTGGGCCTGCCGCACTTCGCGGCGCCGGTGTTCAGCGGCCAGGCGGTGATGCTGATCGCGCCGGTGGCGATCATCCTGGTGGCCGAGAACCTGGGCCACGTGAAGGCGGTGGGGGCCATGACCGGCCGTTCGCTCGACCCCTACATCGGCCGGGCCTTCCTGGGTGACGGCATCGCCACGATGGTCTCCGGCAGTGCCGGCGGCACCGGGGTGACGACCTATGCCGAGAACATCGGCGTGATGGCAGCCACCAAGATCTACTCGACCGCGATGTTCATCGTGGCCGCGCTGCTCGCGGTGCTGCTGGGCTTCAGCCCGAAGTTCGGTGCGCTCATCCAGGCGATCCCGTTGCCGGTGATGGGCGGCGTCTCGATCGTCGTCTTCGGGCTGATCGCGATCGCCGGCGCGAAGATCTGGGTCGACAACCGGGTGGACTTCTCGAACAACACCAACCTCATCGTCGCAGCGGTGACTTTGGTGCTCGGCACCGGCGACTTCACCTTGAAGTTCGGCGGCTTCACGCTTGGCGGCATCGGCACCGCCACCTTCGGCGCCATCGGGTTGTACTGGCTGCTGAAGAAGCGGGCCTGACCCTTCAACTCAATGCCGCTGCGCCGCTGTGGCGCGTCAGCGCGACGATGACGGGGCCCAGGGCCGCCATCACCTGGTTGGACGCGTCCTGCGCCAGTGACGGATCATCGTGCGACAGTGACGTTTCCAGCCGCTGTGCCGCGACGAGCAAGTCGTGGGCGGCAATGCCTTCGGCCACGGTGGCCAGATCGCGAGCCAGGGCGCGCAGGCGCTCGGGTTGGCTGGCCGCGCGGGCGATCTCGTAGTCGCGCGCCCATTGGGGTACGAACACCGCCGCGTGGGCCCGCATGCGCTCGCACGCCGCCGCGTTGCCGCCTGCGCGCGCCAGCGCCGCATCGTGGTCGATGACGCTCGCCGGGGTGGCGTCGGCGGGCAGGGGCGGCGCGGGGTGCGGCGTCATCGCGGGCGCGCCGGCCGGCGTGGCCCAGCGCGCGACCAGCGCCACCAGTTGCTGCTTCGTGTAGGGTTTGCTGAGGTGGCCGTCGCATCCCGCGGCGGCGCTGGCTTGCACATCGCTCGCATAGGCGTTGGCGGTCAGCGCGATCACCGGCGTGCGCAGCCGGCCGTGCGTGGCCTCGTGGTCGCGCAGGCGCCGCGTGACGGTCAGGCCGTCCAGCCCGGGCATCTGAACATCCATGAAGATCAGGTCGTAGCGTTGCCGCAACGCCATCTCCAGCGCCGTCGGGCCGTTGGGGGCGGTGTCGATCAGCGCCCCGCTGCCCTGCAGCATGGCCTCGAACAGGTAGACGTTGACCTCGTTGTCCTCGGCCAGCAGCAGGCGCGGGCCTCGGCCTGCGTGGCCCTCGGTGGCGGCCTCGTGGGCCTCGGCCGTGGAGGCTGCATCGGTGCACGGCCGCAGCGGCACGACGACGACGAAGCAACTGCCCTCGCCCGGCTGGCTTTGCACCTCGATGCGGCCGCCCATCAGGCGGACGACGCTGCGCGTGATGGCCAGGCCCAGCCCGGTGCCGCCGTAGTGGCGGGTGATGCTGGTGTCGGCCTGGGTGAAGGGCTCGAAGATCGTGTCGAGCTTGCTGGGCACGATGCCGATGCCGGTGTCGCGCACCTCGAAACGCACGTCGGCCGCGGTGTTGGGCTCCAGGCTGGCCGACAGCGTCACGCGGCCCACCGCGGTGAACTTCACCGCATTGCCCAGCAGGTTCAGCAGCACCTGTTCGAGGCGCTTGCGGTCACCCACCACCGTGGCCGGCAGGTCGGGGCTGCTGTGCAGGCTCAGCAGCAAGCCCTTTTGCACCGCGCGCGGCTGCATCAGCGACACCAGTTGCTCCAGCAGGCCGCGCAGCGCGAACGGGGCATCGTCGAGTTCAAACCGGCCGGCTTCGATCTTCGAGATGTCGAGCAGGTCGTTGATGAGGTCGTGCAGCGCCTGGCCGGATTGCCGGAAGACTTCGACATGGCGGCGCTGGGCCGGCGACAGCTCGGTTTCGGCCAGCAGCTCGGCCACGCCCAGCAGTGCGTTCATCGGCGTGCGGATCTCGTGGCTGACGTTGGCCAGGAACTCGCTCTTGGCCTGGCTGGCTGCCGCGGTGACGGCGTTTTCGTACTCGAGCTGCTTCTGGCGCTGGGCCAGCCAGCGTTGGCGCGCGACCGCCGCCAGGCCCAGGCCGGCCATGAGCGCGCCCCAGGCGGGCATCACGTCCAGCGGCATGCGCCAGGCCCACAGCGCCGCCGCGCCGATGCCGGCGACCCCGAGCGCGGCGCCGGCCGCGAGTGCGGCGTCCCGGCCAAGCGAAGCGTGACCCCGACGTGCCGTCCAGAACGCCGGCACCAAGCCCAGCGCGAGCAGCCACGCGGCTGAGCCCACGGGCGCGGGCGCCAGCATCGTGCCGTCACGCAAGGCGGCATAGGCCTGGGCCAGCACGGTGGTGCCTGTGACCTGCCCGCCGCTGGTCATCACCGTGTCGGCCAGCAAGGCGCTGCTGCCGACGAACACCACCCGACCGTTGACGGCCTGGTCCAGCAGCGAAGAGCCGGCCATGGCCTGGGCCAAAGGCAACACCGGGGGGGCAGCCGCCGGGCCCGGCAGCGCGAGCCACAACCGGCCGTCCGAGGTGAGCGGCGCTTCGGGTTGACCTGGGCCGTGCGTCGCCTGCCACACCGCCAGCGGCATGGCCGGCCAGCGGCGGCCGTGCGCTTCGTGCCACAGCGGCAGCGTGCGCAGTTGGCCGTCGTCGTCGAGGGGCGTGGTGATCACCCCGATGTGCGGCGGGGTGTCGGGGGCGGGCCACACGCTGCGGGCCGGCAGCGCCAGCGTGGGCCAAGGCTCGGCGGGGATGGCGGCCGCCGGTGGCTCCGCGCCGTCGCCAGCCGCTGCCCGGGCGGGGGGCGGGGCATCGTCGGCACCGTGGCGCAGGCCGGCCGCCCCAAGCACCACCGGGGCGCCGGGCCGGGCCAGCGTGCGGGCCAGCGCCGCGTCACCTTCGTGCGCATCGGCCAGCAGCAGGTCGATGGCGATCGCGCGGGCGCCGGCGTCACGCAGCTGCTCGATCAGCAGCGCGTACACGCCGCGCCGGTAGGGCCAGGGGCCGAAGGTGTCGCGCAGCGCGGCCAGCGAGGCATCGTCGATGTCGATCACCACCACGCCCTCGGCCTGGCCGGCCGGGGCCAGCAGGCGTTGCTGAGCATCCAGCAGCGGACGCGACCAAGGCCGGCTCGCCGGCAGCAGCAGCCCCAGCCCGACGAGGCAGGCGCCCACCGGCACCCACCACAGCGCGGCGGCGCGCCGCCAGGGCATCGTCACAGCAGCAGTACCAGGGGCAGCAACATCAGCCACCACAGCGAGCGTTGGACCTCGATTTCCTGTGGCGTGCCGAACGGGCCTTCGAAGCCCTCGGCGTCGATCGACCGCACCCGCACCAGGTAGCGACCGGGTTCGGGCTTCGGCAACAGCCAGGAGGGCTGCTCGACGCGCTCGTCGTGCAGCACCGCGGCGAAGCTGGGATCGCGCGAGACCTGAACCTGGTAGCGCGTGCCCGGCGCGCCGGCGCCCCAACGCAGCTTCATGCCGCTGTCGGTGGATTCGGGCGGTTCGGGCGGCGGTGGGGGCGGCTGAGGCACGCGGGTCACGCGCTGCGCGTCACCCCAGGGCCCTTGGTCGCCATCGGCACGCACGCTGGCCAGCCGCCACCAATGGGTGCCTTCCGGCAACTCCAGGCTGGCACCCGTGGCAGACAGGTCATCGCGGTCGATTCGGGGCGTGCCGAAGGCCGCGTCGTCTGCCACCTGCAGCCGGTAGCGTGCCGCTTGCGGGTTGCGCGTCCAGCTGAAATCGATCGACGGCGAGGCCAGGCGTGCATCGGCAGCGGGCGTGTTGAGCAGCGGCGGCTCAGGCCGCGCCTTCAGTTTGAACGGATGGCGGGCATCCCGGCCCTCCAGGCCCCCGGCGGCCACGCCGCGCACCCGCAGCTCGTAGGCGCCATCGGGCAGGTCGTCGGGCCAGCGCGCTTGCGGCTGGTCGAAACGGCCGTCGAGCCTCAGCACCTCGGTGCCGGCGGCGTCGAACACCTGAGCCCGGTAGCTGCTGGCGCCGGCGAGCGCCGGCCAGCCGAGGCTCACCGGCATGCGCTCGAGCCGCGACGGTGTCGGCGTGAGGTCGGGCGGCCCGAGCAAGGGCTGGGGGGGCGTGGCCTGTTGCGGCGAGGCGATGGCGCCAAAGCCGGCGGCGACCGGCAGGTCCGCCGCCGGCCGGGCGCGACGCTCGCCACCGGAGGCCGAGGCACCGGGTCGCAGCGCGACCGTGCCCTGCAGCACTTCGAGCCGCGTGCGGTCGCGCTCGGCGCTGGTGCGGAACTCGGTCCCCCGCACCCCCAGGTTGGCCACTGGCGTGCGGATGCGAAAGCGCGTGGGTTGGGCCGGGCCGGCCGCGGGCGGCACCAGGCTGTCGGCGCTGCCGGCATCGAGCCCGAGCTCGGTCTGCACCGGGCCGCCCTGGCCCCAACGCACCGTCTTGTCGATCGTCAAGTCCGATAGCGGGCGCACCAGCACGCGGGCGCCGTCGGCAAAACGAAGGGTCGATGACGACTGGGCCCCCGTGCGCACCCGGTCGCCACGCCGCAGGCGCTCGCCACCGGCCAGCGCCACCGGCGGCGCCCCGGCGCGCTCCAGCGTGACGCTGCCGTGCGCGTGCATGACCTCGGCCATCTCCGCCGTTTCCTGCAGCAGCTGGGCGGGGATGCGCAGCGTGCGGCCGGGCGGCAGGCGCAACGGCTGCATGCCGGGATTGGCCCGTTGCAACTGCTGCCATCGGGTACCGGGGCGAAGCAGGCGCTCGGTCACGCCGATGAAGGTGTCACCGGGCTCGATGCGGTAGTCCAGCACCTCGGCGGGCGCGGCGCGCAACGAACATGTCACCGCCAGCGCGGCGACCGCGACGAATCGATGCTGCAGCAAAGCGAGTCCTGTCCGGGCTGGCGCGCAGCCCAAGCGGCGTGGCAGAAGTCGAAATCGACGCCTCCGGCGACGCGCATCACGACAGGCACCCGCAGGCCGGCAGGCTTCGTCACAGTATAGGTTTGCGGCCCCGTTGCCGACAGGGTGAAACGCGGGGGGGTGGATCGCTGGCTGCAGGGCGGGTGCGGTTCCCGCTTCAGAGCCAGTACTGCAGCAACTGGCCGATCCACTCGCCCACGCGCTGCCGCAGCGGCCGCTCCTGCCACGCCTGCAGGCTCAGGCGATCGGACACCGCCAGATCGCGTTCAAACGATTGCTCCATCTGCTCGGCGAATTCGCTGCCCAGCACCACCGCATTGAGCTCCAGGTTGTGCACGAAGCTGCGCCAATCCAGATTGGACGAGCCGACCGTGGACCAGACGCCGTCGATGACTGCGGTCTTGGCGTGCAGCAGCACGTGGCGGCGCTCGTAGATCTGCACCCCGCTGTCGAGCAAGGTGCCGTACTGCGCCCGGCCGGCGCTCAGCACCAGCTTGGCGTCGCTGTGGCGCGGCAGGATCAGCTTCACTTCGACGCCCCGCTGCGCCGCGGCGCTGAGCGCCGCCACCAACTGAGGGTCGGGCACGAAGTAGGCCATCATGATCCAGATGCGCTTTTCAGCGTGCTCGATCGATGAGATGAGCGTTGCGTAGATGGGGCTGTGGCCCTGGTCGGGCGAGCTGGCGATGGCGCGCACCACCTGCTGGCCCCGTGCCTTGGGGCGGGCCGGCAGGTACTGTGCGGCGTCGAGGGCCGGGCCTTTTTGCGCGGCCCACACCTCCAGGAAGCTTTTCTGCAGTTCGGCCACGACAGGCCCCTCGATGCGCAGATGGGTGTCGCGCCAGGGGCGCTGCTCGGCGTCGTTCTCGGCGGCGGGACGGCGCGCCCCCCTCTTCAACGGCGCCGAGCCGGCCGATCCGGAATAGACAGCGCTGATGTTGATGCCGCCCAGGAAGGCCACCTCGCCGTCGACGACAAGCAGCTTGCGATGGTCGCGCTCGTTCACGTCCCACCCCGCCTTGGCGCGCAAGGGGTTGACCGGGTTGTATTCGACGACCTGGATGCCGGCCGCCTTCAATCGCTCGAAGAAGCTGGTGGGCGTTTCCAAGGTGCCGACGCCGTCGTGAAGCACATTCACCTGCAGACCCTGCTGGCGCCTGGCGATCAGGGCGTCGGCGAAGCGATTGCCGGCTTCGTCGTCCTGCAGGATGTAGGTTTCGAGGTTGATGTGGTGCCGGGCCGCGGCGATGGCCTGGAACATCGCGCGGTACGTGGCCTCGCCATCCTGCAGCAGCGTGACCGCGTTGCCGGTGACCAAGGGGCTGCCGGTGACAGCACTTTCGACCTGCAGATGCTGGTCGAGGATGCTGTCGGGGCCGGGCTCGGCCTTGAGCCGGTTCACGATCTGGCGGCTGCGCGCCGGGGAGACCGGCCCTTGCGCACTTTCCATGTCGACCGGTGCGGTGGGCCCCGAGACGGGGGCCGTGCGGGCCACAGAGGGTGGCATCGGAGCGCAGGCGGTTCCGAGCAGGGCCAGCGCGAAAGCCCAGGCCCAAGCCCGCCTCAAGACGCGCGGCGCGACAGCGCCTCGCCGGGGTGGGCGGACGCGGGGCGAGAAGGGCGGCAGCGTGGGCATGGCGGCGTCCTGCGAAGTGGCTGCCGCAGTCTGGCGGTGAGGCGGGCGGGCGTCTGCCGGCGCGCAAGCGGACTGTCTGTCGGACCGCACCGACAGACGAAGCCCCTGCCCGGTTGCAGCGGGGGCGCCCGCGTCACGCGCCCGGCTTGACCCAGCGTGACAGCACGCGCACCAGCTCGTCCGGTTGCATCGGCTTGCCGACGAAGTCGTCCATGCCGGCCGCGCGGGCCTGCTGACGCTCGTGGTCCAGCGCTGCGGCGCTGAAGGCCACCACCGGCAGCGCGCAGGTGCTGGGGTCGGCCCGCAGGCGGCGCACCGCCTCCAGTCCGTCGAGCACCGGCATGTGCAGGTCCATCAGCACCACGTCGAAGGCTTTCGGGTGGGTTCGGCAGGCCCGGACGGCTTCGTCGCCATCGTGCGCCGGGCTCACGCTCGCCCCCAGTCGCGACAGCATCTCGGCGGCGATGAGCATGTTGACCGGGTTGTCCTCCGCCACCAGCAGCCGCAGGCCGCGCAGCGGCTGGACCTGGCCATCCAGCCCGGTCGTCGGCCGGTCTTCCTGACGGTCGGTGGACGGCAGCGGCAGCTCGGCCCAGAAGGTGGCGCCTTCTTGGGGCACGCTGCGGGCGCCCACTTCGCCGCCCATGCGCTGGGCCAGCTCGCGGGCGATCGACAAGCCCAGGCCGGTGCCGCCGAATCGCCGGGTCGTCGAATGGTCGGCCTGCGCGAAGGGCTGGAACAGGCCCGCCAGCACCTCGGGCTCGATGCCGATGCCGGTGTCTTCCACCTCGAAGCGCAAGCGGCCGGGTTCGGCCACCGCCACACGCAGCAGCACCTCGCCTTGCACGGTGAACTTGATCGCGTTGGCGATGAAGTTCGACAGGATCTGCCGCAGGCGCAGCGGGTCGCCCCGCACCCGTCGCGGCACGCCCGGCTCGATCAGCTGGCGCATCACCAACCCTTTGGCTTCGGCCAGCACCACGTGCGCGCCGTGGACCTTGTCGATCAGGTCGTGCAGGTCGAAGTCGATCGATTCGATCTGCAGCTTGCCGGCCTCCATCTTGCTCAGGTCCAGCACATTGGAGACGATGGCGTTCAGACTCTCTGCCGCATCGATCAGGTAGCGCAGGTGGTTCTGCCGCCGGGCTTCGGGTTGGCCCGGTACGGCCATCAGCCGGGCCAGGCCGAGCACGCCGTTCAGCGGCGTGCGAATCTCATGACTCATGTGCGCGAGGAACGCGCTCTTGGCATCGCTGGCGGCCTCAGCCACTGCCTTGGCTTCGGCCAGCGCCTGCTCGGCGCGGCGGCGTTCGGTGATGTCTTCGACGACCCAGATCGCGCCGGCTTCGTCGGCCTGCCGCGGGTCGACCAGCTGCGAGCGCAGCAGGGCCAGGAACCGGGTGCCGTCAGGCCGGGTGAATTCGTGCTCCAGCTCGACCGGCAGCGACGCGCTCAGGCGCCGCTGCAGCCGTTCGATGAACTGGTGATACGCCTCGTCGCCGCCAAAGAACACCGAGACCGGCTGCCCTGCCATCGAGCCCGGTGGCGCGCCCAGCAACTGCTCCAGCCGCGGATTGACCCGCTCGACCCGTCGGGCCCGCACCAGCGCAACGCCCACGGCCGCATGGTTCAGGATCGCATCGCCCTGCAGCCGCGCCCGCTCGACCTCGGTGATGTCGCGGATGACCATCACGGCCACCGGCTCGCCATCCCACTCGAAGCGGGCGGCCGTCAGCAGGGCATCCCGCGGCGCCCCGTCGCGGCGCCAGAAGCGGGTGCGCAGGTCGCGCACGACGCTCACGCCGCGCAGCGCGTTGATCAAGGTTTCTTCGTCCGAACGGCTGCGCCACAGCCCCAGCTGTAGCGCGCTGCGACCGACCACTTCCTCGGGCCGGTCGTAGCCGCCCATGGTCAGGAAGCTGGGGTTGGCCAGCGTGAGCCGCCCGTCGCGCAGGCTGGCGACGGCGATCGCATCGGGCGACAGGCGCACCAGCCTGTCCAGCAGCGTGCGCGAGCGTTCGTGTTCGCGCGCGGCCAGCACCTCGCCGGTCACGTTCTGGCTGATACCCCACCAGCCCAGGTGTTTGCCGCTCAGGCCGATCACCGGCTCGCCGCTGCCGCGCACACAGATGATCTGCCCGTCGGCGCATTCAAAGGTGAGCACCCGGCCGCGGTAGGGCCGCCTGGCGCGCAGGTCATCGACCAGGGCGGCGAATTCGGCATCGTGAACCATGCGTGGGCCGCCGGGCTGGTCGATGCGCATGAACTCGGCCACCGTGCGGCCGGTGTGGCGCTCGAAGGCCGGCGAGATGTAGGTCAGGTAGCCACGCCGGTCGGCTTCCCAGGTCCAATCGCTGCTCAGGCGCAGAAATTCGGACAACCGGTGTTCTTTCGTCCACGCCTGGTGCAGGCTCTGGCCGAGCTGCCGCCCGAGGATGGTGGCCACCGCCAGCGAACCGGCGGTCAGCAACAGGTGCGAGCTGAGCCGCCCCAGGCTGCCGCCGGGCACGGCTTGCGCCGCACCGGGCAGCCACTGGTGGATTTCGCCTTGGTAGATGGCGAACAACATGGCCGCCTGCAACGCCGCCAGAAGCCAGGCCACCGTCGTGCGGGCGAGCAGCCCCGCCAGCACGATCAGCACGGCCGAGCCGGACAGCAACACCGACATCAACCCCAGCCCGGTGAACCAGCCGTACAGGCCGAACGTCGTCTGCAGTGTCAGCAGCAGCAGCCCGACGGCCGCCTGGGGCGAGGCGCGGCGCACGATCAGGATCGACGCGGCGGCGCTGACCACCAGCACGGCACCGATCATCAGGCGCCAGCGCACGAACGGCGTGGGCACACCCAGCCACTGCTGCAGTGGCACCGAGACGCACAACAGCACCGCGAGCGTGACGGACACCCACAGCAGTGCCCGCACGGCGACACGGGCTCGCTCAGCTTCGGCGCGCAGCGCGCCGTCCCGGAAGGGCAGGCCGGCGAAAGGCTCTTCGGCTGCGTCGGTGGGCAAGCCCAATTCCCCGAGAAGATGTGACGGAGCCCGTAGGTTACAGGCTCCGGCTGACGCCACACCCGCGTCCGAACCCGGGGGCCGGGTGGCGGTGACGCTGCCTACAATCGACAGGCTCTCGCCCACCCCGAACTGCCGACGCCGCCTGCCATGTGCCAATTGCTGGGCATGAATGCCAACACGCCGACCGACGTGATGTTCAGCTTCACCGGTCTGGCCACCCGTGCCGACGAGCACAAAGACGGATTCGGGATCGGCTTTTTCGAAGACAAAGGCGTTCGGGTCTTCATCGACCACGCCAGCGCCCGCCATTCGGCGATTGCCGAGCTGGTGAAGACCTACCCGATCCACAGCGACAACGTCATCGCCCACATCCGCAAGGCCACCCAGGGCCGGGTGGCGCTGGAGAACACCCACCCCTTCGTGCGCGAACTGTGGGGCCGCTACTGGGTCTTCGCCCACAACGGCGACTTGAAGAGCTTTCACCCTCGCCTGCATGCCGCTTTCCGGCCGGTGGGCGACACCGACAGCGAGCGTGCCTTCTGCTGGCTGATGCAGGAGCTGGCCAAGGCGCACGCCGGCGTGCCCGAGATCGGCGAGCTGAGCCGCACGCTGGCCGAGCTGGTGCCCGAGCTGCACCGGCACGGCACCTTCAACATGCTGCTGTCCAACGGCCGGGCGCTGTGGGCGCATGCGTCGACGAACCTGCACTGGCTGGTGCGACAGCACCCCTTTCGAACGGTCAGCCTGAAAGACGACGACGTGCGCGTCGACTTCGCCCAGGCCACCACGCCGAACGACCGGGTGGCGGTGATTGCCACCGAGCCCCTGACGAACGACGAGAGTTGGACGGCTTTCCGCGCCGGCGAGCTGAAGGTGTTCGTCGACGGCGCCCCGCTGCCCTGATCGGCTGGCGCCACCGTTCATGCGCGCTGGCCGGCGGTTGATGCCGGCCGACCGGGCATTCGCCGCCCGCATCGCCGGATGATCGGGGCGGCTGCCTACACTGCGCCGCATGCTTTCGTCCCCCTCCACCACCACTTGGCATGCACGCGCGCTGGCGCTGCTGGGGCGTCGGCACCGCTGCCTGTCGGCCGACGAGCAGGCCGGTGCGCGGGCAGGCGATGCCTGGCTGTTGAGCCGCACAGGCCTGGCCAGTGCCGGGGGCGCGCTGCTGGTCGGCCTGCTGGTCGCCTGGTGGCTGGCCGAGGTCGGCGGCGTGCCGCGCTGGCTGGCCGTCTTGGTCAGCGGCCCGGCGGCGATCGCGATGCTGCTGGCCATGGTGCAGGCCTGGTTCCAGCCGCATGGCACCCTGGCCCGGCTGCGGCGCGAGTTCTGGTGGTCCAACGGCATCCTGGGTGCCGCCGCGGTCATCCAGATCGCGCTGTGGCACGGGGGCGGTGAGCCTTGGCGCTGGCTGGCCTGGCTGCTGCCCATTGCGCTGGTGTCGGTGGTGCAGGTGGTGGTGGCGCAGTGGGGCCGGGCCCACCTCGACCGCGAAATGCAGCGCCTGCGCCTGGAGCAGGAGCGGGATGCCGCGGCGCGCGAGGCGGCCGAGGCCCGCCTGGCGGCGCTGCGCTCGCAGATCCAGCCGCACTTCCTGTTCAACACGCTGGCGGCCCTGCAGCATTGGCTGGACGAGGGCGACCCCCGCGCAGCCCCGCTGCTGCGTGAACTGACCGGCTTCCTGCGCGGCTCGACCGAGCTGATGGCGCGCGACGAGGTGACGCTCGCCGACGAGCTGGGGCTGGCGCGGCGCTACCTGGCCATCATGCAGGCCCGGCTCGGAGAGCGCTTGCAGGTGGAGATCGAGGTCCAGCCCGAGGCGCTGACGCAACCGCTGCCGCCGGGGCTGCTGCTGACGCTGGTGGAGAACGCGATCGAGCACGGCATCGGCCCCCAGCTGCACGGCGGCCGCATCCGGCTGCAGGCCGAGGCCGTGCCTGAGCGCTTCCGGTTGGCGGTGATCGACGACGGCGCCGGGCCCGCGCCCGATTGGCGCGAAGGCATCGGCCTGGCCAATGCGCGCGAGCGGCTGGCTCGGCGCTTCGGCTCTGGGGCGCGGCTGCGGCTGCACGCAGCGCCCCAAGGTTCATCGGGCGCGTGCGCCGAAATCACCCTCTCCGCGCCACCCACCCCGACGGCCACCCCGACGGCCGCATCGTTGCCCCTTCGCCCTGCGAACTGACCATGTCCACCCCCGCCCCATCGCCCGATCGCATCGATTGGAGCCAGCTCTGGTACCCCGGCCCCACCCGGGTGTTCACCGACGAAGAGATGGCACGTGCCGGCACCGATCGGCCGACCCGCACTTTCTTGATGATCACCGCGATCTCGATCGCCCCGGCGGCACAGGCCCTGCTGCAGCAGGCGCCTGACGGCGAAGTGCCGCGGCTGACCGGCCTGCTGGTGGCGGCGATCTTTGCAGCCTATCGCGCCGGGATGTGGCTCTGGTGGCGGCCTTCGCGGCGGCGCCTGATGGTCTTGACGCTGATCTACATGGGCGTGTTCTTCACGTTCGCGCTCGGCCTGCGCTGGCGCATGTCGCCCGGCGCAGCGCGGGAATGGATGCTCACCACCTTTGGCATCCTCTGTTCGCTGAGCTGCCTGGGCTTCTGGTTCCTCAGCTTCTTTCGCGCTCAGCAGATCGAAGCCCGCCTGACCGAGCAGGACGAACGCGCCCGCACCCGGGCGGTCGCGGGCCAACTGGCCACGGCGCAGATCCAGCCTCACTTCCTGTTCAACTCGCTGGCCTCTTTGCAGCACTGGGTGGACACGCGGGACGATCGCGCCGGGCCGATGCTGGCGTCGTTGACCGGCTACCTGCGCGCCACGCTGCCGCTGTTCGAGCGCAGCCTGCTGCCCCTCTGCGACGAGGTCGAGGCGGTGCGCCGCTACCTTGAAGTGATGCAGGCGCGCCTGGGCGCGCGGCTGCAGTTCTCGGTCGAATTGCCACCCGATCGTGCGGCGGCGTTGCTGCCGCCCGGTGTGCTGCTGACGCTGGTCGAGAACGCGGTGGAGCATGGCGTGTCGCCTCGCCTGTCCGGCGGGCAGGTGCGCGTGCAGGCCCGGGCCGAAGACGACGGCGCCACCACCGTGCAGGTCGTCGACGATGGCCCCGGGCTGCCGGCCGATGACCCCGACGGCACGCGCATCGCCCATGGCCGCGTGGGCCTGGCCAATACCCGGGCGCGGTTGGCCCAGGCGTTTGGCGAGCGTGCCCGCCTGACGCTCGTCAACGCGCCAGAAGGCGGGTGCGTCGCCACCTTGTACCTGCCGGTGCCGCCGGCTCCCTCCACTGTTCTGACGAGTACACCGTGAACCCTGACGACACGAACGACCGCGTCACCGTGTTGGTGGCCGATGACGAAGAGGCGCCGCGCCAGCAACTGATCGCTGCGCTGCGCCAGGCCTGGCCCGGCGCGCGTCTGGTGGCCGAGGCGGCCAACGGCGTCGACGCCTGGGATGCCTATCTCGAGCACGAGCCGCAGGTCTGCTTTCTGGACATCCGCATGCCGGGCCTGTCGGGCATCGAGGTCGCGCAACGCATCGATGGCCGAGTGCCGGTGGTCTTCGTCACCGCGTACGGCGACCACGCGCTGGCCGCGTTCGATGCCGGTGCGGTCGACTATGTGATGAAGCCGGTCGACGTCACCCGCCTGACGCAGGCGGTGCAACGGGTGCGTTCGCGGCTGGATCGTCCGGCCGCGCCCGACCTGTCGGCGCTGCTGGCCCAGCTCAGCGGCGGTCTACGCAAACCGGCCCCGCCATCGGTCATCCAGGCCAGCGTCGGCAAGGAGGTGCGGCTGATCCGTGTCGAGCAGATCGTGTACTTCGAATCCGACGCGCGCTACACCCGCGTGGTCTACGACGATGAGCAGGGCAGCGCCGAGGCGCTGATCCGCACGCCACTGAAAGAGCTGCTGGCGCAACTGGACGCCCATCAGTTCTGGCAGGTGCATCGGTCGGTCATCGTCAACCACCACCACATCGCCAGTGCGCTGCGGGTCGACGAGGGCACGATGGTGCTCACGCTGCGGGGCCGCAGCGAGCGCCTGCCGGTCTCGCGCCATTTCCAGGGGCTGTTCAAGGGGCAGTGACGCGGCGGGGCAGCGCGGGCGGATGCATCGTGTTTCGCGCCGCCTCAGAGGGTGAGAGCTTTCCGGCGGTGCCCGAAAGGGACACCCAGGCGACCCGGATCGAGGCGCAACGCACAGCCATAGCTCGGGCTATGGCGAGCATTTGCAACGAAGAGCCGGGGCGTTTGGGGGTTCAAGGCGGGCATCGGCGAAAGACTCTCAGCCTCTTATACAGCGGTGCGACACTCGTTGCCACCGCAGTCCCCCGGCCTGCCACGAGCAGGCCCGCCCGCCATGGCCGCCCATCACACCACGCCCGCCGCCGCACCACTGCCCACGCCGCAGTTCGATCGCTTCTACCGCCACGCCGAGCTCAGCCAACTGCTGGCCGACTACGCAGCCGCCCGGCCCGATCTGATTGAACGCCGCTCGATCGGTTTCAGCCACGAGGGCCGGGAGATCTGGCTGCTGGTCATCACCCAGCGTGCCACTGGGCCCGACACCGACAAGCCCGCGCTGTGGATCGACGGCAACATCCACGCGGCCGAACTCACCGCCAGCACCGCCTGCCTGTACTGGCTGCACCAACTGGCGAGCACCTACGGCACCGACCCCAAGACCACCGAGCTGCTCGACACCCGGGTGGTGTACCTGTGCCCGCGCCTGAACCCCGATGGCGCCGAGCTGGCGCTGGCCGATGTGCCGCGCCACATCCGCTCATCGACCCGCCCGTACCCCTTCGACGAGCCGCATGTGGACGGCCTCACCGTGCAGGATGTCGATGGGGACGGCCGCATTCTGCAAATGCGCATCGCCGATCCGAACGGCAGCTGGAAACCGCATCCGGACGAGCCGAGGCTGCTGATCCCGCGCGAGCCCGGCGAGTTCGGCGGCACTTACTACCGGGTCATGCCCGAGGGGCTGCTGGAGAACTTCGACGGCACGACGATCCGCGTCAACAAGGACCGCGAAGGGCTCGACCTGAATCGAAACTTCCCGGCCTACTGGCGGCAAGAGTTCGAGCAGCTCGGCGCCGGCCCGTACCCCACGAGCGAGCCCGAAGTGCGCGCGATGGTCGATTTCATCGTCAAGCACCCGAACATCGGCGCGGCGGTGAGCTTCCACACCCACTCGGGCGTCATCCTGCGGCCCATGGGCACCCAGAGCGACGACGACATGACGCCGGAGGATCTGTGGATCTACAAGCGCCTGTCCGACATCGGCGCCAAGCTCACCGGCTACCCGGCCATCAGCATCTGGCACGACTTCAAGTACCACCCCAAGGAAATCATCACCGGCACGCAGGACTGGGTCTACGAGCATCTGGGGGCCCTGTTCTGGACGGTGGAGATCTGGGCGCCGAACAAGGAAGCCGGCATCACCGACTACGACTGGATCCACTGGTACCGCGACCACCCGCCCGAAGACGACCTGAAGCTGCTGAAGTGGAGCGATGAGCACTGCGACGGCCATGCTCACAACGACTGGCGCCCGTTCGTGCATCCGCAACTTGGGGCGGTCGAGATCGGCGGCTGGGACCGGATGAACTACTGGCGCAACCCGCCGCCGAAGTACCGTGAACGCGAAGCTGCGCGCTTTCCGGCCTGGCTGAGCCAGCTGGGGCTGTCGCTGCCGAAGCTGCAGGCGCTGTCGACGCAGGTCGAGGCCCTCGGTCCGGACACGTGGCGCGTGCGCTTCGTCGTCGGCAATGCCGGCTATCTGCCGAGCTATGTCACCAAGCGGGCGCTGGAGCGCAAGGTGGCCCGAGCCTGTGTTTTCGAGATCGAGCTGCCGGCCGGCGCCGCGTTGGTGCAGGGCAAGACCCGCATCGAAGGCCCGCAGCTCGAAGGCCATGCGCCGAAGAACTCGCTGCAGGCCTTCGTGCCGGAGCGCGATGTGACGGCCGACAAAGCCCAGGCCGAGTGGATCGTCCGCGCCCCGGCGGGCACGGTGCTGTCACTGAAGGCCCGGGCGGGCCGGGCCGGGGCGGTGCGCAGCGAACTCATGTTGCGCTGAGCCCCGGCGTCACAGCTCAGCGCTCGCGCTTCCAGCGCTGGGCGGCGGTGCCGTTGCAGGTGTACTGCTGCAAGGTCAGACCGGAATCGGGGCTGGCGCCCGGCACGTCCAGGCACAGGCCGCTGCGGGCGTTGACGAACTCGAAGACGTCCGGCGACACCTCCTTGGCGCGCCACTTGGTGTCGTCGTCGCCGCTGCAAGGCCACTGCACCATCTTCGCGCCGACCAGGCGGCTGGCGTTCATCGGGTCCAGGCAGTAGCCGCTGTGGCCGAACACCAGCTGCACCAGGCCGTTGCCGGCGTCCTTCATCTTCACCCGCTGGTTGGCCAGGCCCACGCACTCGTACTGCGCCACCTCGGCGTTCGAGGCGTAGTTGAAGTAGTAGACGTCGATGCACTTGTTGCTCGACTGCGAGGCGAAGTAGACGCCCTTGTCATTGCCATCACCGGGCGTGCCGGTCCACACCCAGTCGGGGTGCTTCTTCGCACAGCCCTTCAGCCAGGGGCAGCCGTAGCGCTTGACGAGGTCGTGCTGGTAGGGCTCGGGCGTCACGTTCGGCCAGTAGGCGCCGTTGCACATCGGGCCTTTCGAGCCGTTGGTCGGCAGGGCCCAGGCGGCCAGCTCGTCGATCGTGTTCTGGTCGGCCTGGCCACCGCAGTTTTCGTGCGGCAAGCCGAAGTTGTGCCCCATCTCGTGGCCGATCGAGCCGATGTCCGCCAGGTTGCGCGGGCTGCCATCGTTCAAGCCGATGCCGTCGACCACGTAGCTGTAGAACAGCGCCGAGTTGCCCGGCATGCCCGCCTGCGCGGCGCCGCCGCCGGTGGTGCACTCACCGAACACCAGGTACTTCACGTTCGGGAAGTACTGCCCGCGCGATTCCAGCTGGCGCTGGGTTTCGGCCCACAGCACGTTGTAGTCGTTGAAGTAGGCGCAGCTGTTGCTGCTCTCCAGGTTGATCAGCTGCTTGTTGAGGTGGATCGTCCAGCCCCAGCCCGACCACTGCTTCTGGATTTGCCGCGCCGCGTTCAGCATCAGCTCGCCACGGTCGCGGTGCGCGGCGTTGGACGGCACGAAGTAGACGACCTGCACATCATGGTCGTTGTCCACCCCCGCCACTTCCATGTGCGGCAGCGTCGCAGGGGGCTGCGCCAGGTGGGCTGGCAGTGGCGTGGGCGTCGTGGTGTCGGTGATCGGCGTGTAGGCGTTGGCCTGGCCGAACACGGCCAGCGTGGCGGCGGCCACACAGCGGGTGGTCTGATGTCTCCATCCCTTCATCTGCATCTCGCATCTCCTTTGGTGAGTTTGTGATCGTGGGGTCGACGGCTGCTGCGCGCGTGGCGTCGTCACCCGGCCGTCGCGGCGCATGCTGACATCGCGGCCCCACGGGCCGGCAAGATTGGGAAAGTGCGGGCAAGCAGATGTAATGGCAAATCGGACAACGTTGTCTGGAAGCGCTGCCTTTTGGCTGAAGCCGCGTCGGAATGGTCTGCCGTTTGGCCGCGGGACAGGCCTGGAGTTGAGCCGGGTGGCGAGAGCACCCCGACGTGGCGCGCGGCGCCAATCGTCAGACCCATGTCGCCGCCCGGTGGGCGTTACGTCTTGTCGCAGGTGGGCCGTTGGATCGCCGCCTGCGGAGCCTTGGTGACCGCGTAGGCCCCCACATGGCAGGCGGCCGGTGTAGGGCTTCGTCCCGAAGACCCCGCCCGGCCGTCATGCTCGGGCTTCAACAGGCTCGGCTCCTCGTGCCGCGGTTGGCTGAAACCGAGTTGTTCAGGACGGACTGTGTGGCTGATTGGTCAACGACCGCCGCGCGGGGCTGGCTTGACCTGGTGGCCGGGGCGCGGCAGGTCCGGGGCGCGCAGATCACAACCCTGCCGGCCGCCACCATCACCTGGTCGGGCAAAAACAGGCGGAACGAACGGCCTACGGGGGCCGACAACGGCCGCAGCACGACGCGCCAACAGGCCAAACGCACGGACGAGGAGCGCCTGATCTTCAACTGGCGCTTGGCGGCCAACAACGCGTGCCAGGGCGCTGGCTTTGAGCGGAAGGAACGTGATCGCTTGACCAAGTTGGGACCCATCCACAGACAAAGATCCGCGCTTGCGCGTGTGTCCGTCTCCGAAACGCGGCAACCCGCGCGGCCGAGGGCCCTTCTCGCGGCAAAGATGCCGGCACGGGTAAGGACCCGGAGCCGGAACGATAGCGCGCGCTCCGCTCAGTTGAGTAACTGGTTCTCCGACAGCAGCTTAACCAGCTTGGTCATGCTGCCCTCTTGCCATCCCAGCAGGGTGCCGACGACTTGGCCATCCTTCATCAGGAAAAAGTAGGGCGTTGCTCCCAGATTGCGCGATGGCCACCCACTTCTGTCGAATACGATATTCATGGGGTATGAGTACTTATCAATCTGCCACGTTTGATAGTAGTCAACCGCGTAGTTGGAGTTTGGGACGTTAATCCAAATCGAGCGCGATCTGAAAAGCGCCCCGAGCGCTTCGTTCTTTGCAATGTCCTGGGACGCCGCTTCACAGAAGTGACATCCGGGGGCAGCATAAACGACAACATGGATCCCGCTCCGGAGGTCGACCTGACCCTCCACCAGCTTAAATGGATCTTCTTCTATGGCCCAGTAGCGTGAATGGCCGGAGATCAAGGCAGAGGGCGGCAACGGCTCTCTGGAGATTGTTGGTGCGTGCTCGAAGGGTGCTTTTTCTGCATCTTCGACCCGACCTGCGGCAAGGAGAGTTCCGAATATAAGGTCATCTGCAGAATGGTCTCGCGGATGCCGCCGCTTTCCTTCTTCTACCAGGATGCGCATCGTGTCAGCGTCAGCACTGCTACCGGTCAGCATGGAACGCTTGTAGACCGCACTGATCATCTGGTCCAGATCCCTGTCCTTGAACAGGCGTAGTTTTTTGTCCTGCTTCTTCAGGGAGGAGAGGCAATGAAGGTGCTCTTCCGGTGTCTTGTCCGTGGCCAGCATAAAGGCCTTGCTGCACACGGAAGTCGGAGCTGCCTCAGCCGTCGCTGCTTCTACTGGAAGTCCATACAGAAGATAGATAACTGCCGCAATAACTGCCAAAAGAGATTTCATGGCCTCTCCACGCGTTTTTACTGGTTCAGGTGCGGCGGCGTGCAGTTCTTAACAACGCAAACGAGACGATCACCGTCCGTGCAGTAGCCGCCATTGCAGTATGAATTCCTCAAGTACGGCCTGATTTCACCGGCTTGAACATAGTCAAGGACACTCATATCCAGCTTGGTGGCTACTTTACCGTTGTTCAGCCAGGCCGCCAGGGATTGCGCGCCGAACAGAGCCAGCACCTTGTACGAATTGCCGGGTGACAGCTCCTGCTCGATGTCGCCCGTGTAGATGGTGGTGATGCGGCCTGCCGCATCGTACAAGGAGCGGTCGAGCAGCCGGGACTTGGCTTCTTGCGACAGCAGGTTCAGCGGGTTGGAGCCTGTTTTCAGGGCAAAGAAGGCGCGCAGGTCCTTCTTGGTCTGAATCAGAGCGGTGTCGGCCTGGATTGATTCCTGGCGGGCGGCGTAGGCCGCGACACTTTCGGTGGTGCTGGCCTCCGTTGCGGCAAAAGCCGATCCGCAAATCGCCTGCACGAACAGGCCGGCGATAAGGAGTTTTTTCGCGTATTTCATCAAGTCTCTTCCCTATTTAAAAACTACGAAAACGGAATAGATCGACCACTGAATGTCGTGGCCCGTTTTACTTCAGATTGGCGCGTCCGTTTTTTCTCTCGCGCCAAGGCTAGTTTAGGACCCGTTGGGTAGTTTGTGCGTATCAAGACGTGATGACGGGCCATTCTAGGGAGCGTCGTGGGATTGAATGCGCTACAGGCGCACGTGGTGCGCCAGGTCGTTGCTGGCGAGCTTGGTGCCGCCCGCACGAGAAATGGCTCGTACCGGACATCCGATCTCCGGCAGTTACCCCAATGAGGCCAGTAGGGGCGGCGACGGCGTTGGCGCGACGACCGGCGCGATACGGTCGCTAATGCAGTGCAGCGTACAGTCCCAGAGGTCGAACGCTTTGAACTGCTCCGCAGCAGCCCAGACATGCCGCAAGGCGGAGCCGATATTGGCGATCAGCCGTTTCAGGATGTCGGCTCGGCCATGCAGCGGCGTCAGGTTCAGCGTGGTCTGGTTGGCGTTGCTGGCGACCTTGCCCGCCGCGGCCAGCAGCGGCGGCTGGTGATGGCCTCCAGCTGTCCATCAGCCGCAGCAGGCAGGGCTGGTCTCGCTCTTGCAGCGTCCCAGGATGTCCCCGCTGCCGTAGTCCGAGTCGCATAGCACCAGCGCCGGCGCTGTGTGGCCCAGATCGTCGAGCAACTTGCCCAGCGCTGCCTTGGGGTGTCCGGGCGTGTGCTGCTTGCTTGAGCTCACCTGCATGTCCAGCTATCCAAGCGCAGGTTCGCCACCAGGAACGTGTGCGGCACGCGGCTGAGCCGCATAGGCTTGCTCGGGTTGTGGCCGATCTCGGCGCCCTCCTGGTGTCCATACAGCGGCTTGATGCCGAAACCGAGGGCCTGTCCAGGGCTTTTCGTACGGAATGCACTAAGCTCGTGTGCAGCCACGCCACGCCACGACGCGCTGGCGACGTCGTCGGGCAGCCAGACAACCAGCGCTCAAACCCTCCGCTGGGCGCCAGGAACTCGGCGAAGAATACCAACTGCTCGTGCGGCGGTGGCCACCCACCCTCGTCCCAGCTCAAGTGCATGCGCCCGCCCAGCGGGTGCACTACCTGCGCCGGAATGTCCTCGCCAGCCCCAGACGGCGCCGTCAGCGCGTTGCGTCTTGCTTCACCCATCGGGTGGACGTGCCAAATCATCACAAGTGCGCTTCAGCTCTCACTTTTAGGCCATCCGGTTGCGGCAACTGCTGGATCTAGGTTCAGTTCATCGCCGGCGCCCTGGGTTGTTGCCGCGTCTTCCACAGTGAGAAGAGGATGCCGCCCGCCAGCAGGCCGCCGGTCACGCCCAGGCTGATCATCGCGGGTACCTTGCCGTCGAACAGCCAGTCGCCGAGGAAGATCTTCGTGCCGATGAAGATCAGCACCAGGGCCAGCGCGTACTTCAGGTAGTAGAAGCGGTGCACCACCGCCGCCAGTGCGAAGTACAGGGCGCGCAGGCCGAGGATCGCGAAGATGTTGCTGGTGTAGACGATGAACGGGTCCGGCGTGATCGCGAAGATGGCCGGCACCGAGTCGATCGCGAACACCAGGTCAGCGACTTCGACGAGCACCAGGCACAGCAGCAGCGGTGTCGCATAGCGCACCAGGCGGCCGCTGGCCGGGTCGGGCTGAGTCACGGTGAAAGCCTGGCCATGCAGACCATCGGTCACCCGCAGGTGCTTCTTCAGGAAGCGCAGCACCGGGTTGTTGCCGATGTCGGGCTGGTGGTCGATCATCACCAGCATCTTCACGCCGGTGGCCAGCAGCACCACGCCGAACAGGTACATGATCCAGGTGAACTCCATCACCAGCGCCGCGCCCAGGCCGATCATGATCGCGCGCAGCACGATCACGCCCAAGATGCCCCAGAACAGCACCCGGTGCTGGTACTGACGTGGCACCGCGAAGTAGGTGAAGATCATCGAGATGATGAAGACGTTGTCCATCGCCAGCGTCTTCTCGACCAGATAACCCGTCATGTAGAGCTTGACGGCCGTCCAGGCCCGTTCACTCGCGGTGCTGGCGGCCGCGATCTGCGGGTCCAGCGCGCCAGCATTGCCGTAGTGCGCGTAGATCCAGTACACCGCGCCGGCCCACGCCAGCCCCAGGCCGATGTACAGGGCCGACATCTTCAGGCTCTCTGCGACGCCGATCTCGTGCGAATCGCGGTGCATCACGCCCAGGTCGAAGGCGAGGATCGCCAGTACCGACCCCAGGAAGGTCAGCCAGATCCAGACGGGCATGCCCAGCCAGAGGGTGTTCAGTAGTTCCATGATGGTGTGCAGGTGAAGGGAATGAGGGAGGCGATGTCGTCAGAGGGCGGCCGAGACGACCGAGCCGATGCCCAGTGCGCCGGCCACCGCGGCCAGCAGCGCGACATCGCGCCGCTCCTGCCCGAGCCGCTTGGCCTGCCAGGTCACCCACAGCAGGGAGGCGGTCAGAACGACAAAAACGATGGTGAGCGTGTCCATGGATCCAACTCCGTCGTGATGGCCGATCTTGCGGGCCCACCGTCGCCAACGAAAGCAGCGATACAGTGAGCACCACTTCGGGAATTCCGAAGTTCTCATCACTCCCGGATCGCGCATGCTGAATTACCGGCACCTGTACTACTTCTGGGTGGTCGCCAAAGAGGGGGGCTTTGCCCGCGCCGCCGAGCGGCTGGACATGGCCATCCAGACGATCAGTGCCCAGGTCAAGGCGCTTGAACAGGATCTGGGGCACCAGTTGCTCAAGCCGGCCGGCCGCGGCGTCGAGGTCACGGACGCGGGCCAGGCGGTGTTCTCCCGCGCCGAGGAGATCTTTCAGCTCGGTGAGCTCATCCCGGAGGAGGCGGCGGCGGCCGCGTCGGGCCAGACTGCGCGCCTGGCCATCGGGATGTCCGACGGCCTGGCCAAGCTGGCCGCGCACGTGCTGATCCAGCCCGTGCTGGACACGCCGTCACTCAAGTTGGTGGTGCACGAGGGCGAGGTCGACGAACTGCTCGGCGAACTGGCGCTGCATCGGCTGGACCTGGTGCTGGCATGCCAACCCCCGCCGCAGAACTCGGCCCTCCGGCTCACCAGCGAGCGGCTGATGGTGTCGCGGGTGGATTGGTATGGGCCGGTCTCGATGGTGACCCAGGCCGAGATCGACCAGTTCCCGGCGAGCCTCGGGCGCCTGCCGGTCCTGCTGCCCACGACCCACGCCGCGCTGCGCGGCCGCATCGATCGATGGTTTGAGGCCCAGCGCCTCGCGCCGCGCGTGGTCGGCGAGTTCGAAGACAGCGCGCTGCTCAGCCTGTTCGCGGCGCAAGGGCTGGGCGTGTTTCCGGTGACGGCGCTCGGCGCCACCGACCTCGAAGGGGTGCGCGGGCTGCGCCTGCTGGGCGAGAGCGAGGGCCTGCACGAAGAGATCCACGCCATCCGCTCGCGGCGGGGCATGCACCATCCCTTGGTGCTTCGCCTGCTGGCGGCCGCGCGCGAGCGCCAGCAGGTGGATTAGCGGCCCAGGCGGCCCAGTCGGGCGGATCAGGCGCGGGCCATCAACGGTTCCTGCGCCAACACGGCCCGCCAGTCGACGCGCCAGTCGCGCTGCATCGCCTGCAGCACCTGCTGTTCACCATCGGACAGGTGACCATCGGCGGCCGCGGTCGCCGCCATCGCATCGATCACCTTGCGCTGCAGGGCGGGGTCGTCCACATCGCGCAGCAGGGCTTCGAGCAGGCTGTCGTCGATGCAGGCGGACAGCGAGCCGCTGGTCTGTTCGCTCAGCAGGTCCTCGCACAGCGTCTGCAACACCGGGCCCAGGCCATCGGGCGGCAGGCCCAGCTCGGCTTCGATGCCCAGCCGGCGCAGCGCCTCCACTTCGGACTTGCACACGTGGCCGTCGGCCACCATGCACAGAGCCAACAAGCGTGCGGCAGCCTCGGGGCTGTTACGGGGGTAGTGACGCATGAGGTTTCTCCAGTGAGGGTCCAGGGGCGGTGAGAAGGCGGGGCAGCGAATGGGGAAGAGGGTTTCAGAGCCGGCGCGGGTGCCGCTGCGGGCCGCGGCGGTTGTCGTGCCGCACCGGAATCAAGGCCGGTGCGCGTTGCAGGGCCGGGGGCGGCTGGAATGACTCGCCGATCCAGCGGGCGACATGCTGCAGCCAGCGCTGCGTGAGCAGCAACGCGGCCCGAAAGACGGCGGGTGGCCAGGCTGGGTTCATCAGAGCTCCTCGATGGAAGTGGACGATGCACCGAAGTGTGGGGACCGATTCAATTCGTAAAAAGAAGAGTTATTCTCACTTTGACTTCGTTCTGAACGAACCATGATCGACGTGCATCTTGCACCTCAGAAAGACCGAGTGACTTCGGCTGCGCCTGAGTGAGTATTCGACTTGCTCTGCTGGAAGCGGAATGAAGCCCGGGCTACTCTCGAGCATTGGCTGGGGGGCCCGACCCTCCATTCCCTCACCCGCTGCCGACAGGAGATGCGCTGATGAAAACCTTGATCTGGGCCGTGGCCGGCCTGCTTGCCCTGCTCTGGACCGGCCTGAGCGCCGCCGTCGCGGCGGTGTTGGGCTGGGCAGGCGGTGCGATGGGTGGCGCCGAATCGGCCGCCGTTGCGTCCAGCTCGGCGCTGGCCAGCCTGCCACCGTGGCTGGCGGGCAGGATCGACCCGTCGGTGTGGGCCGCGGTGGCCGATGCGGTGATGCAGGGCTTGCAAGCCGCGCAGTCGATGCTGCCGCTGCTGAGCGGCCTCACCGGCCTGTTGGTGCCGCTGGTCTGGATCGTGTGGGCGATCGGCCTGGCGGGTTTGCTGGGGTTGTCGGCGCTGGCGACGTGGCTGGTGGCCCGGGCGTTGCGCCTGCCGCACCCGCCGATGGCGTCGCACGCATGATCCGTCCCGAGGCGTTTCGTGATGCCGCTGGCCGTGCCGAAAGCGTCAGCGTGGCCGATCTGCTGGAACTCCATGG
This sequence comes from Ideonella lacteola, assembly GCF_038066555.1. Classification (NCBI taxonomy): domain Bacteria; kingdom Pseudomonadati; phylum Pseudomonadota; class Betaproteobacteria; order Burkholderiales; family Sphaerotilaceae; genus Ideonella; species Ideonella lacteola. The sequence goes on along the minus strand of NZ_JBBUTG010000004.1, from coordinate 142,650 downwards.
TCGGGCCAGTTGGCCCGCCTTGTTGCTGGTGCTGGCCCTGCTGAGCACTTTGCCCATCGCCGGGGTGGGCACGGTGCTCAGCCTGCCGTTGTTCCTGGTGGCGGCCCGCTGGCCGCAAGGGGCACCCGGTGCAGGTGCGCGTGGGCGGGTGGCGCTGCCGCCGCAGGTGATGGCCTTCCGCCTGGGCGAGACCTGGTCGCGCCGTTGCCTCGGCCTGCTGGCCACGCTGTACGAACGGGCGCGGTTGACCCTGCGGCGGCGTTGGCTGAGTTGGCGCCATCCGAGCACCCATGCCGGCTGGCGGCTGTGGATCGCCGCGATGGCGCTGCTGATCCTGTTGCCGTTGCCGCTCGGCAACCTGCTGCCGGGTATCAGCCTCGTGTTGCTGTCACTCGGCTGGATCTACAGGGATGGTGTGGCCCTGCTGTGGTCCATGCTGGCTGGTGCCGCGGCGATGGCCTACGGTGTGCTGTCGGCACATGTGTTGTGGGCGATGGCCCAGGCGGCGTGGCAGTGGTGGGCGGCTTGACCGCGCCGCATCAAGGGCGGCAGCGTGCCACGGCGCGCTGAACATCGTCGCGGCTGAGCTCACCGTTGCTCGACGCGGGCAGCTCGCCCGGGATGCCCTGCAGCAACGACAAGCTGGCGCGGAAGTGCTCGCAGGCCTCGCGCCCGGGCGCCAGCCTGTCCCCCACGGCCTGGGCCTGACCGGCGATGAAGTGCGCCTGCGCCGCCGAATGCAGGTGCATCGTGTTGCGCCGGGTGGCCTCGGGCCACTCGTTGAACAATGCCAGGGCCAAACGCGTCTGGTCCAGGGCGCCCGACGCGTCACCATGGCTGAGCAGCACCCCCGCCAGTTCGTTGCGGGCGTTCAACAGCACGAACGACAGGTGCTCATCGCGGGGGTTGAGCTGTATCCGGCGTGTCAGCTCGTCGGTGGAATCGCGCAGCACCTGGATCGCGCGCCGCCGGTCGTTCATGCGCTCGTAGGCCAGCCCCAGGTAGCTGCGGCTCTCGGCGAGTGCACCGCCGTAGGTGGCGTTGTCGGGTTGCTGCGAACTCATGTGTTCGACCAGCTCCGTCCACTTCTGCAGGGGCTCGAGGGCCAGGCGCGCGCTTTCGGGTGTGTGGTCGCGCTCCAGGTAGTACACGCCGCGGCGCGCATACGCCGCCGCCAGATTGAAGCGGGCTTCGTTGTCGTCCGGCGTCAGTCGCAGCACATGGTCGAGCTGCTTCTCGGCGGCCGCGGCCTGCGCCAGAAAGCCCGCCGTGTCGCCCTGCTCATGCAGCACCCACGACAACACCCCGTGCACCCCGGCGCGCATCGTCATCGCCTTGGTGTTCTCGGGTTCGCGGGCGGCCACGCCGTCCAGCAACGCCAGCGCCTGTTCGGCCGACTGACGTGCGGCGTCGCGTTGCGCGGTGTAGCTCAGCACCGAGGTCTTGCGCCCCAGTGCGGACACCCGCTCGAGATCGAATTCGACCTGGCTGATCGGCAGCGGCCGCCCGACCAACGACTGCAGCAAGGCCAGGCTGTGGTTGTAGCTGGCCAGTGCGCCGTCGAAGTCACCGAGGTTGGAGGTGTTCGGGCGGCCGCGGATGTCGCCCAGCTTGCGGTAGCTGGCCGCCAGCTCCACCGCCAGGCCCGGGTCGCTGTTCAGGTCGCTTTCCAGTGCCGTGAGGTAGGCCTGCGCCTTCTCGACCAGCAGCTTGCGCGCCTCGATCGAGCCGGGCAGCTTGGCGACGGCGTCGTCGAGATCGAACAGCGCGACGTTCGCCATGCTCCGCGCACGCGCCGAGGCCTGCTGGGCGAGCTGACGTTGTTCGCGCGCCTCGTGGGCTTGGTCGAGCGCGAGCGCCAGGCCGGCCAGCAGGGCCAGGTTGGCCACGAGGGCGCCGGCGGCCACGGCCCGGTGGCGCACCAGCCAGCGGCCCAGGCGATAGCCGGTGGCGCCCCGGCGCGCACCGACCGGCAAGCGCTCCAGGTGGCGGAACAGGTCGTCGGCCATCTGTTCGGCCGATGCGTAGCGCGCCGAGGGGTCTTTGCGCAGCGCCTTGGCCACCACCGCATCCAGGTCGCCACGCAGTTGGCGCACCGGCATCGCCCCGGCGCGCCCGGCCGCGGCGTCGCTCAGCCTCAGTGGCTCTTCATCGCAGATCGCGCGGGCCAGCTCGAACGATGCCGGCCGGGTGGTGTCGACATCGTAGGGCGCGCGGCCTGCGAGCAGCGCGCACATCACGATGCCGAGCGAATACACATCGCTGGCCGGGCCGATCGCCTGCCCCCTCACCTGCTCGGGGCTGGAATACAGCGGCGTCATCGTGCGCAGCAGGGTGACGGTCTCCTCTGCCCCACCCGGCTTGGCCGCCACCAGCTTGGCGATGCCGAAGTCCAGCAGCTTGATGTCGCCTTCGGGCGTGACCAGGATGTTGCCGGGCTTCAGATCGCGGTGGATCACGCCCCGCTGGTGCACGTAATGCACCACCTGGCAGACGGCGCGCATCAGCGCCACCCGCTGGGCCACATCCAGGTCATGGGCGTCGCAGTAGTCCGTCAGGGGCTGGCCATCGACCAGCTCCATCACGAAGTACGGCAGTCCCTCTTCGGTCACGCCACCGTCGAAGACCTTGGCCAGGTTCACATGGTCCAGGCTGGCCAGGATCTGGCGTTCTCGCTCCAGACGGCGCACCGCCTGCTCGCCCACCAGCTCCTGCCGCAGCACCTTGACCGCGACCGACTTCTCGAAGGTGCCGTCGGACCGTTCGCCCAGGTACACGTCGCCCATGCCGCCACTGCCGATGCGCCGCACCAGGCGATAGGCACCCAGGCGCTGCCCGATGCGGCGGTCGTCGGCATGGGCCTGCACCAGGCCATCGACCGAGCCGTTGGCCAGCCGCAGCAGCGCCGAGTCGGTCTGGGCGTGCGCCTCCAGCAGCGAAGCCACCTCGTCGGCGAGCGCCGGGTCACGCTCGCGCAGCTGCGAGAGCCAGGCCGCGCGGGCCACCGTCGGCTGGTCCAGCGCATCGGCCAGGGCCGCTTTGGCCCACTGCCAGCGGCGCGCGTCGCCGTCGGCCTGCTCCAGGCCCACGTCGCGCTGCATCAGATCACTCCGCCGGTCGTCTTCAATTCGCGCAGCAGCCAGGCGCGCGCGGTGGCCCACTCGCGCTTCACCGTGGCGGTGGAGATGCCCAGGCATTGCGCCGTTTCTTCGACGCCCAGCTCGCCGAAGAACCGCAACTCCACCACGCGGGCTTGCTGCGCATCCAGGGCCTTCAGCCGGTTCAGCGCCTCATCGAGGGCCAGCAATTCCATCCATGGCGAGGTCGGCGCCTTCAGTGTGGTCTGCAGCGAGAGCGATTCGTCGTCGAGGCTGTCGTGCTCGGCACCGCCACCGCGCTTTTGCGCCTGCCGTGCGCGGGCGTGGTCGACCAGGATCTGGCGCATCACGCGCGCCGCCCAGCTGAAGAACTCGTAGCGGTTCGACCAGCGCGACGAACGCTGCTGCGACAGCTTGATGAAGGCCTCGTGCACCAGTCCGGTGGCCTGCAAGGTGTTCTCGGGCCGCTCTCGCCGCGCAGCAGAGCGCGCCACCTGGCGCAGTTGCGCGTAGACGGCCGGAATCAGCCGGTCGAGCGCCGCCCGGTCGCCGTTGGCCCAGCTCTGCAGCAAGGCAGTCACTTCGCCGATCTCTTCGGCGCAGGGCTCGGGCGGTGGGGCAGAACCGGAAGGTCCTGGTGCAAGAGGCAGGATGGGCGGAAGAGACGCCGGAGGCTTCATGGCGACAGGGGGGCTCCATTCAGCGAGCGCGCATGCTACGTCTGTGACGCGGCCTGTGCCGAATCCTGATGTAAGTACGGGGATTCGTGGTCCTACGGAAATCCGTAGGGCGCCCCCGCCCCGCCCTGGCGAGCCCGGGCTCGGGCCTGTCGACCTCTCAGCTCGCGGCGACCGTGCGCCGTGTCATCGGTACGACAGCACCAGCGCGTGGATCAGCCGTTCCCATCCATCGAGCATGACGAACAGCAACAGCTTGAACGGCAGCGAGATCGTCGACGGCGAGAGCATCGACATCCCGAGCGCGAGCAAGATGGTGGCCACGATCAGATCGACCACCACGAAGACGAGGTAGATCACGAAGCCGATCTGGAACGCGCGGGTGATCTCGCTGAGGGTGAAGCTCGGCACCAGCACCATCAGGTCGTCGTCGCGCAGCGCCTCGGCCCGCTGCGGTGGCCAGATCTCCTTGGCGGTCTTGAGGAAGAACTGGCGCTCACGCGGTTGCGCATGCTTTTTCAGAAAGCTGCGCATCGGGCCCTCGGCCGCCGCGACGGCACTGCCGATCTGCTCGGTGGAGCTGGCCGTGCTGGGGGCGGGGTGCAGCTTCAGGTTGTCGCCGATCTCCATCGCCACCGGCGCCATCACGTAGATCGACAGGATCACCGCGATGCCATTGAGCACCATGTTGGGCGGCGTCTGCTGCAGCCCCAGCGCGGTGCGCAGCAGGCCGAACACGATGACCAGCTTGGTGTAGCAGGTCATCATCAGCGCCACGAAGGGCGCCACGCCGAACGCGAGGATCAGCGTGAAGACGGTCGCCGGATCAGGCAGGTGCTGCATGGCCATTCATGGCGAATTCGGTCACCCGCACTCCGAGCCGCTCACCCACCGCCACCAACTGCCCTTTGCCGAGCACGCGCTCCTGGCACAGGATGCTGAGCTCGCACTGGTTCAAGGCGTGTGGCAGTTCCAGCACATGGCCCGCGGCCACCTGGCCGAGTGCCTCCAGGTTCAGCGCCAGGCCGCCGAGATCGAAGTGCAAGGTCACCTCCAGCTTCTCCAGCTGCTCGACCGGCAGCGCGCTGTCGGCCACGCGATCGGCTTTCACCGCAGAGGTGCCTGGCGGCGCAGAGGCGGCGCCAGGCGCCGATGAAGAGGTGGCGGGGGCAGCGGGCATGGCAGGCTCCGGATCGAGAAGAACAGTCAATCGGTTCTGGCGCACTTCGGCGGCCCACTGCAGCTCGCCACGCCGGCCGGCATACAGCTGCACGCCAATCGCCGGCCCGCGGGGCCGCCACTCGTCGACCGCCACGATGTCGCCGCGTTCGATGCCGCGCAGCGAGGCCAGATCGAGCCGCGTGCGACCCAGCTCCAGCCGCAGAGGGACTCGGCAGGCCGACAAGTGCTGTCGTGCCTGTGGTGACTGGACGTCGCGCGCCCTCTCTGGCGGCAGCCGTTGCAGCACGCTTGCCAGCGCTGTCCACGCTTCGGCATTGGCCCAGCGCAGGCGCACCAGCCCGCAGGCACCGGGCCATGAGGTGGGCCCGGCGCCCAGGGCATGCAGCTCGCACCACAAGGTGTTCACATCGCGGGGCCACGGCGCCGCGGAGGCTTCCCACTCGGGCGCGCTGCCCAGGAAGGCGCGTGCCATGGGCATCAGGCGATCGGCCAGCAGGATCTGGCGCCACGCCAGCGGGGCATCTCCGGGCACATCGTCCCCGAGGCACCAGGCCTGCGCCGCGGCATCGAGCGCCAGCTCACCCTCGTGCCCTTGCCAACGCAGCCGCAACGTGAGGGCCTCGCCCCAATGCGCGGGTGTGCCGGGGCACAGCCGCAGGTGGGCCGACGAGGTGGCGCCCACATCCGCCACCGGCGCGTCCAGTGTCCAGGTGCGCCCGGCGAGCTGCCGACACACCGCCGCGAAGCCGGGCCACAGGCGTGGCAAGGCGCGCGCTTCGCCAAGTGGCGTCCAGGCGGGCATCAACAGGGTGGCCGGTGTCATCTGCATGGGCATGCCGGTGCCATGGCCCGGAGCCCCGAGTGCGAATGCACGCCGGGTCGGGTGGGTCACCAGAGGCGTGCAGCTTAGGCAAGCCCGATCTGCACGTGAACTACGAGTCGGCGTATGCCAGCGCCCGACACCGCGCGCAGATGTGATGGTGCTGCGGCAGGTTACGAATCCTCGTCGTTGAGGGCGAGGCCCTTCGCCGCCAACATGGCCGCCTGCCCATCTCATCCAGCCTGGTCGATCCCATGCCCTTGTTTGCAGGAACCACCGTCGCCCAGCGGCCTCGCTCGCCGCTGATGGCCGCGATGCGCCACAGCGATGCGCTGCTGGCGCTGTTCCTCGTGGGCATCGTCGCCCTGTTCATGCTGCCGTTGCCGGCAGCGGCGCTCGACCTGTTGATCGCGGCCAATCTGTCGATCAGCGTCGCGCTGCTGATCGTGTCGATGTATGTCGGATCGGCGCTGTCGCTCTCCACCTTCCCATCGCTGCTGCTGTTCACCACGCTGTTCCGGCTCGCGTTGAACATCGCCTCGGCCAAGCTGATCCTGCTGCATGCGCACGCTGGTCAGATCATCGATGCCTTCGGCAAGCTGATCGTCGGCAACAACGTCGTGGTCGGCGGTGTGGTGTTCCTCATCGTCGCGATCGTGCAGTTCATCGTGATCGCCAAGGGCTCGGAGCGCGTAGCCGAAGTCGGCGCGCGTTTCGCGCTCGACGCGATGCCGGGCAAGCAGATGAGCATCGATGCCGAGGTGCGCGCGGGCAACCTGTCGAACGCGCAGGCGCAGGCCCGGCGCGCGCAGCTGGAGCAGGAAAGCCAGTTGCATGGCGCGATGGACGGCGCGATGAAGTTCGTCAAGGGTGACGCGATCGCCAGCCTCGTCGTGGCGGCGGTGAACATCCTTGGCGGCGTGGCGGTGGGCACGCTGATGCACGACATGGACATCGCCCACGCGGTGCAGCGCTACGCCATCCTCACTGTCGGCGACGGCATGGTGTCGCAGATCCCGTCGCTGCTGGTGTCGATCGCGGCCGGCATCGTCATCACCCGATGCAGCGGCGGCAACGAGCACGAATCGCAGCCGCTCGGCGCGCAGATGATGGGCCAGTTCGCCAACCATCCGCGGGCGCTGTTCATCGCCGGGCTGGCGGTGTCGAGCTTCATGCTGGCGCCGGGCTTTCCGGCCTGGGCCTTCCTGGTGTGGCTGGTCGCGCTGTTCGGCTTCGCGTGGGCTGCCCGACGTCACCGCCAGCGCGGCGACACGCCCGACTGGATCTTCCACGACGACGGCACCGCGGGGGCGCTGGTGGCGGGCGGCGCGCTGACCTTTCCGGTGGCGCTGCGCATGGCGCCCGACCTGCACGTCGCGGTCGATCCGGCGCAGCTGGATCGTCAGCTGATCGAGGCGCGCCGTCGCGTCGAGGCCGAGCTGGGCCCGGTGTTCCCACGCATCCTGGTGGCCAGTTCCACCGCGGTGCCGCCGGGCCACGTGGCCGTGCTGGTGCAAGACGTGGTGAAAGCCACCCAGGCCATCGATCCGGCTGCCGCCGAGGGCCCTGAAGGCGTGCTCGCTGCGCTCGTCGAGCGCGTGACGCGCCAGCACCTGCCGGCCATGATCGGCCTGCAGGAGGTGCGGCAGCTGATCCACGGCATGCAGGCCCAGGCGCCCGAGCTGGCGGTGGAGGTCACTCGCGTCGTGCCGGTGCAGAAGATCGCCGAAACCTTGCGGCGCCTGCTCACCGAGAACATCCCCGTGCGCAACCTGAAGGCGATCTTCGAGAGCCTCGTGCGATGGGCGCCTCGCGAGGACGACTCGATCGCGCTGACTGAGCTCGTGCGCGCCGACCTCGGCCCCTACATCACCAGCCTGCACGCCACACCGCAGCGCGAGATCCATGCGGTGCTGTTCGACACCCAGCTCATCGACCGCATCGAAGCCTCGATCGAGCGCACCGCACTGGGCAACCGGTTGCTGCTCGACCCGGCCGTCAAGCAGGCCATCTTCGATCAACTGCGCGGCCTCATGGAAGGCGCGCCGGCCTCGACGGTGGTGGTGGTCTCTAGCGCGGTACGCCGGTACGTGCGCAACATGATCGCGGCCGCCCTGCCGAAGCTGCCGGTGCTGTCGTACCAGGAGGTCGACGACGACATCACGCTGCAGCCGGTCGGTTGGGTCACGGGCACGGAGGCCGGCCATGGGGGCTGATCTGCTGGGCCTGACGCGCGACGCGCTGTCGGTGGTGCTGTGGGTCAGCCTGCCACTGGTCATCGTCTCGACCGTCGTCGGCCTGGGCGTCGCGATTCTGCAGGCGGTCACGCAGATCCAGGACCAGAGCATCGGCCAATCGGTGCGGCTGGTCGTGGTGCTGATCAGCCTCATGGTGGGTGTGGGCTGGCTGGGCAGCGAAGTGCTTCGGTTCGGTGAGCGGGCCTTTCAATGGATGGAGAACGTATGAACCCCCGCAGCCCCTTCCGGGCGGCTCCTGCGGATCGCCACGCTGTGACTCACGCATGGCGCGGCGTGGTGATGGCTGCGTTGTGCGCCTGCGGTGTCGCCCACGCCGCCGAGCTGCGCTGGGCCAATGCCAAGCCGGTGCGGATCGTCGCCAGCGAGAAGAAGCTGGCTGATTTTCTGCGCGAGCTGGCGGCCTCGCAGGGCACCACCGCGGTGGTCGATCCCAAGATCGACGGCGTGATCAGCGGCACCTTCGGCGGTGGCCGCAGTGGCAACGCCCGCTCGGTGCTCGAGGCGGTGTGCAGCAACTACGGCCTCACCTGGTACTACGACGGCTCGCTGCTGTTCATCGAGCTGGCCGCCGACGCGCGCAACGAGGTCTTGCCCATCCTCGGCAGCAATGCGCCGCGCATCGCCGACACGCTCAACAAGCTGCAGGTCTGGGACAAGCGTTACCCGCTGGTCATCAGCCAGAACGAGAACAGCGTCTTCGTCAGCGGCCCCAAGCGCTATGTCGAGATGGTGCGGCAGATCGTCAAGTCGATCGACTACCGCGCCTCGCAGGTCGACCATGCCGAGGTCAAGATGTTCCCGCTGCGCTACGCCTGGGCGAACGACCTGAAGCTTACGCGCGACGGTGCACCGGTGGTCGTGCCGGGGGTGGTGACGACGCTGCGCAGCCTGTACGGCGCTCGTGGGGCCGCCGCAGCCTCCGCCGGTGGTGGGGGGAACGGCGCATCGCAGGTGCCGCGGATGAAGAGCCCGAAGGCGGCAGCGGCCGCCGCCGCCGCGCAGGCCACCTCGGCTTCGGCGGATTCGGCGAGCACCGACACCGACACCGGCGGCGCCTGGTCGGCCGGCGGTGACGGCCCGCAGTTCCAGGCGGACGCGCGCATGAACGCCGTGCTGATCCGCGACCTGCCCGAACGCATGGCGCAATACGCCAAGTTGATCGCGTCGATGGACGCCAAGCCCAGGCTGGTCGAGATCGAGCTGACCATCATGGACGTGAGCGACGACTCGGTGGACAAGCTGGGCGTCGACTGGCGCGCCCACGGCACGCAAATGGACGTGCAGACCGGCAACGGCAGCAACCCGCCGCTCACCTGGGCCGGCGCGACCACCGCCGCCGGCCAGACCGGCCTCACCGTGCCCTCGGGCGTGGTGATCACCGCGTCGCTGGGCAAGGAAATGCGCGACTTCCTGCTGGCCCGCGTCAGCGCGCTGGCCTCCAACGGCCGCGCCAAGTTCGTCGCGCGGCCCAAGGTGCTGACGCTGGACAACACCGAGGCCAGCCTGCAGAACAAGAGCGAGTTCTACGTCAAGGTGCCCGGCTACCAGGACGCCAGTCTGTACACCGTCAGCGCCGGCACCGATGTGCGGGTCACACCGTTGGTGGTGGACGAGGAGGGCAGCCACAGCGTCAAGCTGGCGATCAACATTGGCGACGACAGCCTGGCCGCCGAGACGGTCGACAACATCCCCATCGTGCGCCGCCGCAGCGTGAACACGCAGGCCATGGTGGGCGAAGGCAAGAGCCTGCTCATTGCCGGCTATTCGAGCGAGAGCAAGAGCACCAGCGACGCGGGCGTACCCGGGCTCTCGTCGATTCCGGTGTTGGGGCGCCTGTTCAAGTATTCGGAGGACAAGGGCGGCAAGCTGGAGCGCTTCTACCTGCTCACGCCCCGCTTCGTGCTGCCCGATGGCGGCGCAGCGGCGGCCACGTCGGTGGGCGTTGCGCCTGCGGTCCCGGCGGCGCAGGCGGCGCAAGGGGCCGGCGTGCGCCCGGCCGCGCCCAGCCGCGTCGAAGAGACGATGCCGTGGAGCGGATCGTGAGGAGCGCCGCATGACCCCAGCCGCCCCCACCCCGCGCGACACCTGGTGCCTGCGTTTCCTCAGCAGCGGCATGCGGGGCCGCCGCATCGCGCTGAAGCCGGGTACCCACACGCTCGGTTCCGCGCCCGAGTGCGAGGTGTTGCTGCCCGACACCGACGCGCGCGGCCAGCACCTCGCGCTGACGGCCGGCGAGGTGGCCCTCACTGTCCGCCGGCTGAACGATTCGCCGGTCGAGTTGAATGGCGCACCGATGGCGGCCGAGCGGCGCAGCTTGGTGCCGGGTGATGTGCTGCGCGTGGGCGCGATCGACATGCAGATCGATCGCGAGTACGCGCAGGCCAGCACCCACGACGATGCGCCCGACTCGATGTTCCTCGACGAGGAAGCTGCGGCCCAGGCGCGCGCAGCCATGCACCAGGCGTCGGGTCGCTGGTGGCCCAAGGCGGCGGTGGTCCTCGTGCTCGCTGCATTCGGCGTGACGGCGGCGGCACTCGCGTGGCGCCCGGCGGCCCGCGGCGCGGCCGAAGAAGGCCAGGGTGTCGATGCGGTGAAGCTGAGAAGCCTGTTGCGAGACTACCCCGAAGTGGTGGCGCAGCCGCCGGATGCGGGCGGCGTGGTCCGCCTGACGGGCTTCGTCGAATCTGCCGCGCGCCAGCGGACGCTCTCGCAGGCGGTGCGCGCCGTCGGCGGCCGGGTGCAGGTGGGCGTGACGCCGCTGGACGAGGTGGTCAGCCGGGCGCGCGAGTTCCTGGCCGACCCCGGCGTGGCCGTCAGCTACAAGGGCCAGGGCCACCTGCAGCTCAGCGGTGCCTCGGACCAGGCCGGCACCGCCGAGCGGGTGCAGCGGCTCACACGCGATCTCTACCCCATGATCGTCGTCGACGATCAGCTGCACTACAAGCCGGTCGCGCGGGCCGCGCAGGCATCGGGCACGCCCGACTGGGCCGACCGTCTGCCGGCGCGCGTGGTCAGCATCACCGAGGGCCCCGATGGTCTTCGCTTCGTGCAGCTGGCCAATGGCGATCGCTATTTCGAAGGTGCGCCGCTGCGCAATGGGGGCGCACTCGGCCCGGTGAGTGCCGACGACCTGGCACCCCCGGTGGCCGCCCCCGTCGAGGAGAAAAAAGATGGGCCTTGACCGAATCGTCAGGGCCTGGCGATGTGCGTGCCGTCACGCACCGCCCACCCATTTCCGCCCGGCCACGCGCTGCAGCCGCGGCCGGCGGGAATCGAGCGAGCCCATCGATGGGCCGCCTGTCGCTTGACTTGTCTTTCCAACATTCATCGGAGAAGAGCATGGCCAATACCCCGCAACCCGTTGACAGTGGCACCGTTCCGGGCGCAGTGGACGACTTCCAGAAGCGCGCCGAGGAAGCCCAGATGGCGTCGATCAAGCTGTCATCGATCCAGCTGGAAACCTCATCGATCACCGGTGCCGCGAAGGCCCGTGGCGACCTCGCCGCCCAAATGGGCAGCGACCTGCGCCAGTCGGCCAAGATGAAGGAGTAATCCTCCAGGGGCGATCCGATCGAGCGACGGCCCTTCGCGGGCCCGAGACCGGCCGGTCGCCCCGGCCCCCCATTCAGGTTTGCCGCATCGCCAGGAGGAACCATGGCCACCCCGATTGATCCCGTGTCCGCTGTCGGCGCCGGCCTGTCCGCGTCTTCGACCTCCGCCACCGCCGCCCTCGGCCGCGACACCCTGCCCGGTGCCGCCATGCCCCGTGGCGAGCCGATGCTGCAGCAATCGCTGCAGGCGCTGCACCAGGCGGCCCAGGCGCCCGATGCCGTGGGCCACGGCGTGCGCGCCGAATACAGCGGCCGGCCGACGGCCCCGATGCAACTGCTCAACCATCTGACCCAAAGCGTGCTGCTGCCGACGCGCGAAGCGGCCGAGCCGACCGCCCAGCAGGTGGCCGCCGGACTGCCCGAGGATGCGACGCTGGATGAAGCGTCCGTCGATGGGCTGAGACGCGTCAGCAGCTTCGCTATCCAGACCAGCATTCAACTGGCCAGCGAGACCACGATGCTCTCGGTGACCAGCGCGTTGGCGAGCGCCGCCAACACGACCTTCCACCAACTGTTGAGCAGCAATGAATAGCCCGCTTCGCCTGTTGGCGGCGCTGCTGCTGACCGCCCTTCTGAGTGCGTGCCGCGTCGAGCTGTATTCCGGCCTGAACGAGAACGAGGCGAACGTGATGCTCGCCGCATTGGCCGGCGCCCGCATCGACGCGGTAAAGGTGCAGGCCGGCGAATCGGGCTGGCAGCTGCAGGTCGACGAGCGCGACCTGCCGGCCGCGGTCGAGGTGCTGCAAGAACGTGGCCTGCCCGGCCCGCGCCACGCCTCGCTTGGCGAGGTGTTCCAGAAGCAGGGCCTGGTGGCCACGCCCGCCGAAGAGCGGGTGCGCTACATCTTCGGCCTGTCGCAAGAGCTGTCGCGCACGGTCGCCGAGATCGATGGTGTGGTCTCGGCCCGCGTGCATGTGGTGATTCCGGCCAACGACCCCCTGAGCGACAAGCTCAAGCCCAGCTCGGCGGCGGTCTTCATCAAGCATCGGCCCGGCACCGACCTGCGCCTGCTGGCGCCGGCCGTCAAGGAGCTGGTGGCGCACAGCGTCGAAGGCCTGAGCTACGAGCAGGTGTCGCTGACGCTCGTGCCCGCGAGCGACGTCGTCAACTCGGCTTCCAGCCGATCGCGGGCCGCGGCCGAGGCGGCCGGTCCGCTGGGCTTGAGCACCACCGCGCTGGCGACCCTGTCGATCGTGGCGCTGCTGGCCGCCGCGGCGGTGGTGGCATTGCCTTGGCTGCTGCGCCGCTCTGGGCTGCCGCTGCGGGTGTGGTTGCGCCGCGCGGGGTTCGTGAAATGAACCGCGACGCCGCCGAAAGCTTGCCTGCCAGTACCCGCTCATCGCGCGTGCTGCGGGCACGCCTGCGCGCGGCGACCCGGCCGTCGCTCGACGTCCACGCCAGCTGGTGGCCGCCCGGCTGGCGAGCGACGAGCCCCGTCGCGCTCGGCGAGGGCGGGCACCAGGCGGGCTCGCGCTGGCTCCAGCGCGCCCATTCGGTGCCGGATGCGGCGCAGGCGGCCGCCCGGCCCGATGGACCGATCGAGCGGCTTGCCTGGATGGAGGGGCGCGAGCTGCGCCGGCTCGCACTCTTCTGCGGCTTCGTGGCCCACCGCGACCACTTCGAAACCCCCGGCCTGGCGCTGGAGATGTGGCGCCAGGCCCGCCGGCTCGACCGCGACCTGCCGGATTTCGCCCTCTCGCGCTGGCCTTCGTGCCCCGCGTTGGCGATGAGCCCACGGGCCCTGGTGCAGCGCCCGCGCGCGGCCGGCCGCATGGTGGTGCGGCGCAGCTACCAGCTGATGCTGGGGTTGCTCGCGGCGCAGGGCGAGGCGCTCTGGCGCAGCGCGCGCGTCAAGTTTCCGCGCAGCCACGGCCAGGTCGCGCCACCGGCGATGCCGCCCGAACGCCGGCAGGTCTACGAAGAGCTGCTGTTCATGTGTGCGCTGCCCGAGAGGTTTGGATCATGGGACTGGCTTTTCTGATCACCGCCGAGCACCTGCACCTGCTCAGCGAGCGCAAGGTGTTGAAGGCCGACGAATACGGTGCGCTGCTCGATGCGAAAGAAGTCATCGGCACCGCGCAGCGCGAGGCATCGCGGGTGCGCAAGGACGCCGAGCGCGATGTGCAGGCGCGACTGCGTGAGGGCTACCACACGGGTTGGCGCGAGGCGCAGGCCGAACACGCGCGCCGCCACCTGGCTCAGGCTTGGGCGAACGAGCACGCGGTGTATGTGCAGCGCGAGGCCATGGCCCGCCTGGTGGTCGAGACGCTGGCGCAGTCGCTGGGGGAGTTGCCCCCGGCGTTGCGCTATGAGGGGGTGCTGCGCCGCCTGGAGTTGATGTGGGCCCACGAGCCGGTGGTCACGCTGTGGGTGTCGGCGGGTGCGCGCGAAGAGGCCGAGACCGCGGTGGCCCGCGTCCTCGAAGGCACCCGCCACACCGGGCAGGTGCATGTGATGGTGGACGAGGCCCTGACCGGCGACGAGTGCCGGCTGCAGACCTCGGCCGGCCGCGTCGAGATGGGGCTGCAGGCCCAGGTCGAGGCGTTGCGGCGTGCGCTGCAGGCGCCAGCGCCGCAGGCCGGATGACGCGGCCCATGGACACCACCCCCGACCTGCCGGCCATCGATCTGCTGGCCGATCTGCGCCAGCGGCTGGCCCAGGCGCCACCGGCGCGCGTGGTCGGCCAGGTCACCAAGGCCATTGGCCCGGCCATCGAGGCCACCGGCCTGCTGGCCCGCGTGGGCGAGGTCTGCGAGCTGTCGATCGGCCAGTCGCAGCCCTTGCTCGCCGAAGTGATGGGCTTCTCCCAGGGCACGGCATTGCTCGCCCCGATGGGGGCGATCGACGGGCTGACGGTGCGCGCCGCCGTGCTGCCCACCGGGCATGCGGCGCAGTTTCCGGTGGGGCCGGGGCTGCTCGGCCGCGTGCTCGATGCGATGGGCGAGCCCATCGATGGCGCGGGGCCGCTGCTCTCCACCGTGCGCACCGAGGTGCAGGCGCCTCCGCCACCGGCGCTGATGCGCCAGCGCATCACCCGGCCCTTGCCGACCGGCGTGCGGGCGCTCGACACGCTCTTGACCCTGGGCGAGGGCCAGCGCATCGGCGTGTTCGCGCCGCCGGGGGCCGGCAAGAGCACCTTGCTCGGCATGCTGGCGCGTCACTGCGAAGCCGATGTGGTGGTGGCCGCCCTGGTGGGCGAGCGCGGCCGTGAGGTGGCCGAGTTCCTGGACCACGGCCTCGGTGCACGCCGGGACCGATGCGTGATGGTGGTGTCCACCTCGGATCGCCCGGCCGCCGAGCGCCTGCGCTGCGCCCAGGCGGCCACGCGGGTGGCCGAGCACTTTCGCGACGAAGGCAAGCGGGTGCTGCTGCTGGTCGATTCGCTCACCCGCCTGGCGCGTGCCCAGCGCGAGATCGGCCTGGCCTGCGGCGAGCCGCCCACGCGGCGCAGCTACCCGCCGTCGGTCTTCTCGATGCTGCCGCGCCTGCTGGAGCGGGCGGGCCCGGGCGCGCGCGGCACCATCACCGCCGTCTACACGGTGCTCACCGAAGGCGAGGCCGACAACGACCCGGTGGCCGAGGAGGTGCGCTCCATCCTCGATGGCCACGTCGTGCTGTCGCGCGAGCTGGCCGGCGCCGGCCACTACCCGGCGATCGATGTGCTCGCCAGCATCAGCCGGGTGATGCCGCGGGTGGTCGATGAGACGCACCGACGGGCCGCCGGGCGGGTGCGTGCGCTGATGGCAAGGTACAAGGAGGTCGAGCTGCTGCTTCAGATCGGTGAATACCGGCCCGGTGCCGACCCCGAGGCCGACGCGGCGGTGCGCAGCAAGACGCTGATCGACGGCTTGCTTCGGCAGGAAGAGTCCGAGGCCATCGGCTGGAACGAGGCGTGCCGGGCGTTGCGCGCGCTGGCGGGCACTTGAAGGGCGGCGTCGCATGAGTGGCATGAACGCCCGCGAGGAGCGCCGCTGGCAGCAGATCCGCCAGATCCGGCAGCGGCGCCAGCAGCTCGCGGCCGCCCGGGCGTCGCAGGCCGCGGCCGAGTGGCGCCACCGGCAGGGCGAGGCCCTGCGGCAGGAGACCGAGGTGCAGCAGCGGGCCCAGGCGCGCCTGCGTCACGCCGCGACCCGGCGCCAGCAGGCGGGCGGGTTTTCAGCCGCTGAAGGTCGAGAAGGGCAGGCCTGGTCGGGCGAGCTGCAACGCCGCATCGACGACGGCCGCCGCCTCGCGCTGCTGGCCCATGCCGAGGCCAGGCAAGCCCAGATCACCGCGCGTACCGCCCAGGCGGGCGCGCGCCGCGCGGCGCAAGACCATGACCGTGCGCAACAGGCCATCGACCGGGCCCGGGCGCGTGCCGAGGCCGTGGCCGAGCACGCCGAAGAGCAGCAGATCGAAGACCTGGCCCCGCTGCGCTGGTGGCAGCGACTCGAGGGCTGACGAACCATGTGGTTCAGCCCTTGCCCCACCACGATGAGCCTTTGGCATTGGCGATGAGCGCGGTCGACGTTCTCCAGCCCGACCCGGGCGGCCTGCTGCCATGGCTGGGGCCGGTCCTGGCGCAGTGGCACCGTGACGCGTTGTCGGTCGTGTTGCTGATGCCGCGGCCCTTCGTGCTCTTCATGGTGGTGCCGTTTCTCTCGCGCACGATGATTCCCGGCACGGTGCGGCGCGGCATCATCTTTCTGCTGGCGATCCTGATGCTGCCGCTGGCCGGCTCGGCCGAGGGGCTGACGCCGGTGCAGGCCATCATGGTGGCCGCCAAAGAGGGGTTGATCGGCTTGCTGCTCGGTCTGGGGCTGGGCATCTTCCTGTGGGCCATCCAGAGCGTGGGTGACCTGGTGGATTTCCACACCGGTGCCTCCAACGCCCAGTTCTTCGATCCCGCTTTCGGCCACCAAGGCGGCCCGACCGGCCAGTTTCTCGGCTGGCTGATGGCGGTGCTCTTCGTCAGCGCGGGGGGGCTCACCGGCGTCGTCGCGCTGCTGGCCGAGTCGTACCGCATCTGGCCGCTCGCGGCACCGCTGCCCGACCTGCCGCGTCTGCTGCAGGCCTTTGCCATCCACCAGGCCGACTCGCTGTTCAACTGGATCGTCAAGCTCGGCTCGCCGGTGTTGATGGTGTTGATGCTGGTGGACTTCGGCCTCGGGCTGCTGGGCCGTTTCGTGCCGCAGTTCAACGTGTTCGTGATCGCCCAGCCGCTGAAGAGCCTGGTCGCCATCTTCATGCTGCTGGTGTGCCTGAGCCTGCTGCACGAGGCCTTGCTCACCGCAGTGCGCCCGGGCACCGATGTGCTGAGCGTCTGGCGCAGCCTGGCCGAGCACTGAGGGTCTGAGAGGCTGAGAGTCTTTCGCCGATGCCCGTCTTGAACCCCCAAACGCCCCGGCTCTTCGTTGCAAATGCTCGCCATAGCCCGAGCTATGGCTGTGCTTTGCGCCTCGATCCGGGTCGCTTGGGTGCCCCTTTCGGGCACCGCCGAAAAACTCTCAGCCTCTGAGCAGCCAATGAGCGACAAGAAGTTCCCGCCCAGCCAGCGCCGCTTGCGCGAGGCGCGTCGCGAGGGCAATGTGCCGCGCAGCAGCGAGCTGACGAGCGCGGCCGCCTTCCTGGGGGCGATGCTGGGCGTGGCCTGGTCGATGGGCGCGCTGCTGCCCGCCCTGCGCAGCCTGTGGCGGCGGGCGATCGATCCGGTGGCCTGGGCCGAGGGGCCGCAGTTCCTGGGCCCGTTCGTCACGCAGGCCATCCTGACCCTCGCCCAGGTGGCGGTGCCGGCGGTGCTGCTGGCGGCGGCCGGTGCGGTGGTCGCGTCGTTTCTGCAGGTCGGCCCCTTGCTGGCCTGGAAACGCATCCAGCCCGATCTCAAACGCATCAACCCGGCGCAGGGCCTTCAGCAGATCTTCGCGTGGCGCAATGTGTTCGGGCTGTTCATGCTGGTGCTCAAGGCCGTGCTGCTCGGCGCCGTGGTGTGGCTGAGCGTGCGCCTGTCGCTGGACAGTGCGGTGCGGCTGGGCCATGCGCCGCCGCTGAAAGTGCTGGATGTGGCGGGCCCGCTGCTGTCGCGGGTGAGCGCCTGGGCGGCCGTGATCTTCGTGTTGGTCGCAGCGGCCGATTTCGCGTTCCAGCGTTTCGACTACCTGCGCCAGCAACGCATGTCGCTCGAAGAGGTCAGACGGGAACACCGCGATGACGAAGGCGACCCCCACATGCGCGGCCAGCGTCGCAACCTGCGGCATGAGGCCCTGTTCAGCGCGCTGCCCGATCGGCTGAAGCTGGCCCAGGCCGTCATCCACACGCCCGGTGTCGCCATTGCGCTGATGCGGCTGGGCGGCGGAGCGGGGGCCTATGTGGTGGCCAAGGGGCGCGGCGAGATGGCCGCCCAGATCCGGGCGCTGGCCGAGTTGCACACGCTGCCACAGCTGCCGCTGCACGAGCTCACCGAACAGATCGACGCTGGCGTGCGCCTGGACCAGACCGTGCCCGAGCCGCTGGCCACCCCGCTGGCCCGTGCACTGGGCTGGGCGCCTCCGGTATTGGTAACACCGCCGGGGCCGTCGTAAACGTTTTCGCCCCACGACGGCATCACTATTGACAGGCGAGCCGGCTGTATCGCTGGTACCCAATTGCAACTGGATGATCCCGTGCGGCGCTGCCTTGCGCTTCTTTACCTTGAGCGTCGTGCTCGACGACAGGGGAGAAAGCGCATGTGGGAAACCAACACCCGCGACTGTCACACCATCGGACGTCTGGCAGCCACCAGCCGCGGCCCGCTGGCCTTGGAAGCGTCCATCGCCAGCGACCGGGTGCTGGCGGATCGCCCGCCGGAAGAAGCCTCGGCCTGGTGCCTCAGACCGCGTCTGCTGCAGGCGTTGACCACGGCCGGCTCCGACCGTCGCCGTGGCGACCTGGTTCGGCAGGAAATCGAGGCGCTGGGCTTCGACGAGGTCGGCTTTGGCGCCCTCGACATCAGCCGGGGCTCGCCGGTGGTGCGTTCGTTCTGCGGCGACTACGCCGACCCGGAGTGGATCGATCGCTATTTCGCGCGCCGCTACCACGAGATCGACCCCCGATTGCGGGCCATCGAGCGCAGCAGCCTGCCTTGCGTGTGGACGCTGCAGGAGCTGGCCCGCCAACCCGTGACCTTGGCCCACAAGACCGAGCTGTGTGCCTTGGTCGACGATCTGCATGAGCGGGGCGTGACGGGCGGGCTGATGCTGGCCCTGCCCGCGCTGCCCGGGCAGACCCGGCGATTCGTCAGCCTGCTGACGCGGCGCCAACCGTTGCCGCGCATCGACGATCTTGTGGTGGCCCGGGTGCTGCTGCTGGCGTTGTGCCTGGAAGAGTTCCACCACACGCTTCCTGGCATGGCGGCCGCGCCCGGTGACGACGAGGCCCCGATGTCCGAGCTGTCACCGATGCAGGCCCAGATCCTGGACCTGCTCTCGCGCGGCATGGGCGACAAGCAGATCGCCGCTCGGCTCGACATCTCGCGCCACAACGTCGACTACCACCTGCGCCGATTGCGCAAGCGATTCGGCGCCCGAAACAGGGTGCAATTGATGCAAGCTGCGTTGCGTGTCGACGGCCTCGACTGAGCCCGTTCGGGCCAGATCTGCCACACTCCGCGTCGCCGCCCGGCCGGGCGTTGGAGTGAGGGGCGATGGAACTGACGATCAATGGCCGGAAGACCACGGTGGACGACGCCGCGGTGGCGCCGGAGATGCCGCTGCTGTGGGTGCTGCGCGATGTGCTCAACCTCACCGGCACCAAGTTTGGTTGCGGCATTGCCGCCTGTGGCGCCTGCACCGTGCATGTCGACGGACAGGCGACGCGTGCCTGCGTGACGCCGGTCGGCTCGGTGGCCGGCCAACCCATTCGCACCATCGAGGCCCTCGGCTCGCCCGAGGCGCCGCATGCACTGCAGCAAGCCTGGGTGCAGCACAACGTGCCCCAATGTGGCTACTGCCAGAGCGGCATGCTGATGGCCGCGGCAGCGCTGCTGCAGAAGAACCCCCGCCCCAGCGACGCCGACATCGACGCGGCGATCACCAACCTCTGCCGTTGTGGCACCTACCCGCGCGTGCGGGCGGCCATCCACACCGCTGCGGCCCTGATGCAACCGGGCAAGAAGGCATGAAGCTCACGCGACGGCTGTGGCTGCTGTCCGGCGTGGGCGGCGCGGGCGCGCTGGTGCTGGGCTGGTCGGGCCTGCCACCGCGCAGCCGCCTGGGCCGCGCCAGCCTGTGGCCCGAAGGCTCGGGCGAGGTGGCGCTGAACGGCTGGATCAAGGTGCTGCCCGATGGCAGCGTGCAGTTTGCGTCCCCGTATGTCGAGATGGGCCAGGGCGTGTTCACCGCGCTGGCGCAGCTGGTGGCCGAAGAGATGGACATCTCGCCCGCCCGCGTGAAGCCGGTGCAGGCCCCGCACGACGCGATCTACGGCAACGTGGCGATGTTTGCCGCCAGCCTGCCCTTGCACCCCACCAGCACCGAGCCCGGCCACGAGACGACGGGGGCCCGGCTGAGCCACTGGATGATCAAGAAGGTGGCGCGCGAACTGGGCATCGCGGTGACCGGCGGGTCGTCGACGATGGCCGACGCGTGGGAGCCGCTGCGGCTGGCCGCGGCCACGGCGCGGGCCCAGTTGCTCGGTGCGGCGTCGCTGCGCTGGAAGCTGCCGGTGGACGAGTTCACCGTGACCGACGGCCGCGTCGTGCACAGCGCGGGCCACGACCAAGGCCACTACGGCGAGCTGGCCGCCGCTGCGGCGCTGACGCCGCCGGGCGAGGTGCGCCTGAAACCACGCGCCGCCTGGACGCGCATCGGCAAGCCGCAGCCCCGGCACGACGCGTTGGCGAAAAGCACCGGGCAGGCTGGCTATGGGCTGGACACGCGTCGGCCCGGCCAGCTCTATGCCGTGGTGCTGCACGCGCCCGCGCTGGGGGGCGTGCCGCAGCGCGTCGACACCACGGCCGCCATGGCCCGGCCTGGTGTGGAGCGCATCGTGCGGCTGCCGCCGCTGGCCGGCTCCACCGATGCCTTTGCGGTGGTCGGCCGCAGCACCTGGCATGCCAAGCAAGGCGCCCAGGCGCTCGAGATCGATTGGCAGTTGCCGCCGGGTGGCGCGCTCGACTCGGTGCGCATCCTCGAGGGCTTGTCGGATGCGGCGCGCGAGGCGGCCGAGCAGGACGAAGGCTTTGGCTTCTATGCCCGTGGCGACGGCGCGCAGGCGCTGGCCCAGGCCGCGCAGAAGCTGGAGGCGCTGTACCGCGCGCCCTACCTGGCCCACGCCACGATGGAGCCGATGAACTGCACGGCTCAGGTCCATGCGGACGGCTCGGTCGAGGTCTGGGCGCCGACGCAGATGCCCACCGCCGCGCGGGATGCCGCCGCGAAGGTGGCGGGTGTCGCGCCCGAGCGCGTGAGTCTGCATGTCACCTACCTGGGCGGTGGCTTCGGCCGCCGCCTCGAGGTGGACTATGTGGCCCAGGCCGTGCGTGTGGCGATGGAAACAGGCGGCCGGCCGGTGCAGCTGGTGTGGCCGCGCGAAGAGGATTTCACCCACGACTTCTACCGCCCGGCAGGTGCTGCGCTGCTGCGTGGTGGCCTGGATGCCTCGGGGCGCCTGCAGGTGCTGAGCATCCACAGTGCCGGCGATGCGATCGCGCCGCGCTGGATCGAGCGCACGCTGCCTGCGTTGGCCGGCCCGGTGGATACACCCGACAAGACGACGGCCGAAGGCCTGTTCGACCTGGCCTACGACGTGCCGCACCAGCGCATGGCGCACGTGGCGCGGCGCAGCGGCGTGCCGATCGGCTTCTGGCGCTCGGTCGGCCATTCGCACAACGCCTTCTTCAGCGAGAGCTTCATCGACGAGCTGGCCCACGCCGCCAAGACGGACCCGGTGGCGTTTCGCCTGCAGATGCTGGGCGCGATGCCGCGCCACGCCCAGGTGCTGCAGCGGGTGGCCGAGCGGGCCGGATGGGGCCAAGCGCTGCCCGCGGGCCGTGCGCGCGGCGTGGCATTGCACGAAAGCTTCGGCAGCATCGTCGGGATGGTGGTCGAGGCGTCTGTCGACACGGTCGATGGCCGGCGTCAACCGCGGGTGCGCCGGGTGGTGTGCGCGGTCGACTGCGGCACCGTCATCAACCCCGATGGCGTGGCGCAGCAGGTGGAAAGCAGCGTGGTGTTCGGCCTGTCGGCGGCGCTCCACGGCGAGATCCACATCGTGCGCAGCCAGGTGCAGGCCCGCAACTTCCCCGACCAGCCGATGCTCTCGCTGCGCGATGCGCCGACCATCGAAACGCACCTGATCGACACGCACCTTCCGCCGACCGGCATGGGCGAACCGGCCTTGCCCCCGTTGGCGCCAGCCCTGGCTAATGCGATATTTGCACTGACCGGCCAGCGCCTGCGCAGCCTGCCCCTGCGGCTGGCTTGAGCAACGAGACGGCCGGGCATCCCTCAACCATCCCCACCCCGGAGGCGACCATGTACACACTCTACGGTTCACGCGGCAGCGGTTCGGCGATCGTCGAAGCCGCGCTCGAACGCTGCGGCCTCGCGTTTCGCCAGGTTCGCGCCTCGGCCTGGGAAGACGATTCGGCCATCGATGAGCTGCGCCGGGTGAATCCGTTGGCGCAGATCCCGACGCTGGTCATGCCCGATGGCAGCGTGATGACCGAAAGCGCCGCGATCCTGATTCACCTCGGCTTGCAGCACCCGAACAGCGCTCTGCTGCCCACAGACGAAAGCGCCCGTGCCCAGACGCTGCGCGGCGTGGTGTTCATCGCGGCCAACTGCTACAGCGCGATCACCGCCAGTGACTACCCCGAGCGCTTCACCACCGACGACGGCGACGAGGCCCGAGCCTCGGTGCGCGAAGCCGCCCGGCGCATGCTGCACCGCCACTGGGAGATCTTTGCCGACCAGTTCCCGGCGACCCCATTCCTCAGCCGGACGACGATGCCCGGCGCCCTCGACCTGATGGCCGCAGTGGTCTCGAAATGGTCCGGCGCCCGCGCCCACCTGGCCAAGCACCGCCCGGACTTCAGCGCCCTGCTCCACCGCATCGAAACCCATCCGAGCGTGCAGCCGGTGCTGGCGCGGCATTTCGACCCGCAGTGACCCGAGGGCCTGCCGCGGGCCTTGGCCATCCGCACACATCTTGGTGCGGTTCGCAACGGCCTCAGCGTGGGCTGACGGGTCTCAATCGGAACGATTCGAATGCGTAGCTGCCGGGCGACGAAGTGCCCGCAGCCAGGATCTCACCGTGGTTGTTGATGGCAATGGAGTAGGCCAATCGGTGCATCTTGCCGCCAGAGCCACGACAGCCGTCGGTGTCGAGTCGCGTGTTGAGGTCGATCGGCTCGTCTGCATAGTGAGGCCAGACGAGGGCACCGAGATTGCCGGTGTTGACGTACCCGACCACTGCGCCGCCATCGTTGATGTCACTGGCGACCGTACCTTCGGCGCCGGCGAAGGGCTTCAACGCGAAGGCGGCACCATTGATCCAGGCGATGGGAAGGCGTGGCAGGGTGGAGTCACCGATGCTGCTCCAGCCCACCACGACGCCGAGGTTGTTGACCGCCACGGCGGAGGATTCGACACCGAAGGCCGTGGAACCCAGGTCCACCAGGCTGGCGCGGGTGCCGTCGGTCCATTGCACGGCCGTCTGGTATGAACGGGGCGAGCCACTGTGCCCCACCACCATTCCCGACGCATTGATCGCGTTGGCCTGGCTGTCGGTCTTGTGGTTGCCACCGCTCCGGCTGTCCAGGGCGCCCAGGTCGATCACGCGGCCGTTCTTCCACAAGGCGGCGTGACGCCGGTACTGAGAGTTGGTGCTGTAACCGACCGCGTGACCGCCGTCGTTGATCGCCATGGCCTGGCTGTCAGGCACCGCTGCGTCAGAGAACGGCGGCAGCGTCTTACCGACCCCATCGATCCACACGGCGGCCAGTTGATAGCCTTGGTCGTTGACGCTGCCCGCCAAGTCGCCCCGGCGATTGATGGCGTAGGCGACGTTGGTGGCCCGCTCGAAGCCAGCCACTTGAGGTAGCTTCTCCATTCTGCGTTGGCGCCAGATCGCGGCGTACCAGCCCTCGTGCTTCACCGATGTGGAGCCCGCGACCGCACCGCGGTCGTTGATGTCGAACACATGGGCACCCGCCTGGAACAGGCGTTCACAGCGGTAGGTGGCCGGCTCGGCCGCCCAGGTGCCGACGGCAGCAGCGATGGCGGTCAGCGCGAAGACGGATCGGACGATGTTCATGGCTGGCGGCCCGTGATGTGCATAGGGCGCCGAGTCTAACGTCTTAAATTGACGCAATCGTCGCGAAACGAAAAAGGGGCCGATGGCCCCCTTATTCGAAGTTAGGCCAACGCCTTACTTGGCGATCACGCGCGCCATCTCGAGCACCTTGTTCGAGTAGCCCCACTCGTTGTCGTACCAGGCCACGACCTTGACGAAGGTCTTGTCGAGAGCGATGCCGGCCTCGGCGTCGAACACCGAGGTGCAGGGCTCGCCGCGGAAGTCGGTGGCGACGACAGCGGCACATCGACAGTTCAATGGCCAAGCATCTCAACAAGGAACGGGGCACGAAGACCCCAGATCCGAGACCAGCTCCATGCTTTCTCAGGGAAGCTGTGGCACCTGCACGATGCGGAAATCGTCGTAGTCGACGATGAACTGGGGCGGGTAGTCGCCAGGGGCCCAGGTGCCGTCGATGTAGCTCTTCAGGTGCGCATTGCCCAGCAAATTGGGGTGGACCCAGACCGACGGCCAGGGCTGCTGGTCAGTGCGTTTCGGAACGTAGTGCGCAGCGTCCCCGTGCAGGTACCCGTAGTACTTCCGGTTGTAGCCCAGCACGTACGAGCCCACGAAGGGCCGGTTCGGGCAGTCGTTCTGCGTCATGGGCATGCGCAGGAAGGATTGATTGGAGCCCGCGCTGCCCAGCGGCCGAACCTGATAGTTCAAGGCTTGATCGCTGGAACCCTCGACACCGAAAAGGAACTTCAGCGCGCCGTTGGTGACGGAGGGCCGCATGACGTAGCTGATCGAAATCCAAGGCGGCACATGCGTGTCGGCCGAGTCCACGCGAGTCACGTTGGCGATCGGGAAGCTTTGCTCCCACAGCGTCACTTGGCAGATCTTGTTTGCATCGGCATCCGCTTGCGAACACTTCTGAACGCCAGACGGAACCTGGGAATTCCTGATCTTGGTGAAGAGCTTGAAGTAGACGTGTTCCGAGCCATCGGGACCCGGGTCCACGCGCACGTCCAGGCCCGGAGCGGGGGAGAAGCCGTCCTCGTAGGTGTAGTTCCGATTGCACTCGGGAATGTTCTGCGAGTGGAACTGCCCGACGACCGCGGATGCAGCCAATTTGTCTCCGTTGGCATCGCGCTTGAGCATGCTCACGTTGTAGAGGCGGAATTTCCACGAGAACCGGACCGTGTTGGTCGGCGCGAGGTAGTTCACGCCCAGGTCATCCCAGCCCCGCTTGTTGGTGATGCCGTCGTAGGCGTAGTAGGTCTGGCGGCTGCGCATCTCCGAGCCACCCTTGCCGTCGTCCATCTCGTTCCAGTTGTCGCTGGCGACGGACCCGTCGGCGTTGTAGGTGACCACCGCATCACGACGATCGAAAGGCATGGTGATGAATCGGAAGAACTGATTGCCATCCAGTGTGCGCGGGCCGCAATACCCCGGCCGCGAAGCTTGGCCGAAGGTTTTGTATTGCGTGTTCGGCGCATTGCCGTCCGTGGTGCCGTGGGCGACCTGGTTGCACGAAGCGTAGTACCACCAGTTGTTCGAATTGCTCGTGTTCGAGAAGTCTTCGTAAACGTAGGCCCAGCCGTCCGGCTGAAGAATGGGTGTCGCGTTGACATTGCCCGCGATCAGCAGCGGTGCCGTGACCATTCCCAGGACCAGCCAACGGCGTTGCCCGAAGTCGAGATGAATATGCATCGGAAGTTCTCCCAGAGTTTGTAGGTTCGGGCGCCCATGGTGCTGCACTTCGGGCGCAGCTCGTGATCCAGGTCGGCGGGGCGCGGTTCGCTGGCTCGGATTTCGTTGTAGCAGCGTCGTACTTGAACTCCGATGGCGTCGCCAACACCCACCAAGAGCAGTGGTGACGACGGATTCGCAGCGCTGCTAAGGAACGCGGGCGCCATCGTAGCCGGGAGAACGCTGAGGATCCCAATGAAAAGGGCCCCGCAGGGCCCTTCGTGATCGAACTTGGCGAGCGCCTTACTTGGCGATCACGCGCGCCATCTCGAGCACCTTGTTCGAGTAGCCCCACTCGTTGTCGTACCAGGCCACGACCTTGACGAAGGTCTTGTCGAGAGCGATGCCGGCTTCGGCGTCGAACACCGAGGTGCAGGGCTCGCCGCGGAAGTCGGTGGCGACGACCTTGTCTTCGGTGTAGGCCAGCACGCCCTTCATCGCGCCTTCGGACGCCGCCTTCATGGCCTTGCAGATGTCCTCGTAGCTGGCTTCCTTGTTCAGTTCGACCGTCAGGTCGACCACCGAGACGTCAGAGGTGGGCACGCGGAAGGCCATGCCGGTGAGCTTCTTGTTCAGCTCGGGGATCACCACGCCCACGGCCTTGGCGGCGCCAGTCGACGAGGGGATGATGTTCTCGAGGATGCCGCGGCCGCCGCGCCAGTCCTTGTTCGACGGGCCGTCGACGGTCTTCTGCGTCGCAGTGGCTGCGTGCACGGTGGTCATCAGGCCGCGCTTGATGCCGAAGGTGTCGTTCAGCACCTTGGCGACGGGCGCCAGGCAGTTGGTGGTGCACGAGGCGTTGGAGATGATGGCCTGACCGGCGTAGCTCTTGTCGTTCACGCCGTAGACAAACATCGGCGTGTCGTCTTTCGACGGGGCCGACAGGATCACCTTCTTGGCGCCGGCCGCCAGGTGCTTCTCGGCGGTTTCCTTGGTCAGGAACAGGCCGGTCGATTCGACGACGATGTCGGCACCGACGTCACCCCACTTCAGCTCGGCCGGGTCCTTGACGGCGGTCAAGCGGATCTTCTTGCCGTTGACGACCAGCGTGTTGCCGTCGACCGAAACCTCGCCCTTGAAGCGGCCGTGCACGCTGTCGTACTTCAGCATGTAGGCCAGGTAGTCCGGCTCGAGCAGGTCGTTGATGCCGACGACTTCGATGTCGTTGGCGAAGTTCTGCACCGCAGCGCGGAACACCATCCGGCCGATGCGGCCGAAACCGTTGATACCGATCTTGATCGTCATGTTGTGATTTCCCAGGTTGAACAGAAAAGCGGTGATCCGAATGAACAAGGGGCAGACCGTTGAAGTCTGCCCCTGCCGTGGTTACTTGGCGAGCACTTTGCGCACCGTCAGCGCGAGGTTTTCCGCCGTGAAGCCGAAGTGCTTGAACAGCACGCCAGCCGGGGCGGATTCGCCGAAGCGGTCGATGCCGACGACGGCGGCGCAGCCGTACTTCCACCAGAAGTCGGTCACGCCGGCCTCGATGGCGATGCGCGGCAGCTTGGGCGGCAGCACCTCGGACTTGTACTCGACGCTCTGGCGATCGAAGACGGTGGTCGAGGGCATCGAGACGACGCGCACGGCGATCTTGTGCCCGGCCAGCAGTTGCTGGGCGTTCAGCGCCAGCTGCACCTCGGAACCGGTGGCGATGATGACCGCCTGGGCGGCCTTCTTCAGGCCGACTTCGGCCGGCTCGGCCAGCACATAGGCGCCGCGGGTAATCACGTCGGCGTCATGCTTGGGGGCGTAGGGCAGGTTCTGGCGCGACAGCAGCAGCGCGCTCGGGCGGTGCTTGTTGGCCAGCGCCATCGTCCACGCGACGGCGGTCTCGGTGGTGTCGGCGGGGCGCCAGACATCCAGGCCCGGGATCAGGCGCAGGCTCGCCGCGTGCTCGATGGACTGGTGCGTCGGGCCATCTTCGCCCAGGCCGATCGAGTCGTGGGTGAAGACGTGAATCACGCGGCGCTTCATCAGCGCGGCCATGCGGATGGCGTTGCGGCTGTAGTCGCTGAAGGTCAGGAAGGTGCCACCGTAGGGGATGTAGCCCCCGTGCAGCGCCACGCCGTTCATGACCGCGGCCATGCCGAACTCGCGCACACCGTAGTTGATGTGGCGGCCGATCTGGCCCGCCTCGGTTTTGACCACCGCGCCTTGGGCGTCAACGCGCAGCGCCGGGGTCGACTTGGTGTTGGTGAGGTTCGAGCCGGTCAGGTCGGCCGAGCCGCCGAGCAGCTCGGGCAGTGCGGCGGTGAAATGCTCCAGCGCGATCTGGCTGGCCTTGCGGCTGGCGACGGTTTCAGCCTTGTCGTGGGCGCTGCCCACGGCTTCGACGGCGATTTCGGCGAAGTTCTTCGGCAACTCACCAGCCATACGGCGGGTGAATTCGGCTGCGGCCTCGGGGAAGGCGGCGGTGTAGGCCTCGAAGCGGGTGTTCCACTCGGCTTCGGCCCGGGCGCCGGCTTCGCGGGCGTTCCACGCCTGGCGGACGTCATCCGGCACCTGGAAGGGCTCATGGCTCCAGCCCAGGGCCTCGCGGGTCAGCTTGATCTCGTCGGCCCCCAGCGGCTCGCCGTGCGCCTTGGCGGTGCCGGCGCGGTTGGGCGAGCCCTTGCCGATGGCTGTCTTGCAGACGATCAGCGTGGGTTTGTCGGCCGAGGCGCGGGCCTGGGCAATGGCGGCGTCGATCGCATCGACATCGTGGCCATCCACGCTGGCGATCACGTTCCAGCCGTAGGCGGCGAAGCGCTGGGGCGTGTTGTCGATGAACCAGGGGGCTACCTGGCCGTCGATCGAGATGCCGTTGTCGTCGTACAGCGCGATCAGCTTGTTCAGCTTCCAGGCGCCGGCCAGCGCGCAGGCTTCGTGGCTCACGCCTTCCATCAGGCAGCCATCGCCGAGGAAGACATAGGTGTGGTGGTCGACGATGGTGTGGCCATCACGGTTGAACTCGGCGGCCAACAGCTTCTCGGCCAGCGCCATGCCCACCGCATTGGTGATGCCTTGGCCGAGCGGGCCGGTCGTGGTCTCGATGCCCGGGGTGACGTCGACCTCGGGGTGGCCCGGCGTCATGCTGTGCATCTGACGGAAGGCCTTGATCTGCTCGATCGGCAGGTCGTAGCCGGTCAGGTGCAGCACAGCGTAGATCAGCATCGAGGCATGGCCGTTGCTGAGCACGAAGCGGTCGCGGTCGGCCCAGTGCGGGTTGCCGGGGTGGTGCTTCAAGTGGCGGCCCCACAGGGCCTGGGCCATTTCGGCCATGCCCATCGGCGCGCCGGGGTGGCCGGAGTTGGCCTGCTGCACGGCGTCCATCGCCAGCGCGCGGATGGCGTCGGCCATCGGCAGGGTTTCTTCTTTGCGGGGGAGCGTGGTGTCTGCGGCCATGGGCGGTCCAGGGCCCCGGTGCGGGGCCGGTCGGGTGAGCGGGGGAGAACCGGCGATTTTATCCAGGCTCCCCGACTCGCTCCCGAACCGTCCCCGAACCGCGCTCAATGGCGCCTTGCAGGGGCCGCCGCCTTCCCGTGGCGTGTGTGGATCCGGCCTGGCCGGCCCACTGCGCGAGCCTCCGGTTCACGCGGCCTTCAAGGCCAGCCCCCGTGAGGGGGCGTGGGGGCTCAATACACCGTGATCGCGCGCGGCATCGGCTGGCCGTTGTTGCTTTCGTTGGCTTCGGCCAGGCCCGAGTCCTTGTCGACCAGGAACCCCAGGTAGTAGGTGCCGGGCGCCACATCGGCCGGGATCGTCAGCGAGCGGGTGAAGGTGCCGATGGCGCCGGCCGAGGCCCAGGCCCCGGTGTTGCTGCCCAACAGGCGGTCGCCCGTGCTGATGATGTTGTTGGTCGAGAGGTAGAAGCCGAGGTTGAAGGTGGCCGACGACGTGCCGAGGTTGGCGAAGGTGTAGCCGATGTTGACCGTCGAGCCCCGCGCCGCCAAGGTGGGTGAGCTCACGAGGCCGCTGGTGCCGCTGCCGGTGCGCTGGAAGGGCGAGCCGGCCACGTCCGTTTCAGTCGTGCCATCCGGGTACAGCGCCCGCACGCCGGAGCGGTCATCGGGCAGCGGATCGACCTCCTTCGCATAGCCCAGCGGGCCGCCGTTGGCGTAGTACGAGTTCATCGTGGCCTGCACGCCGTCTGAATGGCCCAGGCCCAGTGCATGGCCCAGCTCGTGCAGCGCCACCAGCTCGAAGTTGTAGGGCGAGCCGAGGTTCGCGTAGTCCAGCTTGCCCGTGTTCCAGCCGAGGTTGCTGTTGAAGGCGATGTCGGCCTCGTCGCGACCATACTGGTAGCCGAAAAGCCAGTAGCAGTGGTAGCGGCTGAAGGTCACCGCCAGGGCCGAGCCGACTTCCGTGCCGTGCAGGTAGATCTCGTTGGTGCCGTTGTCCTTGGCGTGCGAGCCGTCGGTGTCGCGGCCCACGTAGAAGTTGAAGCTGGAGCCCTTGACATTGTTCCAGTGCCACATGGCGTTCTGCAGATCACTGTCCCAGGTCGACCCGGCGGGGAACGACGTGGTGCTGATGTACATGTTGGTCCAGTTGTTGTTCCACTTGATCTTGTTGCCTTCGCACTCGAGCCAGGTGGCGGCTTGGGCGGCCGAAGCGGCCATGGCGAGCAGGCCGATGGCCGCTGCGGCTTTGGGCAGGCCGCGGCGGGCCCGGGTGGTTTGGTGGGTCGTGTTCATGAAATCCTCTTGATCGTTTCAGTGTTCGTGGGGCGCGATGGACGCGCGCATCAGCGCTGGTCGGCCACGGCGGGCTGGCTGCGCGGCAAGGGCAGGCTCACGCCACCGCCCTCGGGCATCGCCACCGGCTGACGGGCGGCGCGCTGGTTCGGGGCGGCGGCGTCCTGGCCGGCGTCCTCGGTCTGCACGTCCTGCGGCGTCACGCTGCGCAGGGCCTTGCCGGCGTGTCCCGCGGCGCGCTGACGCATCTCGGCCACGAAGCGGTCGGCCGACATCGCGCGGGCCGGCATCGCCTGAACTTGCACCGTCGTGCTGGGCGAGCCGTCGTCCGTCTGGCCGGCGTGCATCTCGGGCTTCGGGGTGCGGGCTCGCGTCATCTCCGGGGCGCCCAGCAGCACGACGTCCATCTCATCGCCCTCACGGCGCTGCACGTGGCCCTCGGCCATGCCGACGATGTCGTGGCCCTCGGCGTCTTGCACCTTGGTCTTGCCGGTTGCGGCATCGGGCACCAGGCGGAACATGCCCTGGCCCCAACCCACCAGCGGCACGAGGTCCTTGCCGTTGCCTTGCACGAACAGCAGCACGCGTTCGTTCGGCGCGAAGCTCGGTGCACCATCGACATGCAGGCCACGGCCATCGACCAGACCACCCCGCACACGCAAGGTCAGCGTGGGGGCGTTCAGTCGGCCGCTGAGCACCTCCAGATGGTCCAGCGTGACATAGGTGTGCACGTCGTGAGGCTTGCTCGCCGACGCTTGCACCGAACGCACCGTGCCGATCACGATGCCGTCAGCCTCGTTGACCAAGGCGTCGACGTTCTTGTAGGGCAGCACGGTGGCGTGCCCGGGTGAGGCCATGGCCGCCAGCAACGCCGCGGTCGTCATGGAGAGAGCCAGTTTCAGTCGCATGATGTTTCCCTGAAGTTTGAGTAGCGCCGGTCCTTGGCGCCGGTGGTGGCGGTGTCGTTCACCGCTGCCGCTAGCGTAGGCAGTGGCCTCGTTCGGCGCCCTCCCTTCTCCGCGGGGGAGAGGCCCTTGGATCGAGGGGCCCCCTTTGGGGGGTGGCGCCTGGCGCCGATAATCCCGAGCACGATGCAAGGCCTGCACCTCACCGCCGACCTGCGCGGCTGCGCCCCCACCCTGCCGGCGATGACCGAGCCGCAGGTGCTGCGCGCAGCCTGCCGCGCGGCCGTCGAGGCGGCTGGTCTTCGGGCCGTGGGCGAGGTGTTCCACCAGTTCGAACCGCTGCCCGATGGCCAGCACGCGCCCGGCATCACCGGCGTGGTGCTGCTCGCCGAATCTCACCTCGCGGTGCACACCTGGCCGGAGCTGGGGGCGGTCACGGTCGACGTGTACGTCTGCAATGTCGGCGCCGATCACTCGGCCCGTGCGGAGGTGGTGCTGGGCGGCTTGCTGCAGCTGTTTGCGCCCGCGTCGGTGGAGCGCCATCGCCTGTGGCGTGGGGCTCTGGCCGACTCGGGCGCCGTGGCCCGGACGCAGCCTGCGTGACACCTGAAGGCGGCGCACTGCTGCCACAGCAAGTTACCGTGTTGCTGCGTATTGCTGCGCCGGGCGGGGTCGGTCTGCTAAGGTGCGGCACGCCAAGAACGAGATCTGCACCGGAAAGAAGCTGTCGATGATTCGCCTCCCCATTTGCCTCCCGATTTGCCGCCCTTTTGACCGTCGGCCCCACGGCCCTTGCAACACCCGCCTCACCCAGGGCTCCCGGCGCGCACGCTGGGCCTCGGCGCTGGCGGCCGGCCTCGCGATCGCCAGCGCGCACGCTGGTGAAGTGGCGGTCGATTTCGACTTCGCGCAGGCGCGCGACTTCATCGGCTTCGGCACGCAGGTCTGGTTGCGCGGCGATCGCGGCGGTGGCGAGGCCGCCGGCGGCAAGATCGGGCCGAAGATGCGCCAGAAGCTGACGGCGCTGAACGCGGCGGCCGACAGCGACGAGGCCGGCACCCAGTTGCTCAAGGAGCTGAATGCCCGCTTTGTGCGGGTGTCGCTCATCCCCAAGCTGAGCTTCGACGAGCTGCGGCCGGGCATGAGCGTCGATCAATTGCTGGAGGTGCTGCAGCGCAACGACAACCCCGCGCAGCGCGACCGTCTGGCCGCCTTCAACCAGCGGATGAAGGCCCTGAACATCCAGCCGGTGCTGATTTTCTGGCGCATGCCCACCCCATGGGCCGAGGTGCGCAAGCAGAAGGCCGGCTCGAAGTCACAGGCGCATTTTGCGAAGAACGAGCACATTGCCGATTACGCCAACCTGCTCACCGCGCAGATGGTGTGGCTGCAGCGCCAGGGCGTGCAGGCGGTGGCCGTCGAGCTGACCAATGAGCCCCACGGCGCCTGGGACACCAAGTACGAGCGCGAGCAGTATGCGGCGCTGGTCCAGAGGACCCGTGCGGCGATGGATGCCCGCGGGCTGCAAAGCTGGGCCATCGCCGGCCCGGGAACCGGTATCCGCAACTTCGACCACTACATCGGCGGCTTGGTCAATGCCAGCGCGGCCAAATCGCTCGGCTTCATCAGTGCTCATTCCTACGTCACGCCGCAGGTGCTGGCCGATGCCGGCTCGCCGGGCATGGCCAGCTTCCTCGGGCGCGGCAAGTTCGGCCCGATCCTGGTCACCGAATTCGGCGTCAAGAAGCACAACGACGACGATGCCGAAGCGGCCAACGACCTGGATGTCGATTCGCCGGCCTATGCGGTGCAGGCGGCGGCCAGCGCCACCTTGCTGCTGGGCCAGGGGGCCAATGGCCTCATCTACTGGCAATTGCAGGACCACGGCTTCACCAAGAAAGAGCACGGCATGCTCTCTGAAGAGGGTGAGCGGCGGCCGGTGGCCTATGCGATGAAGGCGCTGTTCGGCAGCGTGCCGGTGGGCGCCAAGGTGGTCGGCAGCCGCAAGCTCAGCGCCGAGTTGCCCGCCGCCGCCTTGCAGGCCGAGGGCAAGACCTACGTGATGCTCGTCAACAAC
Organism: Ideonella lacteola; assembly: GCF_038066555.1. NCBI lineage: Bacteria > Pseudomonadati > Pseudomonadota > Betaproteobacteria > Burkholderiales > Sphaerotilaceae > Ideonella > Ideonella lacteola. Next base: position 109,345 of record NZ_JBBUTG010000004.1, on the reverse strand, counting down.
GGAGCCCAGGCGCAATCGGTGACGGCACGCCTTCAGGGTGCCAAGGCCTGCGGTGGCGTGGCGCGTGTCGATGCCTACAACGCCGGTGGCGCCGATGCCAAGGCGGCGGTGCGCAATGCCAGTGCCCAGTCGGGCGCCCAGGGTTGCACCTTGAAGGCTGAACTGCAGCCTGGCACCGTGGCCACGGTGGTGCTGCAGTGACCTCGGCCACCGGGATGCACGCGCCGCGCGCGATCATCCTGGCCGCGGGCCGGGGCGAGCGCATGCGGCCCTTGACCGACCACACTCCCAAGCCCCTGTTGGTGGTGCAAGGCCGGCCCCTGATCGAATGGCACCTCACGGCGCTCGCGACAGCCGGTGTTCGCGAGGTGGTCATCAACACCGCCTGGCTCGAAGACCAGTTTCCCTCGGTGCTTGGAGAGGGCAGCCGCTTTGGACTGACGCTGCGCTACTCGATGGAAGGTCGCGACCACGGCGGCGCACTCGAGACGGCGGGAGGCATCGCCAAGGCCCTGCCCTGGTTGGCGCCCGACGATGGGGCCGCGCCGTTCTGGGTGGTCTCGGGCGATGTGTTCGTGCCGGGGTTCGATTTCTCCGCGGCCGCGGTCGAAGAGATGCGCCAGCGACCCGAGCGGCTGGCAGAGTTGTGGATGGTGCCGAATGCACCGCACCACCCGCGCGGCGATTTCGGCATCAGCGCCGATGGACTCGCCCTGGCCGAGGCCGACGAGCGATTCACCTGGGCCAGCGTGGGCTTGTTCCGCGCCGCGATGTTCAGCGACATTCCCGTCGGAACGCGGATGCCGCTGCGGCCGCGGCTCGACGCGGCCATCGCCGAGCGCAGGCTCGGGGCGCGCCTGTGGCGTGGCGCCTGGACGGATGTCGGCACGCCCGAGCGCCTGGCGGCGCTGAATCGCGGCTGATTGACCACCCGACGGCCGCTCAAGCGACTTTCATTCGGCGATACGCGGCGCAAAATGCCCGCTGGCGCGCCAGTGCCACCGACATCCCCAAAGCCCAGAGAGGTCCGATGATCGCGAGCTTCTACGACGAACTGGCCCCGTTCTACCACCTGCTTTATGGCGACTGGGAAGCCGCCCTGGCCCACCAGGGCCGCGCGCTGGCCGGATTGCTGGCTCGCCACGGTGTCGGGCCGGGGGCACAGGTGCTGGACGCCGCATGCGGCATCGGCACGCAGACGCTGGGGCTGCTGACCTACGGCTACCGCGTCACCGCGTCCGACATCTCACCCGGCGCGGCGGGCCGGCTGCGCGAGGAGCTGGTTCACCGGCGGCTGCAAGCCGAGGTGCGTGTCGATGACCTGCGCACCCTGGCGCTGGCTGGCGACGCGAGCGTCGATGCGCTGATCGCCTGCGACAACAGCGTGCCCCACCTGCTCACCGAGGACGAGCTGCTGCAGGCCTTCCGCAGTGCGCACCGCTGCCTGAAGCCGGGCGGCCTCGTCGTGCTGTCCGTGCGCGACTACGCCGCCACGCCGCGGCAGAATCCGGACGTCCGGCCCTACGGCTTGCGTTACGAGAACGGCCAGCGCTTCCTGGCCACCCAGGTCTGGGAGTGGGATGGTGACCACCATTACGATCTGCGCATCTACCTCACCCGCGAATCGGCCGATGGCCACTGCGACACCCGGGTGCTGAGCGGCCGCTACCACGCGGTGACGATCGACCAGTTGATGACCCTGCTGCATGTGGCCGGCTTCACCCAGATGGAGCGGCACGACGACGTGCTGTTCCAGCCGGTGCTGCTGGCGCGCAAGCGCTGAGCCAGGGGGCGAGCTCCGGCCCTTGGGGCGCCCTCTCAGCGGGCAGGCGCCCGCAGGTGCGCGTCCGGCACCACGATTTCCATCAACCGTTCGGGATGCGCCAGTGGCGCGAATCCGAAGCCGGCGTACAGCCCATGGGCGTCCCGAGTCGCGAGCATGAAGCGCCGCAGGTGCTGCAGGCCTGGGTGCGACTGAATGGACTGCATCATCCACTTCGACAGCCCCTGACCCCGGTGGGCCTCCAGCACATAGACATCGCACAGGTAGGCGAAGGTCGCCTGGTCGGTCACCACGCGGGCATAGCCCACCTGCTCGTCACCCCGGTAGAGCCCGAAGCACAGCGAATTCGCCGCGGCCCGCTCGACCAGCTCACGCGAGATGCCGGGCGACCAGTAGCTGCGCGTGAGGTAGGCGTGGATGGCGTCGAAGTCCAGCCGCGCGGGGTCGGTGGAGACGGCATAGTCGCCTTGAGCGCGGGTGAAGGGGGGCATCGCTGCCGTGCCGAATGCCTTCAACCCGCCAGCGGCGAAGTGATCGCCTCGATGCGTTCGATGATGTCGGGCGTCAATCGGTCGGCCACCGCGAGCGCGCCGAGGTTGCTGTGCAGTTGCTCGACCTTGGACGCGCCGGTGATCACGCTGGAGACGTGCGGGTTCTTGGTGACCCAGGCGATGGCCAACTGGGCCAGGGTGGCGCCCAGGTCGCGCGCGATGGGGGCCAGTTCGGTGACGGCGGCATTCTTGGCGGCGTCGGTCAGCCCGTCGCGCAGGAAGCCCATGCTTTCCATCGCGCCGCGCGAGCCGGCCGGGATGCCGCTGGCGTACTTGCCGCTCAGCAGGCCCGAGGCGAGGGGGCTCCAGGTGGTCAGGCCGATGCCGATGTCGTCGTACAGGCGCGCGTATTCCTGCTCCACGCGCTGGCGGTGGAACAGGTGGTACTGCGGCTGCTCGACGACCGGCTTGTGCAGGTGGTGGCGATCCGCGAGGTCCCAGGCGGCGCGGATCTCCGCAGCGCTCCATTCGCTCGTGCCCCAGTACAGCGCCTTGCCCTGGGTGATCATGTCGCTCATCGCCCGCACCGTTTCCTCGATCGGCGTGTTCGGATCGGGCCGATGGCAGTAGACGATGTCGATGTGCTCCAGGCCGAAGCGGCGCAGCGATCCGTCGATCGCCTGCATCAGGTACTTGCGGTTCAGCGTGTTGCGGCGGTTGACCGTCACCGGATCGGGCAGGCCCCAGAAGAACTTGGTCGAGACGACGTAATTCAAGCGCGGCCAGTTCAGGCGCTTCAGTGCCTGCCCCATCAGCTCTTCGCTGCGGCCACCGGCGTAGGCTTCGGCGTTGTCGAAGAAGTTGATGCCCGCCTCATGGGCCGCGGCCATCATCTCGACAGCGGCGTCCACGTTGACCTGGTTGTGGTACGTGACCCAGGACCCGAGCGACAACTCACTGACCTGGAGGCCGGATCGGCCGAGGCGGCGGTAACGCATGGGAAGTGCAGCGGATGTGGGCATGGGGGCTCCTCGTTGGGGTCGGCGTGAAGGACGAGGTTATCGCGCCTGTGTGGCAGGTGTGTGCCGTGGGGCCATGCGGCCCCAGCCGAAGGTCATCTCAAGCGCGCGCCAGGCCTTCAAACCGCATCCGCCCATGGCGCAGAGAGCTGCATCGCGCCGTTGATGATGCCCACCATCGAGTAGGTCTGAGGAAAGTTGCCCCACAGCTCGCCGGTCACCGGGTCGAGGTCTTCGGACAGCAGCCCGACATGGTTGCGGCGGGCCAGCAGCGCCTCGAAGGCCTCGCGAGCGGCTTCGCGACGGCCGGTGCGTGCCAGCGCATCGACGCGCCAGAAGGCGCACACGTTGAACGCCGTCTCGGGCCGGCCAAAGTCGTCGGGCGCCTCGTATCGGCGCATGAAGGGGCCGTCGCACAGCGTGCGTTCCATGGCGTCCACGGTGCTGATGAAGCGAGGGTCGCTGGCCGGCAGGAAGCCCACTTCGGCCATCAGCAGCACGCTGGCGTCCAGCTCCCGCCCACCGAAGCTTTCGACAAACGCTTGCCGCTCATCGCTCCAGGCTTCGGCCAGGATGCGCTGGCGGATCATGTCGGCGCGGTCTCGCCAGTGGCTCACGCGCTGCGGCAGTTGCAGCACCTGGGCGATCTTGGCCAGCCGATCGCAGGCGGCCCAGCACATCAAGGACGACGAGGTGTGGATGCGCGCGCGGGTGCGAAGCTCCCACATGCCGGCATCGGGCCGGTCGTGCAGCGCAAAGGCGCGCTCGCCCACCTGCTCCAGCTGCGCAAAGTCGTTGGCATCGGCGCGGCGGAACAGGCGGTGATCGTGGAACGCCTGTGACGAGCCCAGCACGATGTTGCCGTAGACGTCGTGCTGGAAGTGTTCGAAGGCCTGGTTGCCCACACGCACCGGGCCCATGCCACGGTAGCCCGGCATGGCCTTTTCGATGCGCTCGGTCAACTGGCGTTCGAGGTCGATGCCGTACAGCGGCTGCACATGCCCGTCTGACGACCGCACCACGTCGTGCATCCAGCGCAGGTAGTCTTCCATCGTGCCCACCTCGGACAGGCTGTTGAGCGCCCGCACGACGAAGAAGGCATCACGCAGCCAGCAGAAGCGGTAGTCCCAATTGCGACCGCTGTTCGGTGCCTCGGGAATGCTGGTGGTCATCGCAGCCACGATGGCGCCCGTCTCTTCGAACTGGCACAGCTTCAGCGTGATGGCGGCGCGAATCACCGCGTCCTGCCACTCCAACGGCACCGCCAGACGACGTGTCCATTGCTGCCAGTGCAGCATGGTTTGCTCCTCGAAGTCGCGCGCGGTCTGGTCGATGCCGCCCTCGAAGGTCTCGTCGGGCCCCAGGATCATGCTCACTGACGAATGCAGCGAGAACCACCGTTCGGCCGCGATGTAGGTCGGTGGCGCGCTCGTGTTCAACCGAAGCGTCTGGCCCGGCAGCACATAACGCAGATGATTGCTGCCACGCGTGAGCACGGGCGCGACCGTGCCCCACTCGCCACGCGGCCTGGCCACGATCCGGATGCGCGGATGCCCGTGCAGCGGCCGGATCCGTCGCACCAACTGGGCCGGCCGGAACATGCGGCCGTGGTGCCAGAAGCGCGGGCAGAAATCGGTGAGCTCGATGGCCTGGCCCTGGTCGTCATAGAGCCGTGTGCGGACGATCGCGGTGCCTGGCACATACGCCTGCTCGGCGCGCACCATGTTCTCGAGCTCGACAGACAGCCGTCCATCTTCGCGATCGCCCGAGGGCGCGCCCAGCAGCGCGTGGAACACCGGATCGCCATCGAAGCGCGGCATGCAGCACCAGACGATGTCGCCGGTGCGTTCAATGAGAGAACTGACGGCACAGTTTCCCGTCAGGGCCAAGTCGAGGGAGTTCTTCTTAGGATCGATATGCATTGACACAAACCCAAACGGTTAAATGGTGCGCACTGGCCTACCCTGGCCGATGCGAATCAAGTGAAGCAACCCGGGCACGCTGTTTGCCCCAACGGTTGCCGATGTTCACCATGAAAACTCTTCGTCTCCAATTGCGCTTTCTGGTTCCACTGCTGCTCACGCTGACAGTGGCGGCGCTCGTGGCCCTGCCCTTGATGGACAGGCTCACGCTACGCTGGTTTGCGCGCGATCTCAACACCCGCGACGCGTTGGTGGCCAACACCTTGTCGGATGCGATCAACGAAGCGCAGGCCGACGGGAAATCGTGGCGCATCCAGTCGCTCTTTGATCGGGCCGTGCAGGACGAGCGCCTGGTGGCCATCGCGTTGTGCGGCCCCGATGGTGAGATGCTTCGTCGCACCGAGGGCTACCCGAAGACGCTGGGCTGCACGCGGGCCCGAGAACTGTCCGACCAGACGGTGCCGCGGCTCTTGCTCGAATCGGGCTCGGTGCATGTGGGCGTGCAACCCTTGAAGGGCGATGACGTCGACGGTGCGAGCCTGGTGATGCTGCACGACATGAGCTTCATCGACAAACGCAGCCAGGACACTCGGCGCTACCTCGTCGGGTTCATCGTTCTGCTGGGCGTGGCGGTGGCGCTGATCACCGTGGTGGTCGCGCAGATCAGCTGGCGGGGATGGGTCTCCGGCATGCGAGGCATTCTGCGGGGCGAAGGCTTGCTCGTGCCACTGTTGCCGCCTCCTGAATTGCAACCATTCGCCAGCGAGGTGCGCGCGAGGCTGCGCGATCTGGAAGACGAATACCGGCGCGGCCTCGATCTGGTGACGGGCTGGAATCCCGAGCGATTGCGCTCGCTGCTGCTCACCCAGTTGCGCGGCGATCAGGTCATCGTCGTCTCGAACCGCGAGCCCTATTTGCATGAGCGGCTCGATGATGGGCAGGTCATCGTGCGTCGGCCAGCCAGCGGCCTCGTCACCGCGGTCGAGCCGGTGATGCGTGCCTGCTCCGGCACCTGGATCGCTCACGGCAGCGGCAGCGCCGACCGCGATTTCGTCGATGCGCACGACCGCATCGCGGTGCCGCCGGGCACCAATGAGTATTCGCTGCGGCGGGTCTGGCTGACGAAGGAAGAAGAAGAGGGTTACTACAACGGATTCGCCAACGAAGGCCTGTGGCCGTTGTGTCACGTGGCCCATGTGCGGCCCGTGTTTCGTGAATCCGATTGGGAGATGTACAAGCACGTCAACGAGCGCTTTGCCGACGCGGTGGCGGCTGAAGCCCGTGGCGACGACCCGGTGGTGCTGGTGCAGGACTACCACTTCGCCTTGCTGCCGGCGATGATCCGCGAACGCTTGCCCCGCGCGACGATTCTCACCTTCTGGCACATCCCTTGGCCGAACCCCGAGTCGTTCGGCATCTGCCCGTGGCGACGCGAAATTCTGCAAGGCATGCTGGGCAGCACGATCCTCGGCTTCCACACCCGCTTTCACTGCAAGAACTTCATCGAGACGGTCGATCGCAGCCTGGAGGCGCGCATCGAGCACGAGCACTCGACGATCTCGTTTCACGACAAGGAGACGCTGGTCGAGAGCTACCCGATCTCGATCGACTGGCCAGAGGGCGATCGAGGCTGGCCCTCGATCGAGGAATGCCGGCGCCGGGTCTTCGATCGCCTGGGCCTGGGCCCGTTCACCATCCTCGCGGTCGGGGTAGATCGCTTCGACTACACCAAAGGCATTCTCGAGCGCCTGCACGCGGTCGAGCGGCTGCTGGAGAAGTACCCCGACTGGGTCGGCAAGTTCGTGTTCGTGCAGGTCGCGGCCCCCACCCGAAGTGCGCTGGAAGAGTACCGGGCTTTTCAGCAGCGCATCCACAGCGTCACCGATCGCATCAACACGCGCTACGGCCAGCCGGGCTACCAGCCCGTTCGCCTGCTGGCCGAGCACCACGATCACGAGGCCGTGAACGAGCTGTTCCGGGCCGCTCACATCTGCGTGGTGACCAGCTTGCACGACGGGATGAACCTGGTCAGCAAGGAGTTCGTCGCCGCGCGTGACGACGAACAGGGCGTGCTGGTGCTCAGCCGCTTCGCGGGGGCGGCGCGGGAACTCTCCGAGGCCTTGATCGTCAACCCATACCACGTCGAGGAAACGGCCGATGCACTGCACCGCGCCGCCACCATGCCGGCGGCCGAGCAGCGTGAGCGCATGGCCAGCCTGCGCATGACGGTGCGTGAGAACAACGTGTTCCGCTGGGCCGGCCGCATGCTGGCTGACGCCGGCCGATATCGACTGCGCGAACGCATTGCCGCGCGGGTGCAACGACACACGAACAGCGAACCGGATGAAAAGACTCTTCACGCCTGACGGTGAAGCCGCGCTGCTGGAGACGATGCAGCGCCGACCTCTGCTGGCCTTTGACTTCGACGGCACGCTGGCGCCGATCGTGGCCCGCCCGGGCGACGCGCGCGTGCCCGCTCCAGTGGCCCACCGGCTGCAGCGGCTGGCCAGCCGCTTGCCGGTGGCGGTGGTGTCGGGCCGCCGCGTGCAGGATGTGCGGCCACGGCTTTTGTTCACACCCTGGCGCATCGTGGGCAACCACGGGGCCGAGGACGAGGCCGACGACCCGGCCACCGGCCAGTCGGCGGCACATGCGCGCGACCTGGCCTTCGCGCGCGAGCAGCTGCGGGCATCGGCCGACCGGTTGCGTGATGCGGGCGTGACGGTCGAAGACAAGGTCATGTCGTTCGCGCTGCACTACCGCCTCGCCAGCGACCGCGACCTGGCCCAGCAGGCGATTGCCGACCTGGTGCGAGCGCTGCCCACCTCGCTCGCCGTCTTTGGCGGCAAGATGGTCGTCAACATCGTCGCTGCGGGGGCGCGAGACAAGGCCGACGCGGTCGCGGCCCTGGTGGCGGCCAGCGGCGCGGGGGCGGCGGTGTTCGTCGGCGACGATGTGAACGATGAACCGGTCTTTGCCCGGCCCGAGCCCACCTGGTTCACCGTGCGCGTCGGTCACGACGATCCCTTGTCCCAGGCGCTGTATTTCCTGGACGGCCCGGCCGATTTGCCGCGGCTGCTCGATCGGATGCTCGAGGCCCTGCCGGGCTCGGTGATGGAGCCGGCGGCGGAGCCGTGACTTTCGGGGCCCACCCACTCCGCCGGGCTCGTCGAGGCGTTACTGAGGGTTACAGGTCGCGCCTTCAATCGCGACGGCATTGACCGCCGTGTGCGCCTGTCACACCGCTCTGTGGCCTCGACGCCAAGGCGGGGCGAGAGGCCGGTCGGCGGCTGCTATCTTGGCGGCCGACCATGAAGACCGCCCACCGCCATTTCCGCCCTGCTTCCTTGTTTCGCCTGCCCGCCCTGGTGGTGCCGGCCCGGCTCGCCACGCGGTGTGGACTGGTCGGGCTCTATGCCGGGCTTTTTGCCGGGCTTTTGGCCGGCAGCTCGCCCGCCATGGCCGGATGCGTCGACCTGCGAGGCGGCGAAATGCTGTTGAGCGCATCGGCGGGCTGTGTCGCCCAGATGCGGCAGGACCCGGCGGTGCGGCAGCAGGTGGCACGGCACATCGGCAACCAACTGGGCACGGGGCCTCTGGGCGTCGCGCAGGCCAATTCGGCCGGCGGGCGCGATACGGCCCGCGGCCACCAGCAGGGCCTGAGTCATCCGCTGGCCCGGCTGTCGTTGCTCAATGCCCAGAGCCGGTATCTCTGGTCGCTCAGCAACCCCGCGCCCACCTACTACGGGCAGACGCAGGCGCGCTGACGCAGCGGCCCGGTTACCAGCTGCCGACGTTGGGCATCGAGCTCCACGGCTCGGCTGGCGCCAGCGCTTCGCCCGCTTGCAGCAGCTCGATCGAGATCTGATCGGGCGAACGCACGAAGGCCATGCGGCCGTCGCGCGGCGGGCGGCTGATGGTCACGCCGTGGTCCATCAGCCGGCGGCAAGTCGCGTAGATGTCGGGCACCGCGTAGGCCACGTGTCCGAAATTGCGACCGCCGGTGTAGACCTCTGGGTCCCAGTTGTGGGTGAGCTCGATCTGGGCCGAGTGGTCGCCCGGCGCGGCGAGGAACACCAGCGTGTAGCGGCCCGCCGGCACGTCTTTGCGGGAGAGAAGCTCCAGCCCCAAGGCGTCGACATAGAAACGCAACGAGGCGTCGAGATCGGTCACGCGGACCATCGTGTGCAGATACTTCATCCGCGCAGTCTCGCAAAGCCGGCAAAGGCCTGCAATCGAGCGGGCTTCGGCGCCGGCATCAGCCCCGGCCGGCCGCGAAGGCGGCCCGCAGTCGCTGCAGCGTGGCGTGGTTGAGCTCGCGGGTGTGGCGGTTCCAGCGCGCCATCGACTGCTGGATCTCGGCGTCCAGCCGTTCGGCCAGCGGACGATCGCCGTTCGTCACGGCCCAGATCGCGTACTCTGCACGGGCCTCGAAGCTGCCGAATCGCTGCAGTGCGGAATCGAATTCCGCGCGGGCTTCCTCCTGCCGGCCCGCACCGGCCAGTGCGCGGCCCAGCGCGAGGGCGATCTCTTCGGCCCGGAAGTTCGCATCCTGCGTGCGGATGGCCTGCAACTGGCTCGCCGCCTGGCTGTGGCGACCGCTGGCCAGCCAGGCGCGTGCCGCGCCCCAGCGGATGTCCAGGTCGCTGGCGAAGGGGCCCTTCAGGCACGCTTCGTAGTTGGTGGCAGCTTCCTCTGCCTGGCCGGCCCCGAGCAGGGCGGCGGCCAGGCGCATCTGGTTTTGCGCGGTGGGGGTGTAGTCGAAGGCGGCGCGCGCCTCACGCAACTCGCGAGTCGGGTCGAGCGCCTTGGCGGCAATCGCCACGGCCTGCCTGGCGCCACGTTCCAGCCGCGAGTTGGGCAGGTAGATGGCCACGAAATACACGATGCTGCCGAGCACCGGGAACGAGAACAGGATGATCAGCCAGTACATCTGCTGGCCGGTGCGGATGACATGGATCGCAAAGAAGATGGCGATCAGGAAATGAAGGCCGAGGCCGACGAATGGCATGAGTGATCCCCCCTGGATGGGCCCCGATGGCGGGCCGGCGTGTCGGCGGCGAGACGGTGTCGCACCCTGCGGCGCTTGGCGCGCGGGGGTGACCGTGCTCGCCCGTCAGCTGCAGCCGCAAGCCTGAGGCGCGTGTTGTCGAAAGCGCTGATTGTCGATGCCAGGCCACCTGCCCGCCATCCGCCTGCCAGATACCAGGGGCCCTTGAACGTGGTGGTGGCTACTTCAAGCGCAGCTCGGGCTGTCGCTCCAGCAGGCGCGCTAGGGACACCGGCGATACGCCGCCCTGCCCGAGACACTCCACCTGCCCGACGGCCGCTGGCGTGATCACGCGGGCCAGCAGGGGGCTGTAAGCCATGGCGCAGGCGGCCGCGTCGTGTGAGGCTTCCTCGCTCAAACTCAGGCACAAGGTGACGATCGGGTAGCGTCGCGCGCCCGGCGCGTCGATGGTCTGTTGCAGCCAGAAGGCCTCCAGCACCGCCGGGTCGGCTGCCAGCGCCTGCCGCAATGCGCCGGTGCGCCAGGCGGCGGCTTGCACCGGATGCGCTTCGGCCCAGCCGGCTTCAGCCGCGCGGGCCTTGGCGTGGTTGCGGCGCTCGCGTGCGTCGGCCAGCGATTCGCGCACCTGCGCGCTGCGGGGCGCCCGGCCGGGCATGGGCTCGAGCAAGCGCAGACAGGCGGGGGCCTCCAGCCCGGCGCTGTGGCGCGCGGCGGCTTGCAGCCACCAGGTCGCCTCGGCGGCGTCACTGGCCTGCCAGGCCACACCACGCCAGTAGGCATGAAGCGGGGGCGCTGCGTCGGGTGTCAGGTCGTCGTCCGGCGGCAGCGGCAGCGTCAAGCCCAATGTGTGCGCGCATTCCCAGACGGTGTCGAGGTCGTCTGCACGGACGCGCGCCAGCTCGGCACTGCAGGCCTCGCGCCAGCAGGCTTCGGTGTGCCAGGCACGCGCGTTCTCGGCTCGCCAGCAAAGGCGCTCAAAGCGAAGCCGCTCCGCCCAGCCCGCCTCGCCCCACCAGCGCGGGCCGGCGGCCTCGTCGGTGGGAATCGCGGGCAGTTCGGCCGGCGCCGGCCAATGCAAGGCGTCGATGCGGTCTTGAGCCGAAGGGTGGGCGCCCCGCGACCTCGCCTGTCGGGCGTGGCGCTCGCTGTCCAGCCGCAGGGCATCCGCCAGCTCGCCGACGCCGACGGCGGCACCCAGGCCCGGCGCCGCGTCATGCCAGGGGGCTTCGGGGAGCGGCCCGTCACCAAAGACCGGCGCCGGTTTCGCCGAGGCCACCGCCAGCCGCAACAAGGCTTCCCCCAGCGCACCGGCGGACGTGACCTTGGCGGCCCAGGCGTCGGCTTCGAATTCGGCGCGCGCGGCGGCGGCACCAGCCGCCTGGCCCAGCCAAGGCCCGAAGCCATGGGCGCTGCGGCTGGAAAACCATGCCGATGCCGCGGAGGCACCCAGCCATCGCCGGCCCACCTGGGCCGCCCACGACCACCAGTAGCCAAACCAGCCGAAGTGCTGCGAGAAGTGCGCCATCTCGTGCGCGATGACGGCCTGCATCTGCACCACCGTGAGCCCCGCCAACAGCGGAAGGCCGACCGCCAGCGTGCGCTGGCGCCGCCAGGGGCGCCGGAGTTCAGGGTGTTCCATGGCGGCGGCGCCAGGGCCGCTGATGACCAGGATGCGGTCAACGGGCTGCATGCGCAGCCGGGCGGCGAGTTCGTCCAGGGTGGCCCACAGGGCAGGCGCCTCATCGCGCCCCACCTCGTGACCGTGCAGCGAGGACAAGGCGTCCATCAGCCGCCAGCCTCGCAACGGCGCTGCCGCCCAGGCTGACATGGCAGCGGGCGGCTGACAGTGGGTGGCGGCCAAGCGCCGCCGTCGTCGCCAAACGGCATCAAGACATCCCCTGCTCTTGTTCGTGTGGCGCAGCATCATGCGTGCGTCCGATCGCAGTATCGGCACTATTGTTCACCGATGCAGCCGGTTTCGTGTGCCGCCAGATCGAAACAGGGGGATGTCAGGGCCACGTCAGCGCCGCGTCATTCATGAGCCATCCCGGTGCATGGTGCACGGCGCACGGTGCTGGGTGTTGGGTGCATGGTCAGTGTGGCGGACCTGTCACGCTGCAAGCGCCCGCCGGTGCTTGGGTGGGCCGAGGCCCGGCGCCGCACCCGAAACCGTCGGGTGTGCCCGGGTCAGACTGGCCGCTGCATCAGCCACTGGTGCAGCGGCAAAGGCTGGAACCCGATCCGGACGAGCGCGTCGCCCCCGAGATCGGGGCGGTGAAGCTGAGGCGCCCGCATGGGGCGATCGGGAAAGCGCGCCACCAAGGCCTCGGCCAGCGCCTGGGCGCCTTCCAGCTGGGGATCGTGGTCGACCAGGCTGTGCAGCGTGAGGGTGCCACCTTCCGCCGGTTCGCTGAACACCAGCTGCGCTTGCGCGCACTGCCAGGCCTGCATCGGCACGGTGGAGGCCTGGGCTTGCAGCACCGGTGATGTCACCTGCAGTGGCAGATTGTCGATGCGTGTCTGGGCATCGTCCAGCCATCGCCAGGCGGCCTTCAGCGGCACCGCTTGCACCACTGAGGTCAGGCCAACGTTCTGCAATCGGGCGGGCGTGCCGGAGGGCGAGCGCTCGTAGCCCCACAGCGGGTGCACGATCTCGAAGCCGCGGCTTCGGTACAAGCGAACGGCGCGCTCATTGGCCGCGAACACCTCCAGCTCCAGCGCGTGCATGCCAGCTTGCCGGCTGCGCTCGATGAAGTCGTCGAGCAGTCGCTGCCCGGCACCGCTGCCGCGCGCGGCCGGCCTTGCGCCCATCGTGCCCAGCCGCCAGCGTCCGAGCGCGGCCCGAGGCGCCACCAGCGCGAACGCCGCCAGCGACCCGCCCGAAAAAGCACCTCGGCTGAGCGACAGATCGATGCCCTGTCGCGCCAGAAAGCCCGGCCATTGCGACAGCGTCAGCGTGAAGGGGCCGATCAGATAGTCGGCGAACGCCTCGGTGAAGGCCGCATGCCATTGGGCTGTCCATGCGGCCGACGACTCGGCATCGGCCGCCCGCAGGCACAGTGCATCTGACGAGTCAGACATCAATCGCCGTCCCGCCGCAGCAAGCTTTGATAGACCGCGAGATCGGCCTCGGAGAAGCAGCAGAAGATCACTTCGGCGATCGAGGCCGGGTCGTTCTCTGTGAGCACCTGGCGCACCGTGGCGACCGCCAGCTCGGCCGCCGGTTCGAGCGGGTAGCCGTAGATGCCCGTGCTGATGCAGGGAAACGCGATCTGCCGCGCCTGCTCGCGCAGGGCCAGCTGCAGTGAGCGCGCATAGCAAGAGGCCAGCAGCGCCGCTTCGCCATGACCGCCGCCGCGCCACACCGGCCCCACCGTGTGCACCACCCAGCGCGCCGGCAGGCGAAAGCCTGGGGTGATCTTCGCCTCGCCGGTCTTGCAGCCACCCAGCAGACGGCACGCCGCGACCAGGTCGGGCCCCGCCGCGCGGTGGATCGCGCCGTCGACACCGCCGCCGCCCAGCAACGAGCTGTTCGCTGCGTTGACGATCACGTCCACCTCCAGCCGGGTGATGTCGCCGCGCAGCGCGCGAAGTGGAGCGTTCATGCGAGGGAGTATCACCCGCCCCGTTGCGTTGGCCCAAGGCGCCGAATCTGTGCGCCGACCCTGTGCGCCGGCCCCGTGCGACACCACTGCTGCCGTCACACCTCGTTCAAGACAGCAGCTGCACCAGCGCCTCGGGGTGCAGGTGCCAGCCCGACAGACCCGCCATGCCCATCAACACGCCAAAGCCTGTGGGCAGCAGGGCCACCCAGTACAAGGCCCACAGCTGCGTCAACGCCGTCACCGCCAACATGGCGATCGCGATGGCCAGCAACGCGTCGCACAGGTCGAACTGATCATCGCGGTAGTTCAGCGCCTCATAGCGTCGCTGGTCCTCCTCCGCCTGGGATTTCAGCTCCTCCTTCTTACGGGCCTGGTCTGCGGCCAGTTGCCGATAGCGCTCGATGGCCTGGTCGTAAGCCGCGGCGTGGGATGCACTGGTCGCCGATGGGCGTGCGAGTTCGAGTTGCACGGTGTTGGCCTCGGCCACTTCCTGCCGCAGGTTGCGGGCCTGGTAGTAGGCCCAGTGATCCAACTTGTCGGCCTGAGCCTGCTGCATGGCCTGCGCGATGTTGTCGTCCTTGACTTTGCAGATGCCCATGAAGGTGGCCAGTGCAGCCACGGTGATGGCCACGGTGGCGTTCAATCGGGTGCTTCGTTCAGCGGCCTGCACCGCTTGCTCCACCACATCCTTGGGGTCGGTATCCATCTCTCGGGGCGGTTCGTGCAAAGGGATCGGGATGCTAGTCCAGTGAAACGGAGAAATCGGAAGTTCGCCGGTGTTTGGCAGGGCGCGCAGCAAGGCGCGGCCCGCAGCCCAGGCTGTATGCCTGGGCAAGGGTCGCAACGCCGCGGCGCGCCCTGCCAGGCACCGGCCCACAGGGTGGGCACCTGCCAGCGGCGCACTCGGCGTTGCCAATGCTCGCCGGGTGTCCAACCCGGCTGCGCTTGGCGCCTTGATTGCGCCACTGGCAGGTGCCCACGAACATCCGATCTCTCCGTTTCACTGGACTCGGAACAGGCTCGCTATGATTGTCCCGCAATTCAACGCGCCGCCCGCCCGGGGCGCCCCGCTCTGACGGGGCCGCTCCGGCGGGTTTCGCACTTCAGCATCGAGCCTCAAGACATGACCCATGACAGCCGCGCCGGATTTGCCTACAGCCGCGAACAGTTCCAGCAGATCGTCGACGACGTGCTGGCGATGGCCCGAGATCTGGGAACGAGCGATGCCGGGGTCGAAGTCAGCGAAGGCAGCGGCATGAGCGTGTCGGTGCGCATGGGCGAGGTCGAGCATGTCGAGCGCAACCGGGACAAATCCGTGGGTGTGACGGTCTATCTGGGGCAGCGGCGTGGCAATGCCAGCACGTCGGACTTCTCCGCCACTGCGCTGTCGCAGACAGTGCGCGCTGCCTACGACATCGCTCGCTTCACCGCCGAAGACCCGGCCGCCGGCCTGCCAGACGCTGAAGACCTGGCCACGGCCGATGAGGTGACGCGGGATCTGGATTTGTTCCATCCGTGGGCGCTTGATGCCGAGACCGCGGCCGACCTGGCCAAGCGAGCCGAAGAAGCTGCGCTGGCGGTCGACGCCCGCATCACCAATTCCGAAGGCGGATCGGTCTCGGCGCAGCAGTCTCACTTCTGGGCCGGCAACAGCCGGGGCTTCCGCGGTGGCTACGCCAGCTCGCGGCATTCGCTGTCCGTCTCGCCCATCGCGGGCAAGGGCTCTGACATGCAGCGCGACTACTGGTACACCTCGATGCGCGACGCGCTGGAGATGGCGTCGCCCGAGGCCGTGGGCCGGTATGCAGCCGAGCGTGCGCTCTCGCGCTTGAAATCTCGCAAGGTGAAGACCTGCGAAGTGCCGGTGCTGTTCGAGTCGACGGTGGCCGCAGGCCTGCTGGGCGCGTTCGTCCAGGCCACCAGCGGAGGCTCGCTTTACCGCAAGGCCAGCTTCCTGCAAGACAGCCTGGGCCAGACGATCTGGCCCGAGCACATCGATGTGTCCGAAGACCCGCACCTGCGCCGCGGCAAGGGCAGCGCACCGTTCGACGACGAGGGCGTGCGCACCCAGGCGCGCCAGGTGGTGGCGGGCGGCGTGGTGCAAGGTTACTTCCTGTCGAGCTACTCGGCCCGCAAGCTGGGCATGAAGACCACCGGCCACGCGGGCGGATCGCAGAACCTGCGCCTGACCAGCCGGCTCACTCAGCCGGGCGACCACCTCGAGCAGATGCTGCGCAAGCTGCACCGCGGCCTGTTCGTCACCGAGCTGATGGGCCAGGGCGTGAACTACGTGACCGGCGACTATTCGCGCGGAGCCGCCGGCTTCTGGGTCGAGAAAGGGCGCATCGCCTACCCCGTGCACGAGATCACCATCGCGAGCAACCTGCGAGACATGTTCAAGGGCATCGTCGCAGTCGGTGCCGACACCTACAACATGGGCTCCAAGACGATCGGCTCGGTGCTGGTGGATCGAATGAAGCTCGCCGGCAGCTGATTGCCGTTGGTGTCGGCCAGCCCACGGCGGCACGCTGGGCCGCGTGAAGGCGCTTCCGCACGCCGGTGCGCCGGCACGGCGTGGATTGCGGTGGGCCTGCCTTTCCGTGCCTGGCCGCTGCTCCTGGACTAGGTACCTTCCCGAATTTCAGGCTCTTTCAAGGTTCGGCCGCCGATGATGCTCGGGTCAACGTGGCACTGAAGTGCATGCGCGATGCGAGCGGGTATACCCCGCCCATTCGCCGAGGGGCACTTTCTAGAATTTGCCGCGTCTGAGGTTTGTTCCCTAAGCAACAGGAGACTCTTGACCATGGAACGTCGTTCCTTTGTTCGTGGCGCCGGTCTGGCCGGCGTGCTGGCCGCAGGTACCGCGCCGGCCATCGTGCACGCCCAGGCCAATGTGCGTTGGCGCCTGGCATCCAGCTTCCCGAAATCGCTCGACACCATCTTCGGTGCGGCCGACGAGTTCGCGAAAAAGGTCAAGGAATTGTCGGGCGGAAAGTTCGAAATCTCGGTGCACGCCGGTGGCGAAATCATGCCGCCCCTGCAGGTCGTGGACGGCGTGCAGAGCGGTTCGGTCGAAATGGCGCACACCGCGCCGTACTATTTCTTCGGCAAGGATGAAACCTTTGCCTTGGGCTGCGCCATCCCGTTCGGTCTGAACAGCCGGCAGATGACGGCCTGGATGGTCGAAGGCAATGGCCTGAAGTTGATGCGCGAGTTCTACAGGAACTACAACATCATCAACTTCATGGGTGGCAACACCGGTGCCCAGATGGGCGGCTGGTATCGGAAGGAAGTGAAGTCCCTGGCCGACATGAAGGGCTTGAAGTTCCGCATTGGCGGCTTCGGCGGCAAGGTGATCGAGCGCGTCGGTGGCGTGCCGCAAAACATCCCGGGCGGTGAAATCTACTCTGCCCTGGAAAAGGGCACGATCGATGCCGCCGAGTGGGTGGGCCCCTACGACGACCAGAAGCTGGGTTTCAACAAGGTGGCGGGCTTCTACAACTACCCCGGCTGGTGGGAAGGTGGCCCGCAGCTCGACTTCTTCGTCAACACCAAGGCGTATGACGCCCTCTCGTCCGAGTACAAGGCCATCATCGAATGCGCCTCGGCGGCGGCCCACATCGACATGCAGGGCAAGTACGACGCCAAGAACCCGGCGGCGCTGAAGCAGTTGGTGGGATCCGGCACCAAGCTCGTCCGCTTCCCTAAGGATGTGATGGACGCGTGCTTCAAGGAGGCGATGGCGTTGTACAGCGAGTTGTCGGGCAAGAACCCGAACTGGAAGAAGGTTTACGAAGACTTCGCCAACTTCCGTCGCGACCAGAACCTCTGGTTCCGCTTCGCCGAGGCTGGCTTCGACGACTTCATGCAAAGCCAGAAGCTCTGATCTTGACGCAGCGTGGCCCACCCTTCGGTGGGCTGCGCCGCCGAATCAAACAGCCCCCGCGGCCTCGATGGCCCGGGGGCTTTTTGCTGGCTGCTGCCGCTTTGCCATCAGCGGGTGACGAGGTACACGGCTGCGCCCGCCAAGTAGCCCATCAGCGCCAGGCCACTGATGCGCTTGAGGTACCAGCCGAAGCTGATCTTTTCCAGGCCCATGGCGGCCACGCCGGCGGCAGAGCCGATGATGAGGATGGAGCCACCCGTGCCGGCGCAGTAGGCGAGGAACTCCCAGAGGAAGTGGTCGGTGGGGTACTGCTCAAGGCTGTACATGCCCATGCTGGCAGCCACCAGGGGCACGTTGTCCACCACCGCGCTGGCCAGGCCGATGATGAGCACGATCACGTCTTGCCGACCGATGGTGGTATCGAGCCAGTGGGCCAGGGCGGCCAGCAGGTGGGTGTGCTCCAGCGTGGCCACCGACAGCAAGATGCCGATGAAGAACACGATCGACCCCATGTCGATGCGGCTGAGGGCGTGCACCAACGTGAGGTGGTGCTTGTCATCCTCGGGCTTATGCCGGTGAACCATGTCGCCGACCAACCACAGGATGCCCAGGCCGAAGAGGATGCCCATGAACGGGGGCAGGTGGGTCCAGGTCTTGAAGGCGGGCACGGCCACGAGCACGGCCAGGCCGAGCACGAACATGAGATTGCGCTCGAAGGCGGTGGTCTGGCTCGATGAGTTCGCGCCGTCGCGCGGCGGGCTCTCGACGAGGCGGCCGCGCAGCACATAGGCGGTGGCCGCCAGTGGCACCAGCGTGCTGACCAGCGAGGGCAGCAGCAGGGCCTTCATGATGCCCAGGCCGGAGATCTGGCCGCCGATCCACAGCATGGTGGTGGTGACGTCGCCGATAGGCGTCCACCCGCCGCCCGAGTTGGCCGCAATGACGACGATGCCGGCGAAAAAGAGCCGATCCTCGGGCCGGCGCAGAAGCTTGCGGACCAGGGAGACCATCACGATGGTCGTCGTCAGGTTGTCGAGGATGGCGCTGAGAAAGAACGTCACCAGGCCCACGAGCCACATCAGGCTGGACAGCTTGGTGGTCTGGATGCGAGCGGTGATGACATCGAAGCCCTGGTGCGCGTCCACCACCTCGACGATGGTCATCGCCCCGATCAGGAAGAACACGATCTGTGCCGTGCCCATCAGCGACTCATTGAGCTGGCTGGTGACCACCGAAGGATCACCCTGTGACAAGGCGTAGATCGTCCAGAGGGTGCCGGCGCCGACCAGGGCGGAGGCAGATTTGTTGATGCCCAGAGGGTGTTCGAGGGCGATGGCCAAGTAGGCCAGCACGAACACGACGGCGAGGAGTGTCAGCATGGTCACCAAGGGCGGCGGCTGAATGGACACCGCCCAGGCATGCCGATGGGCATGAGCCTGGGCGGTGATGACGGCGATCCGATTAGCCCGGAGGGCGCCTCCTTTGGGCCGGAAACGCTGTGGGCATGGTGGCCGCTGCCGTATCGGTCGGCACGCGATCGATGGGTCGCAGCAGCCGGGAAAGAAGTCACGCCATGCCTCGTCGGCCCCCTCTTTCCAAGTCGGGAAGACTCCTACTTTTTGGCTGCCGCCGCATCCTGTTCTGCGGCGTGCTTGAAGGCCTCCATAGGGTCTTCGGCCGATGAGCTGGGCGACGATGCGCCGTCCGGAGCCATGTTCAGCTCCGGTGCCGGCTCGTCGCTGGTGCGGCCGCCGCCCATTTGTTCCAGCAGCTCCGAGGCCTTGTTCATGTCGACCGCTTGCTCCTTCTCCAGGAAGACAGTGACCGTTTCGGGCACGAAGATCACGATCGCTACCAGGATCAACTGCATCACGACCCAAGGGATGGCGCCCAGGTAGATGTCGCTTGATTCAACCTTGCGTGGCAGAGAGCCATTCTTGAACAGGGTGTCCGAAATGCCACGCAGGTAGAACAGTGCGAAGCCGAACGGCGGGTGCATGAAGCTGGTCTGCATGTTCACGCACAGCATCACGCCGAACCACACCAGATCGATGCCCATCTTGTCGGCCACTGGCCCCAGCAGCGGCAGGATGATGAAGGCGATCTCGAAGAAGTCCAGGAAGAAGGCCAGGAAGAAAATGAAGATGTTGACGACGATGAGGAAGCCCACCTGGCCGCCGGGCAGGTTCGACAGCATGTGTTCGATCCACTTGCCGCCTTCCACACCTTGGAAGACCAGCGAGAAGACGCGCGAGCCGATCAAGATGAAGACCACCATCGCGGTGATGCGCGCCGTTCCGGCCATTGCCTCACGCACCAGCGGCCAGGTCAGGCGGCGGTGCATGGCCGCCAGAATGAACGCACCCACAGCGCCCATCGCGCCGGCTTCGGTGGGCGTGGCGATCGCCGTGTTCAGCCCAGGCAGGCCGCCCATGCTGCCCAGCACTGCGAAGATCAGCACGGCGGACGGGATGATGCCGCGCAGGCATTTCGACCACAGCGCCCAGCCCTGCAGCGTGCGAGCTTCCTTGGGAACGCCCGGCACGTGGTCAGGCTTCACCCGGCTGAGGATGAAGGTATAGAGCGCGAAGATCAGCACTTGGAGGATCGAAGGCCCCCAGGCGCCCTTGTACATGTCGCCCACCGACTTGCCCAACTGGTCAGCCAGCACGACCAGCACCAGCGACGGAGGAACGATCTGGGTGATCGTGCCGGAAGCGGCGAGTACGCCGGTCGCATACCGCATGTTGTAGCCGTAGCGCATCATGACCGGCAGCGAAATCATCGCCATGGCGATCACCTGGCCTGCCACCGTGCCAGTGATGGCACCGAGGATGAAGCCGACGATGATCACCGAGTAGCCCAGCCCGCCGCGGATCGGGCCGAAGAGTTGCCCCATGGAATCGAGCATGTCTTCGGCCAGGCCGCACTTCTCGAGCAAGGCGCCCATCATCGTGAAGAACGGGATTGCCAGCAGCAGGTCGTTCGACAGGATGCCGAACACGTTCTGCGGCAGGGCGCTCATGAACTCGGCGGGGAACCAGCCCATTTGCACGGCGTAGACACCGCAGGCCAAGCCCAACGCGGCCAATGAGAAGGCCACCGGGAAGCCGATCAGCATGACGATGATCAACCCCGCGAACATCAGCGGGGGGAAGTTCTCCATGCTGGTCATTGCAGCGGCCTTTCGTAGTGCGTGTCCATCTCGTACGCGTGCATCAGCCAGCCGATGCGTTTGATCGTTTCGCCGATGCCTTGCAGCAGCACCAGCGCGAAGCCCAGAGGCAATGTGAGCATGGCCGGCCAACGTACCAGGCCGCCCGCGTTGTTGGACATTTCGCCCGAGACATACCAGCGCACGAACAGAGGCCACGAGAAATGGATCATCGTGAGCATCACCGGCACCAGGAAGCACAGCAGGCCGAAGAGGTCGACGAAGACCTTGCCGCGACCGCTCAGGCGGGAGTAGATGAGGTCGACGCGCACATGCTCATTCAGGCGCAGCACCTGGGCTGCACCGAACATGACGCATGCGGCGAACAGGTACCACTGCACTTCGAGGAAGGCGTTGGAGCTGTAGTCGAATCCATAACGCACCACGGCGTTGCTGGCGCTGATGAAGCACGACAGGATCACTGACCAAGCGGCGATCTTGCCGAAGCGATCGGTCAGCCAATCAATGCCGTGGGCAACGGCAAGCAGGGCTTTCATGGCGCGCTCCTGGCAAGACAGGGCGCGAGGCGGGCGACGAACATGGCGGCAGCTCCGAACGATGGATGATGAGCCGGCACGCCGCCCGTGAACGAGCAGGATGTGCCGATCGATCGCAATGTATCGGGAGGTGCCTGAAACGCGCCTTAATCGTTGGCGCCCTCAGGGAAAGCACTATCGCGCGCCGCAGCGGGCACGCGACGGGCGCCTTGAGCGCCCGCAGGTGCTGTGTCGCTCAGCCGTGAGTGGCCGAGACGAAGAGCTTGGTCGAGCGGGCACCCGAGCGGCAGAAGGCCAGCATCGGTTTGGGCAACTCGGCGAGCAGGCGGCCGAACGCGGCGATTTCTTCGGGCGACTGGTATCCCCCATTGACGGGCAGGAACCGGTACTCGAGACCGGCCGCCTTGGCGGCCTGCTCGATGGCCGCACTGGTCGGCTGGTCGCGGCCGTGTTCGAAATCCGGGCGGTTGTTCACCACGCTACGAAACCCCAGCCGGGCCAGCTCGGCCATGGCCTCAGGGGTGAGTTGGGGGGCGACGCAGACGTCGTCGGCCACCTGGCGGATCGGCAATGAGGTTTCCATCGTGGCGTGCTCCGTTACTTCGACAGGGCTTGCTTCACTGCGGCAGAGACGAGGCCCATGTCCGCCTTGCCAGCCAGTTTGGCCTTCACCGCGCCCATCACCTTGCCCATGTCGCCCGGGCCTGCGGCCCCCAGCTCGGCCACGATCGCGGTCACTTCGGCGGCGATTTCATCGGCCGTCAGTCGCTGAGGCAGGTAGGCGTTGAGCACCTGGACTTCGGCGGTCTCCTTGTCGGCGAGATCGGTGCGGCCGGCCTGTTGGAAGGCTGCGATCGAATCCTTGCGCTGCTTGATCAGCTTGTCGACGATGCCGATCACGGCAGCGTCGTCGAGCTCGATGCGCTCGTCGACCTCTTTTTGCTTGCAGGCAGCCAGCAGCATGCGGATGGTGGACAGGCGATCGGTTTCCTTGGCCCGCATCGCGGCCTTCATGTCTTCGGTGATGCGTTCTTTCAGAGTCGTCATCGATGTTCCCGTGAGATGGCTCGGCTGCAGGGCCGGTGCCAAGAATGCAAAAAGCCCGCAACGGCGTCCCGCGCGGGCTTTCTGGAACGAGCTGCGCTAGTGGCGCAAGCGTACCGGAATCAGTACAGCTTCTTGGGCAGCTGCATGCTGCGAACGCGCTTGTAGTGGCGCTTCACGGCGGCAGCCTTCTTGCGCTTGCGCTCGGAGGTGGGCTTTTCGTAGAACTCGCGAGCGCGCAGTTCGGTCAGCAGGCCCAGCTTCTCGATGGTGCGCTTGAAGCGGCGCAGCGCCACGTCGAACGGCTCGTTTTCCTTGACACGGATGGTTGTCATTGACTGAAGAATCCTTCGGGATGGATGCGCTCGGTGCCTTGCGCCGGTGCGGTTTGCGGCTGCCCTGACGGTTGAAAGAGCAGCTCAGCTCTGCCGCATCGAACTCGAGTTTCGCAAGATCGACACGCGGTTTGCCAGCAAAGACTGCGATTCTACTCTGAATTTGGAGGTTTTGCCAAATTCATTGCTCAGGCCGTGTGGCGACGGCCAAGGCCTCGGCACAGGCATACCCGCTGGACCATGCCCACTGGAAGTTGTATCCCCCCAACCAGCCGGTGACATCGACCACCTCGCCGATGAAATACAGGCCCGGGTGGAGCCGGCTTTCCATGGTCTGCGAACTCAGGTCACGCGTGTCCACGCCGCCTGCCATCACCTCGGCCTTGCGCCAGCCTTCGTCGCCGGTGGGGTGCAGCGTCCAATGCTGCAGGCCGTTGGCCAGCTGCTTGCGGGCAGCGTCCGGCAACTGAGGCATGGGCAAGTCTGCGGCGGGGCCGTGCAGCGCCAGCCAGGTGTCGGCCAGGCGCTGGGGCAGCCAGCTCGCCAGTTCATTGGCCAACTGGCGACGTGAGCGCGACTTGGCATCTGCCAGATCGGCAGACAGGTCTCGGCCGGGCGCCAGGTCGATCTCGATCGGCTGACCGCCGCGCCAGAAGCTGGAAATCTGCAGCACCGCCGGGCCGGAGATCCCCCGATGGGTGAACAGGAGGTCTTCCAGGAACTCGGTACGCACCGTTCCCCGCCGGCCTGGGTTGGTGGTGGAGATGGCCACCGGCAGTGCGATGCCGGCCATGGGGATGAAAGGCGCCCAGTGCGCGGCATCGAAGGTGAGAGGAACCAACGCCGCACGGGGGGTGACGATGCGGTGGCCCAGCCGCTCAGCGAGCCGCAGACCGAAATCGGTGGCCCCGATCTTCGGCACCGGCAGGCCGCCGGTGGCGATGACCACCGCGTTGGTGTGCACTTCGCCGCGTTCGGTGTCCACGGCCCAGCCCGAGTCGGTGCGCCGAACGCCGGCCACTTTGCAGGGTTGCCATCTGGTGACGCCACCGGCTTCGCACTCGCTCAGCAGCATCGCGATGATCTGCTCGGCCGACTCGTCGCAGAAGAGTTGGCCCTTGTGCTTCTCGTGGAAGGCGATCCGGTGCTTCTGCACCAAGGCGATGAAATCGGCCGCGGTGTATCGGGCCAGCGCGGATCGGCAGAAATGCGGGTTGTCCGACAGGAACTTTGCCGGCGACGCCTCGCGGTTGGTGAAATTGCAGCGGCCTCCGCCCGAGATGCGGATCTTCTCCGCCACCTTCGCTGCGTGGTCGATCAGCAGCACCTTGAGCCCGCGCTGGCCAGCCTGCGCGGCGCAGAACAGCCCCGCGGCGCCTGCACCAATGATCACGACATCCAAGGGCGCCACGTCAGCTCAACCGAAAGCCTTGTAGAGCATGTAGATCGCCAGCCCGTAGAGCAAGACGGCGAACGCGCGCTTGAGTTGCGCCACATTCATGGCATGGGCGGCGCGCGCACCCAGCGGCGCCATCGTCACGCTGGCCGCTGCGATGAGCGCGAGCGCTGGCAGATAGAGGTAGCCGAAGGCGCCTGGCAGCGCGGCGGGCATGCTCCAGCCGCCGATCACATAGCCGAGCGTGCTCGCCACCGCCACCGGAACGCCCAGGGCCGCGCTGGTTGCCACCGCGTTGTGAATGGGAACGTTGCACCAGGTCATGAACGGCACGCTGACGAACCCACCACCGGCGCCGACCAGGCCCGACAGAAAGCCGATGCCCGCTCCGGCTGCGGTCTGCCCCTGCCAGCGCGGCATCTGGCGGTTTGCGGCAGGCTTCTTGCCGCGCAGCATCTGCGTGGCCGAGAAAGCCACGAAGAGGCCGAATACCAGTGCCAGGGCCTGACCCTTGAGCACAGCGAACGCGCCCGCACCCGCCAACAAGCCACCGAGCAGGATGCCCGGTGCCATGCCCCGCACGATCGGCCAACGGACGGCGCCGCGGCGGTGGTGCGCACGCACGCTCGACAGTGAGGTGAACAGGATGGTGGCCATCGAGGTGGCGATGGCCATCTTCACCGACAGGTTGTTATTCACCCCGCGATGGCTGAGGATCAGTGTCATGAAAGGCACCAGCAGCATGCCACCGCCGATGCCAAAAAGGCCCGCGAGGAAACCGGCGCCGATGCCGAGCGCCAACAGCTCGGCGATGAGGGTGGGCGGGAGCTGGGACAGTGCTTCCATCGGTGTCAGCCCGCCTCGCCCAAGCGGGCCAGCACCGCACGCCATTCGTCGGGCGTCACCGGCGTGATCGAGAGGCGGCTGCCCGGCTGCAGCAGCCGCATGCCGGCGAGCTCCGGCGCATGTCGCATGTCCTTCAGCGGCAACAGGCGTGTCTTCTTGACCAGCTTCACGTCGACATGCTGCCAGCGAGGGGCGTCGCGCGAGGACTTCGGATCGAAATACGGGCTCGTTGAGTCGAACTGCGTTTCGTCGGTGTAGGCCTCGCTGGCCACCTCGGCCAGCCCGGCCACGCCAGGCTCGGCACATGACGAGTGATAGAACAGCACGCCGTCGCCGATGCGCATCTGATCGCGCATGAAGTTGCGGGCCTGGTAGTTGCGTACCCCCGTCCACGGCAGGGTCTGTTGAGGGGCAGCGGCCAGGTGGTCGATCGAAGCCTCATCGGGCTCGCTCTTCATCAGCCAGAATTGATGAGGCATCGGTTGGCGTCGCCGCGGCGCTTGTCTGCGAGCGCCCGGGCAGGCAGAGGGAGGGAAGAGGTGTCCACCGCAAACCGTAGGCCGCATTCCTGAACCCAGGGGATTCAGGTGGGCGAGGTCAGCACGGCTTCGGGTTCATCTGACGCGAGACGATCACACCAGCCAGGCGATGTTCCAAGCCCGGGCTCGCGAGAGCATCGGTTCAAGGAAATATAAAACCCACGCGGATGCGATGGACGGTTTGATTCTAGGCGCTGCGCGTTGCTTCGCACAGCGTTTGCACCGATACCCGACGAGAAAAAAGCCTCTCGAGTGGTGCGGGGCCGGTCAGAGTAACTGGCCGTCGTCTCCGAGGGTGGCGTCGAGCCGCTCGATCAGGCTGTCGATCAGGGCCTCGCTGTAGCGATGGGACAGCGGCGTGTCATCCGACGGCGGCCGGGGGGGCGGCGCGGCAGGGCGCTCGGCCAGCCGATAGGCCAGATTCAGCGCGGCCAGCACGGCCATGCGCTCGCGGGCTTTGACCTTGCCGGCGTCGCGGATGGCGCTCATCTCCTGATCGACCGTGGACACGGCCGAGTGCAGCAGCG
Organism: Ideonella lacteola; assembly: GCF_038066555.1. Lineage (NCBI taxonomy): Bacteria > Pseudomonadati > Pseudomonadota > Betaproteobacteria > Burkholderiales > Sphaerotilaceae > Ideonella > Ideonella lacteola. Next base: position 83,230 of record NZ_JBBUTG010000004.1, on the reverse strand, counting down.
CTTCACCACCTTCCGGGCAGGCCAGCAGGTAGCTCTGCCCGAGGATCGTCACCTCGATCTGCTTCATTCAGCAGCCCCCGGCGAGGCTTTCTCGATCGGCAGGCGGTCGAGCAGCGCATCGATGCGCGCACGTGCCGCGGCCAGCCGCGACTTGAGGCTGTCGCGCTCGGCGGTCACGCCTTGCAACTGCTCGTTGAGCAGCGCGTTGGTGCGTGCAAGCTCCTCGTGGCGCAACACGAGGCGATCGATGCGCTCGGCGAGATCCGGCAGGCGTGACATGGGCCTTCGGGTGAACTGGGGAAACCCGATTGTAGGCATGGGTTCCCGAGCTGCAGGGCGGGCAACGGAGTGAGAGGCGGGCGCGCCTTGTGCAGCTTGGCATGGACAATGCGCGGCTTGGCCATGAACCCGCGCCGTCGCACCCCGTGAGTCCGTCTTCCTTGCCTCTGCGTTGGGGGCTCGCGCTCGTCGGCGCCAGCATGGTGGTGGCGCTCGCGCTTGCCGTGGGCAGCGGTGGCTGGGACACCCACCTGATCGTGACGCTGCGGTGGCCGCGCGTCCTGGCCGCGGCGGGCGTGGGCGCACTGCTGGCGTTGGCGGGTTTGATGATGCAAGTGCTGCTGCGCAACCCGCTGGCTGATCCCTACGTGCTGGGCACCTCGGGCGGTGCGTCGGTGGGCGCCTTGGCCGCGATGATGCTCGGGCTGGGCGTGTGGCTGGGGGCTGCGGCGGGTGCGGTGGCCGCGGGCGCGCTGCTGCTCTGGCTCGCCCGTTCTGCGCTGGCGTCGACCGACGATGCGTCGCCCCGCCTGATCCTCGTGGGTGCCATGTTGGCCGCGCTGTTCGGTGCAGTGGCCACGCTGCTGTTGATGCTGACGCCCGACGAGCGGCTGCGCGGCGCGATCTTCTGGCTGGTGGGCGATCTGTCGGCGGCCCGAGATGGTGGCTTGTGCCTGGCGGGCGCGCTGTTGGTGTTGGCTGGGTTGTTGTGGCGGGGTCGATCGGTGGACCGCCTGATGCTCGGTGCCGAAGCCGCCGGTCTGTTGGGTGAGCCCGTGCGTCGCCTTCGGCTGGAGCTGCTGGCGGCGGCGGGGCTCTGCGTGGGGCTGGCGGTGGCGACGGCTGGGGCGGTCGGCTTCATCGGCCTTGTGGTGCCGCAGGCCTGGCGCTTGACTGGTGTGCAGCAGACACGCGAGCTGGCGGGCTTGAGTGCGATCGGTGGCGCCACTTTGCTGGTCGCCGCCGATCTGGTGGCACGCATGGCGGCGGTGCCGATGGAACTGCCGGTGGGCGCGGTGATGGCCTTGCTCGGCGCCCCGTGCTTCATTGCGCTGCTGGTCCGGGGGGCGCGGTGAGCCTGCTGGAAACCCGCCAACTCGACCTGTGGGCCGGCGAGCAACACCTGGTGAAGGGCTTGAACTGGGCCGTGCAGGAGGGCGAGCGCTGGTGTCTCATCGGGCGCAATGCCGTAGGCAAGAGCAGCTTGCTGCGGGCGCTGGCGGGCCTGTCGGTGGCGGGCCGAGCGGGTGAGGTGCGGTGGCATCGTCGCCCCCAACAGGAATGGCCCGCGGCAGAGGCCGCCTGCTGGCGAGCCTGGATGCCGCAGCAGCCCGCTGACCGCTTTGCCTTGCCGGTGCGCCGCTTGCTGGCGCTGTCGGTGGTGCAGCCAGAGGGCGCGCGCGATCTCGACGTGGAGTTGCAGGGGCTGGACATCCAGCATTTGCGCGATCGCGTGTCGACCCGGCTCTCGGGCGGTGAACGCCAACGGGTGGCGATCGCCCAGGCGGCGGTACAGGGCGCGCCGCTGTTGCTGCTGGACGAGCCGATCGCTTTCCAGGACCCCGCGCACCAGGGCATCGTGGCGCGCTGGGCGGCCGATTGGGCCAGCCGCCGTCCTGGCCGCGCGCTGGTGATGAGCAGCCACGACATGCATTGGGTGGCGCGTGCTGCGACCCACGTGCTCGCGCTGATGGGCGACGGCCAGTGGCGAGCCGGCCCTGTCGACGAGATGCTGCAGGCCGCGCCTTTGCGCGAGATCTTCGGGTGCGAGTGGATGCCTGCGGGCGGAAGCTGGCTTCCGGTTTGACCCGCCGACGGACGCTTGGCTGCTACCAGCGCGGCGTGGCGAAGCGTTCGATCAGGAAATCGAGCAAGGCCCGCACGGCGGGTGGCAGGTGTCGACGCGACGGGTAGAGCGCGTAGATCGTCATCGGAGGCGGCGACCACAGCGGCAACAGTGCGCACAGGTCGCCCCGATGGATCCATGGCTGCGCGAGGTAGGTGGGCAGCAGGGACACGCCGCCGCCGGCCATGGCTGCGTGCAGCAAGGCGGTCGAGTCGTTGGCGGTCAGGCGCGTGGCCACGCTGACCTGCTCCATCGATTCGTCGCGGGTGAAACGCCAAGTGCTGCGGCCGAAGTTCGTGTGGCCCAGGCAGGCGTGCCGGGCCAGATCGGCGGGCGCTTGTGGCGTGCCGTGTCGCGCCAGGTAATCGGGCGATGCGACGAGGACCGAGTCGCACGGGGCCAGGGGCCGGGCGATCAACATGGGGTCGGGATCGTTGCTGATGCGGATCGCCAGATCGATGCGGGCCTCGACGAGGTTCACCGCCCGGTCTCCCAGGTCGAGATCGATCTTCAGGTGCGGGTGACGCGCCAGAAAGTCGCTCAATGCCGCGGCCAGGTGGGCGTGCCCGAACGACATGCTGCAGGTGATGCGCAACTGGCCGCGCAGCGTGCCATCCGGCGGCGCGATCTCGTCTTCGGCCTCGCTGACGAGGGCCAACAACTGCTGGCAACGGCGCAGGGCCTGCTCGCCAGCGTCGGTGAGGGTGACCCGGCGTGTCGTGCGCTGCAGCAGTCGGGTGCCCAGCCATTGCTCGATGTGGGCGACGTGTCGCGTGACCATGGCACGGGACATGTCCAGACGCTCGGCCGCCGCACTGAAACTGCCTCCAGTGGCCACCTCGCAAAAGACCTGCATGGCGGTCAAACGGTCCATTATTTGATCGAATTAAGAAACAGTGATGCGAGAGATTGGCAGTTTATCTGCTCGATTGGTGAAACTAAAGTGGCGCCACTGTCATTCATCCACTCCAAGGACACCTTCATGTTTCGCCAGACCCTCGTTGCCGCCACCGTCGCCGTCACTCTGCAATCCGCCGCCGCGGCCGATACCCCGCCGCTGCAGGTTCAGGTCTACAACGCGCCGGCCCAGAGCTTTCACGTGAATGCGGTCGTCGTCAGTGGCGCCAGCGAAGCGTTGGTCATTGACACGGGCTTCAGCCGTGCCGACGCCTACCGCATCGCCGCCAATGTGCTGGACACCGGCAAGACGCTCAAGACCATCCTCGTCAGCAATGCCGATCCCGACTATTACTTTGGTGCGGAGACGCTGAAGGCGGTGTTCCCGCAGGCGCAGGTGGTGGCCACACCGGCTGTTCGCGAGAAGATCCAGGCCAAGATGAGCGCGAAGCTCGGCTTCTGGGGGCCGAAGATGGGCGCCAACGCGCCGACGGCGCCGGTGCTGCCGCAGGCGTTGTCGGGCTCGAGCCTGAGCGTCGATGGCCAGACGGTGGAAATTCGCGGCACCACTGGCCCGTTGGCGCATCGGCCGTATGTCTGGATCCCGTCGATCTCGGCCGTCGTAGGCAATGTCGCCGTGTTTGGGCGTTTGCATGTGTGGACGGCCGACACCCAGCGTTTGGAAGAGCGGCAGGCCTGGCTCGCCCAACTGGACGAGTTGGCCGCCTTGAAGCCGACGCTGGTGGTGCCCGGCCACATGGCTGCGAACACGCCGCTCGATGCGAGCAGCATCCGCTACACGCGAGACTACCTCCAGCGATTCGATGCCGAGGCGGCGCGTGCCGCCGATGCGAAGGCCTTGATCGATGCGATGAAAGCCGCCTACCCGGATGCGGGCCTCGGCGTGGCGTTGGACATTGGCGCCAAGGTGCGCAAGGGCGAGATGGCTTGGTAAGCCGGGCTCAGCGGCCGGACGTGGCCGCTTCACCCGGCGCGGCGGCGGCTTCGGCCGCCGCCGCTGCGGGCAGCGCGTCAGCCTGGGGGCCGACGGGTTTGCCTGCGGGTGGGCTGATCTGGACACTGGGGGCGCCTGGGCCGGGCGAGGCAGCCAGCCCGGCGGCCACCGACGGCGGCCGCATTTGGCGCAGCGAGCGCGCCAGCTCGATCACCGCCATCGCGTAGTAGCTCGACCAGTTGTAGCGTGTGACGACGTAGAAGTTGCGGGTGCCGGCCACGTAGCTGGGCTCGCCGTCGCCGTTCTGCAGCATCACCAGCGCCAACTGCCCCTCGTGCGCGCGGCCCGCGGCGTCCAGCCGGGCGCCCCGCTCGGCGAACTGCTGGGCGGTGAAGCTGGGCACGATGTCGGGCGCCAGCAGCAGGGCACGTTCTTTCAGCTCTTCGGGAGGGGTCACCGCAAAGTGCGTCGGCAGGCCTCGCTCCCAGCCGAACTGGGCGAAGTAGTGCGCCACGCTGCCGATGACGTCGGCGCCGTTGCCGTCCAGGTCGATGCGGCCATCGCCATCGAAGTCGATTGCGTACTTGCGCAGTGTGCTGGGCATGAACTGCGGCAGGCCCATCGCGCCGGCGTATGAACCCTTGATGCTTTGCGGGTCGCGTTGCTCGGCCGCGCACCAGGCCAGAAAGGCCTCCAGCTCCTGCCGGTAGAAGCCGCTGCGATCAGAGCGGCCGCTGGGGAAATCGAACGACAAGGTGGCCAGCGCGTCGAGCACTTTGAAGTTGCCCGTGATGCGGCCGTAGAAGGTCTCAACGCCCACGATCGCGACGACGATGTCCGCCGGCACACCCCAACGCGACTCTGCCTCGTCGAGCCAGCGCTCATGGGCCAGCCACCAGCGCAAGCCTTCGCGGATGCGCTGCGGCTCGACAAAGCGGTTGCGGTAGGCCTCCCAGTTCTTGGCCGTGCCCGCGGGCGGCGGCATCACCAACCGGGCCACGCTCGGTTGGTAGCGCGACTGGGCGAGCTGCTCGATGGCCCAGTCGGCGCTGAAGCCTTGTCGCTCTGCGGCTTGCTGGGCAAACGACACCACGTCGTCGCGGCGGCCATAGGTGACCACGTCGGGTGCGCTGTCTGCCTTCACGGCGGCCGAAGCACCGGGCGCGGCCTGCACCGGCTGCGCGAGCCCGCCGGCCAAGAGAAGACTGAGCATCGCCGGCGCGATGCCGGGGAACACGGGGAACTGGCGGGCTTGTCCCGCGGAATGAATCGTCATCGATGGATTATCGATGGGCGCCGGCTGACGCTGCCGCGTGCGAAGAGGGCGCGGAGCGGTGTAGAGGGGAGCACAGGGGCGCGGATGCGCGCTGTCGGGCGTGGGTGTCAGCGCAAAGTCGACATCGCCTGCTTGAAGCTTCTCCACCAGCCGGGCGGCGTTCCGCCCTGGCCCGGCCGGCCATAACGGTGCTGCTCGAGTGCCATCAGGGCCGCGATGGCGTTGTCGGCCGTGGCGCCACGGCGCTCTTTCAAGCGGCCCGCCAGTGTGGACAGCGTGTCGCTCGGTCGCACCTCGATGCCCAGCCGCGCGAGCTCGCGAGCGATGTCTTGCCGCAACCGTTGCCAGGGGCTTTGCCGCCGCGCATCGAACCAGGCCCACACCGCACCGAGCAGGCCGGCCACGACCACCAACATCACGAGCGCTCGCACCAGCGACAACAGATCGGGCGCCTTCACGCCGAGCTGGTTCATCAGATCGAACTGCTCGCGCCGGCCGTAGGTGAGCACCCATTGGTTCCAACGGTTGTCGATGGCCTCGAAGAAGGTGCGAAAGCGCAGCCGAAGATCAGGGCTCACCGCTTCGAAGGCGCCCGCGATCAGGCCGGGCGGGGCGCGCAGGGCCTCGCTGCGGCGGATGCGCTCGGGCGCCACCGCGGCGGTGGGATCGGCGCGGACCCAGCCGCGACCGGCCTGCCAATACTCGGCCCACGCGTGGGCATGGCTCTGTCGCACGATGTAGTAATCGTCAACGGGCAGGAAGTCGGTGCCTTGGTAGCCGGTGACGATGCGCGCCGGAATCCCCAGCAGGCGCATGATCACCACGAACGAGGCCGAGTAGTGCTCGCAGAAGCCTTCGCGCCGGTCGAGCCAGAACTCGTCGATCGGGTCGGTGGTGTAGACGCCGGGCTCCAGCGTGTAGACGTAGGGTTGGCGGCGGATGTGCTGAAGCACCGCGCCGGCCAACGCGGTGGCGTCGGCCTCGCGCCACTCGGGCTGGCTTCGCAGGGCCTGTGCCCAGGCGCGGGTGCGGGGGTGGCGGTTCGCCGGCACGAAGGTGAGGCCGCGCCGCCCGAAGGGGCTCAGCACCGGATCGGGGCCTTGCAGATCGGCGCTCGCCTTGAGAACGACGCGTTCGCCCTGTGGCCGGCGCAAACGCCATTGGCCGGACAGGTCGGGCTGCGTCGGCATGCCATTGATCGGGGGCGTCGCCAACGGGGCTTGGCGCGTGCCTTCGAGCAAAGGCAGCCAGAGGATGCGCAGCGGCTCCAGCGTCATTTCGTAGCGGTAGATCGGCGCGCCTTCTGCCGGCGCTTGGCCCGACGCCGGGGGGCTGAAGCTGTCGACCCGCCACTCCTTGCCGTCGTACTCAGACAGCACCGGGCCGCGGAAGTACAGCGCTTCCGCCGGAGGGGGCGTGCCTTCGAAACGCAGGCGAAAGGCGATGCTGTCGTCGTTGGCCAGTGCCGCCACGTCGCCCAGCTGCAGGTTGTCTGACAGGCCGGTGCGCGCACCGGCGCCTGGCATGCCCCACAGCGGGCCGATGCGCGGGAACAGCAGGAACAGCGCGATCATCACCGGTGTGCCCACCAGGGCAGCGCGGCCTGCGAGGCCGGCGGCGTCGCGCAGGCGCGGGCGGCCGGCGGGCATGTGCGCGAGCGTCAGCGCCGTCAGCCAGCCCCACACCGACAGCCCCATCGCCAGCGCCGTCCACAGGGTCTGCGAATACAGGAACTGGGTCAGCACCAGGAAGAAGCCCAGGAAGAAGACGACCAGCGCATCGCGGCGTGCCCGCAGCTCCAGCGTCTTCAAGGCCATCAGCACCACCAGCAGGGTGACCCCGGCGTCCTTGCCGATCAGGGTGCGCTCGGTCCAGTAGGTGAGGGCGGCCGCCAGCACCAGGGTGCCGACCAGCGACCACCTGCCGGGCAGGGGCGCCTGTCGCAGGGCGAGCGAGCCGCGCCAGAACAGCACCACGCCACACAGCAGCCCCACCCACGGCTGCAGCCGCAGCACATGCGGCGCGATCGTCCAGCCGATGACCAGCAGCATGAAGAGGGTGTCCCGCGTGTCGCGGCTGTGGCCGGCGCCAAACCAGCGGGGCATCGATGCGCTCAACATGCCGGGCCCGCCCTCATGACCAGGCGGCCAGCGCGCTCAACGCGGCATGCCGGTGGCCGGCCCCCTGCTGGGGCGGCAGTTCGAGGCCCGGCAGGCGCAGGCCATAGGCCAGGCCCTGCCGTTCGGCCATCAACACCCAGGCGGCCAGGCGCGACAGCCGGGCCTCGGTCTCGGGCTGACGAGTGGAAGACCAGTCGAGCCACAGCTCGTGTCGAGCCGATTCGCGGCCTTCGCGGCTGACCAGCTCGCCCGTGCGTGCGACCTTCTTCCACGCCACCTGGCGCAGCGTGTCACCCCGTCGCCAGGGCCGCAGGCCGTCGAACTCACCGCCCGAGGCGCTGCGGGCCGGCGCCATGCCACCGGCCACCGGGGCCGCGGGCGGCAGCGCCGCCGCCGGCTGCTCGGGTCGCGGATAGACGCACAGCTGCCCGGCAGGCCGCCACAACGACCAGGCCCTGAACAGGCCGAAGGGGAACCGGGTTTCGATCTTCAGCAGTGGCAGGGGGTGCAAGCCGCGCTGCTCGGCCAGCACGCCGATCACCACGGGGGACTGGCCGGCCGCGGTGATCTCTGCGAATGCCAGTTGCACCGGCCCTTGGCCTTGCCGCGCACCGAAGCCCAGGCCATGCCGCGCTGCGCCGGGGTTGGTCACCACCAGCTCCAGGGTGGCTCGGTCACCCGCGAACACCGGCGCCGGTGCCCGCGCATGCAGCGTCAGGCCCCGCAGGCTGTTGTGCGTCATGTGCATGGACGCGAGCGCGCTGCCGGCGAGCAAGAAGGTGAGGGCGTAGCCGAGGTTGAGCTGGTAGTTGATCGAGCCGACCAGCAGCACCATCAGCGTCATGCCGAAGAACAGCCCGGCGCGTGTGGGCACGATGTAGATGTTGCGCTGGCTGAGCACCCATTGCTCGGAGGGTTGGTGCCGGCCTTCCCACCAGATCTCGATGCGGCGCCGTATCGCCCGCAGCACGTTCGACACCACCGGCGCTTCAGGGCAGCGCCACCGCGTCGACCATGGCGCGAACCTGCTCGCGCCGGCCCCGGCCGGCGCCCGGCACGGGCACCAGCCGGTGCGCGATGGCTTGCGGCAGCACGGCCTGCAGGTCGTCCGGCGTGACGTGGTCGCGGCCCGTCATCAGCGCCCGCGCTCGCGCCACCCGCAGCACCGCAATGCCCGCGCGGGGCGACATGCCTTCGATGAACCACTGGCCCGAGCGGGTCGCGGCGATCAGGGCTTGCAGATAGTCCAGCAGGGCGTCAGAGGCGTGCACCTGCGGCACCGTCGCCATCATGGCCTGCAGCTCGGCCAGGCTCATCACCGGCTGCAGCCGGGCGATGGCGTCGCGGCGATCCTCCCCGGCGAGCAATGCGCGCTCTGCCCGGCGATCGGGGTAGCCGAGCGTGATGCACATCAGGAAGCGGTCGAGCTGGCTCTCGGGAAGCGGGTAGGTGCCCAGCTGGTCGGTGGGGTTCTGCGTGGCAATGACGAAGAAGGGCGAAGGCAACGGCCGGGTCTGCCCGTCGCTGCTGATCTGGTGCTCTTCCATCGCCTCGAGCAGCGCGCTCTGTGTTTTGGGGCCGGCCCGGTTGATCTCGTCGGCCAGCAGCACCTGCGCGAAGATGGGGCCGGGATGGAAGACGAATTCTTCCTTGGCGCGCTCGTAGACCGACACACCGATCAGGTCGCTGGGCATCAGATCGGCGGTGAACTGCGCCCGGGCAAACTGCAGGCCGAGTGACACCGCCAGCGCGTGGGCCAGGGTGGTCTTGCCCACCCCGGGCACGTCTTCGACGAGCAGGTGGCCGCCGGCCAGCAGGCAGGCGATGCTGTCGTCGATCTGCTCGGACTTGCCGACGATGATCGTGCTAATCTGATCCTTGAGCTGGGTCAATCGAGACTGCAGGGTGGGGCTCATCATGGTGAGGCCACGATAGCTCAAGATCGAACCGGCATGCGTTTGTTGCCACGATGACCACAGCCTACTTTTCACACCCCGACTGCCGAGCCCACGACATGGGCCGCGGCCACCCGGAATGCCCGGCGCGCCTGGATGCGATCGAAGACCACTTGATCGCCACCGGGCTGGACGTGGCACTGACGCGGCTGGACGCCCCGCTGGCCCAGCGCGACGATCTGGCGCTGGCCCACACCTCGCGCTATGTGAGCGAGCTGTGCGAGTTCATGGAACAGGCGGCTGAACGCCGCGAGCATCGCGCGCTCGACCCCGACACCACCGTCTGCCCCGCCACGTGGCAGGCGGCCATGCGGGCCGCGGGCGCGGCCGTGGCGGCCACCGACGCGGTGCTCGATGGTCGCGCCGAGAACGCGTTCTGCGCCATCCGTCCACCGGGCCACCACGCCACCCGCGACAAGGCGATGGGTTTCTGCTTCTTCAACAACGTGGCCATCGCTGCGCGGCACGCGCTGGACGTGCGAGGGCTGGAGCGCGTGGCCATCGTCGATTTCGACGTGCACCATGGCAACGGCACTGAAGACATCATCGCCAACGACGACCGCGTGCTGATGGTGAGCTTCTTCCAGGACCAGCTCTACCCGTTCAGCGGCGGCGTGCCCATGGGCACGAACATGATCAACCTGCCGGTGCCAGCGTACACCCGCGGCGGCGAGGTCCGCGAGCTGATCGAGGCCAATTGGATGCCGCGGCTGGAGGCCTTCCGGCCCCAGATGATCTTCATCTCTGCCGGCTTCGATGCCCACCGCGAAGACGACCTGGGGCAACTGGGTCTCGTCGAGGCCGACTACGAGTGGATCACTCGCCGCATCGTCGATGTGGCCGAACGGCACGCTGGCCGACGCATCGTCTCTTGCCTGGAAGGCGGCTACGCGCTCAGCGCCCTGGCCCGCAGCGTGGCGGCTCACCTGAGGGTGCTCGCCGGCGTCTAATGGGCGTGGACCGCATGCCGGGGCTGAGACAATCCGCGGCATGAGCAACTCTTCCATCCTGCCGGCCGTCACGCTGGACGAACTGCTGGCGGCCCTGTCGCATTCCAGCGCCTTGATCGAGGCGGCCGTCGTGGTGGGCTGCCTGGCACTGGCGTGGTTGATCGTTCGCCTGGTGCGCGGGCGCGAGGTGCCGCCGCAATCGGTGTGGTTTGGCCGGCAGATCGTGGACGGGGTGCTGTTTCCAGCGCTTGCCTTGGCCTTGGCCTATGCCGCCCGACGCTTGCTGCCGGTGATGGGCGTGCCGCTGGCGCTGTTCAAGATCGTGATCCCGGTGCTCGTCTCTTTCGCGGTGATCCGGTTGTCGGCGCGGGTGTTGACGGCCGCATTCCCCCATTCGCGGGTCATGCGGCTGGCCGAGCGGGTGATCTCCTGGCTTGCATGGTTGGCGGTGGTGGGCTGGATCACCGGGCTGCTGCCGGTGGTGATGGACGAGCTGGACGACATCCACTGGAAGGTCGGCGGCGCCAAGGTGTCGGTGCGCAGCTTGGTCGAAGGCGCGTTGCTGACGGGGTTCGTGCTGGTGCTGGTGCTGTGGGTGTCGGCCGCCATCGAATCGCGCCTGCTTCGCGGGGCTTACGGAGAGGAGCTGTCGCTGCGAAAGGCGGCCGCCAACGCGGTGCGCGCCTTGCTGACGTTCTTCGGCCTGTTGCTCGCGCTGACCACGGTGGGCATCGATCTCACCGCCTTGTCGGTGCTCGGCGGCGCGGTCGGGGTGGGCCTGGGTTTCGGTCTGCAGAAGCTGGCGGCCAACTATGTGAGCGGCTTTGTGATCCTGGCCGAGCGGTCATTGCGCATTGGCGACATGGTGCGGGTGGACGGCTTCGAGGGCCGCATCACCGACATCGCCACGCGTTACACGGTGATCCGCGCGCTCAACGGCCGGGAGGCCATCGTGCCGAACGAGATGCTGATCACCCAGCGGGTCGAGAACTCGTCGCTGGCCGATCCCAAGGTCTTGTTGACGACGCAGGTGCAGGTGGCCTACGGCACCGATCTGGACAGCCTGCGCCCCAAGATGATCGACGCCATACGCACGGTCCCCCGAGTCATGGCCGACCCGGAACCGTCGGTGCAACTCTCGGCCTTCGCTGCTGATGGGCTGGAGCTGACCATCAGCTTCTGGATCGTCGACCCTGAGAACGGCGCCGGCGGAGCACGATCGGATGTCAACATCGCCATCCTCCGCTGCCTGACCGAGCACGGCATCGAGATTCCGTATCCCCAGCGGGTGGTGCGGGGACTGCCGGCGGACGTGCCTGCCAGGCCTTCGGGTGGGCCTCCCGGCTTGGCCGTCTGAAACAACAAGGGGCGCCTCAGAGCGCCCCTTGTCTTTTGGAAACCGACCGCCTGCGGGCGGCGCGGTGAGTGTCGTCAGGCCGCCGTGACCGGGATCTTGCCGATCTTGCCTTGCCAGATCTTCGGGCCCTCGATGTGGGCGCTGGCGCCGCCGGCATCCACTGCCACGGTGACCGGCATGTCGACCACGTCGAACTCGTAGATCGCTTCCATGCCCAGGTCGGCGAAGCCGACCACCTTCGCGGCCTTGATGGCCTTGGACACGAGGTAGGCGGCGCCGCCGACCGCCATCAGGTAGGCGCTGCGGTTGTCCTTGATGGCGTCGATGGCGGTCGGGCCGCGCTCGGCCTTGCCCACCATCGCGATCAGGCCGGTCTTCTCCAGCATCATGCGGGTGAACTTGTCCATCCGCGTGGCGGTGGTGGGACCGGCCGGGCCGACGACCTCGTCGCGAACCGGGTCGACCGGGCCGACGTAGTAGATGACCCGGTTGGTGAAGTCCACCGGCAGCGGCTCGCCCTTGGCCAGCATGTCCTGGATGCGCTTGTGCGCCGCGTCGCGGCCGGTGAGCATCTTGCCGTTCAGCAGCAGGGTGTCGCCGTGTTTCCAGCTGGCGACTTCTTCCTTGGTCAGCTTGTTCAGGTCGACGCGCTTGCTCTTGTTGTAGTCGGGCGCCCAATGCACGTCCGGCCACAGATCGAGGCTGGGCGGATCGAGGTGGACGGCGCCAGAGCCATCCAGCACGAAGTGGGCGTGCCGCGTGGCGGCACAGTTCGGGATCATCGCCACAGGCAGCGACGCGGCGTGGGTCGGGAAGGTCTTGATCTTCACGTCGAGCACGGTGGTCAGGCCGCCAAGGCCCTGGGCGCCGATGCCCAGCGCGTTGACCTTCTCGTACAGCTCGATGCGCAGTTCTTCCAGCTTGTTGCTCGGGCCGCGCTGCAGCAGTTCGTACATGTCGATGTCGTCCATCAACGCTTCTTTGGCCAGCAGCACGGCCTTCTCGGCGGTGCCACCGATGCCGATGCCCAGCATGCCCGGGGGGCACCAGCCCGCACCCATCGTCGGCACCGTCTTCAACACCCAGTCGACCAGGCTGTCGCTGGGGTTGAGCATGTACATCTTGCTCTTGTTCTCGCTGCCGCCGCCCTTGGCCGCCACGGTCACCTCGACCGTGTTGCCCGGCACCACCTCCATGTGGATCACGGCGGGGGTGTTGTCCTTGGTGTTCTTGCGCTCGAAGATCGGGTCGGCCAGCACCGAAGCGCGCAGCACGTTCTCGGGGTTCATGTAACCCTGACGCACGCCCTGGTTGATGGCGTCGGCGATCGAGCCGGTGAAGCCGTCCCACTTCACGTCCATGCCGATCTTGAGGAACACGTTGACGATGCCGGTGTCCTGGCAGATCGGGCGACGCCCCTCGGCGCTCATGCGCGAGTTGGTCAGGATCTGGGCGATCGCGTCCTTGGCCGCCGCGCTCTGCTCGCGCTCATAGGCGCGCGCCAGGTGGGCGATGTAGTCCGTCGGATGGTAGTAGCTGATGTACTGCAGTGCGCTCGCGACGGATTCGACGAGGTCGGCCTGGCGGATGGTGGTCATGGGGCGGGTGGGAAATGGAACGATTCGATGCCGGCTGGCCGCGCCCTGAACAGCGACGGCGAGATCAACCTGTGAAGTTTACTCAAGCCGCGCCCATCTCTATCCCTACGTTGTGGCTGGTCCGTGAGCATGGGGATCATTGAAATGACATTAGGATCTGGCGAGACCCGACACGTGAGCTTCAATGTGTTGCCGGGGCGTTCCAATCAGATCTGAAACCTAGGAGAAAGCAATGCTCAATCATCCCCTCGTCCGTGCGCTGGTGCTCGGCGCGATGGCCGCCAGCGGGTCCGCCTGGGCCGTTGGTCCTCAGAAGGGTTTGGTCCCGGGGTTCCTCGATGCCAAGACGGGCAGTTTCATCGCAGCGACCCAACCGGCGGTGGCGACCGGAGTTGAATCGCCTCTGGCAACCTTAGGAGGCACCCTGGCCCTGAGGTTCAACATCACACTCAAGTCCTCGGTTCCGTCAGATTGGAAGATCCAGTGTAGTCAGGTCGCCACTGCTATTGACAGCGGTGGCTTAACCTTCCAAAACAGTAAAACGGTGCTGGCGACGCGCAGCGGTAGCACGGCGACCTGCCAAGTCAATATCAACTACTCGTGGAGTCTCAACGGGGCGGGCGGATTCATCCATACCAACTGGACCGTGATGACCTTGGACTCGACCTTGACCAATACCCTGGTGGACGTCTTGGCTACGGGCAGCATGCCCAGTATTGAAATTCCGGCCAACGGGACGGTGACCTCTCGCACCGTTAGCGTTACTCTCTGAAGGGGTTGTCGCCATCTGCAGCCAAGCGTCGCGCTTTGCTACGCGAAGGATGTTGCAGATGGCGAGGGCCTCGCATAAACGGCGGTGAGGACGTCCCCGCCTATCGTGCCGGGTCCGGTTCGCATTAGTGCTTGGGCCCGGCGTGCGGCATGACCCGGTCGGCGGCCGCGATCGCCAGTGCCGAGAGCAGGAACGCGACGTGGATCAGCGTCTGCCACAGCAGCGTCTTCTCGCTGTAGTTTTCAGCGTTGATGAACGTCTTCAGCAGGTGGATCGAGCTGATGCCGATGATGGCGGTGGCCAGCTTCACTTTCAGCACCGAGGCGTTCACATGGCTCAGCCACTCGGGCTGGTCGGGGTGGCCGTCCAGGTCCATCCGGGAGACGAAGGTCTCGTAGCCACCGACGATCACCATGATCAGCAGGTTGGAGATCATCACCACGTCGATCAGGCCCAGCACCACGAGCATCAGCACCGTCTCGTTCAGCTTGCTGAGCGGTTCGTAGCCGATGATCACGCCCGCGGCGTCCTTGATGGGCGTGGCCTTGTAGCCGATGCTCTTGACGAGCAAGGCGAGCGCATCCTGGTTGCCGAAGGCGGCTTCGATCAGGTGGACCAGTTCCGTCCAGAACTGGAACACGTAAATGGCCTGCGCCAGGATCAGACCCAGGTACAGCGGCAATTGAAGCCAGCGGCTGGCAAAGATGAGCTGCGGCAGAGGGCGCAGTCGCGGCGTCGAGTTGTTCTTCGGTTGTTCCATGGAAGGGCTTGCGATGTGCGACAGTTGTCCTGATTCGGCAGGCGGCGGATTGTAGGTGGCCCCTTGCGACGTGGCTTTGACAGCCTCGCGCCCCGAGTAAGGCCATCGTCAGACGTTCGAACGACATTGCAGGCCATCGGTCGCCCGTGGCCGGCGTGTCCGTCTGTCCGCCGTGCCCGGCCGTCCCAGCCCGATTGCCGTCTTGAGGAGACAAGCGATGACTGAAGAGCTGAAGACCTACGCCCCCCCACCCGCCCTGGCGGCGACCGCCCATGTGTCCGGCATGGCCGCCTACGAGGCCCTGTGCCAGGAGGCGGAGAACGACCACACCGGCTACTGGGGCCGCCTGGCCCGCGAGCTGGTGAGCTGGAAGAAGCCTTTCACCAAGGTGCTGAACGACAGCGAAGCGCCTTTCTTCAAGTGGTTTGAAGACGGCACGCTGAACGCGTCGTACAACTGCCTGGATCGCAACATCGAGCGCGGGCTGGGTGACAAGACGGCATTGATCTTCGAAGCCGACGGCGGCGAGGTGACCAAGACCACCTACGCCGAGCTGCTGGCCAAGACCTGCCAGATCGCCAATGGATTGAAGTCGCTGGGCGTCGCCAAGGGCGACCGGGTGGTGATCTACATCTCGATGTCGGTCGACGGTGTGGCCGCGATGCAGGCTTGCGCGCGCATCGGTGCCACGCACTCGGTGGTGTTCGGTGGCTTCTCCGCGCAGTCGCTGCGCGATCGCATCGAGGACACCGGTGCCAAGGCCGTGATCACGGCTGACCATCAGATTCGCGGGGGCAAGCAGTTGCCGCTGAAGGCCATCGTCGACGAGGCCATCGGCCTGGGCGGCTGCGACACGGTGAAGAACGTGCTGGTCGTCAAGCGCTCTGGCGCCGAGGTGGCCATGACAGCCGGCCGCGACCTGTGGATGGCCGACGTGGTGTCGGGCCAGCCCACCACGTGCGAGCCGGAGTGGGTCGAGGCCGAGCACCCGCTGTTCCTGCTTTACACGTCAGGCTCCACCGGCAAGCCCAAGGGCGTCCAGCACTCGACGGGCGGCTACCTGCTGCACGCGGCGCTGACGACGAAGTGGACCTTCGATCTGCGCGCCGACGACATCTTCTGGTGCACCGCCGACATCGGCTGGGTCACCGGCCACACCTACATCGCCTACGGCCCGCTGGCGCTGGGTGGCACCGAGATCGTCTTCGAAGGCGTGCCCACGTACCCGGACGCCGGCCGTTTCTGGAAGATGATCCAGGACCACAAGGTCAGCATCTTCTACACCGCGCCGACGGCGATCCGCTCGCTGATCAAGGCTGCCGAGACGAACGACACCGTCCACCCCAAGCACTACGACCTGTCGAGCCTGCGCATCCTGGGATCGGTCGGCGAGCCCATCAACCCCGCGGCCTGGGAGTGGTACCACCACCATGTGGGCGGTGGCCGTTGCCCGATCGTGGACACCTTCTGGCAAACCGAAACGGGCGGCCACATGATCACGCCGCTGCCGGGGGCCACCACGCTCGTCCCGGGCTCGTGCACTTTGCCTTTCCCGGGTATCTCGGCGGCCATCGTCGATGAGACCGGTAACGATGTACCGAACGGGCAGGGCGGCATCCTCGTGGTGAAAAAGCCCTGGCCGTCGATGATCCGCACGATCTGGGGTGATCCGGCCCGGTTCAAGAAGAGCTACTACCCGTCAGAGCTGCGTGGCTACTACCTGGCCGGTGACGGCGCGATTCGGGATGCCAAGACCGGCTACTTCACCATCACGGGCCGTATCGATGACGTGCTGAATGTCTCGGGCCACCGGATGGGCACGATGGAGATCGAATCGGCACTCGTGAGCTGCACCGAGCTGGTGGCCGAGGCGGCGGTGGTGGGCCGACCGGACGACACCACCGGCGAGGCCATCTGTGCTTTCGTCGTTCTCAAGCGCCCGCGCCCGACCGGCGAAGAGGCCAAGGCGATCGCCAAGCAGCTGCGCGACCACGTGGGCAAGGAAATCGGCCCCATCGCCAAGCCAAAGGACATCCGCTTTGGCGACAACCTGCCCAAGACCCGCTCCGGCAAGATCATGCGTCGCTTGTTGCGGGCCATCGCCAAGGGCGAAGCCATCACCCAAGACACCAGCACGTTGGAGAACCCTGCCATCCTCGATCAGTTGTCGCAGAACAACTGATCGAGTGGCCGGCGAAGCCGGCCAGGCGCGGTAGCGCCGTAGGCAGGGTTCGGGGTTCACTCATATGGCGCAGCCATGTGAGGGAACACCAGAACGCTGTGTGAGGTGGCTCCATCCTCGATCAGTTGTCGCAGAACAACTGATCGAGGGGCCGGCGAAAGCCGGCCCGGCGCGGTAGCCCCGTAGGCAGGGTTCGGGGTTCACTCATATGGCGCAGCCATGTGAGGGAACACCAGAACGCTTTGTGAGGTGGCTCCATCCTCGATCAGTTGTCGCAGAACAACTGATCGAGTGGCCAGCGAAAGCCGGCCAGGCGCGGTAGCGCCGTAGGCAGGGTTCGGGGTTCACTCATATGGCGCAGCCATGTGAGGGAACACCAGAACGCTTTGTGAGGTGGCTCCATCCTCGATCAGTTGTCGCAGAACAACTGATCGAGGGGCCGGCGAAAGCCGGCCCGCGGTAGCGCCGGGCACAAAAAAGCCCCGCGGCGCGGGGCTTTTTGTGGGGCTCAGAGGTCGATCACTTGATCGAGAGCACCCAGGTGGCCAACTGCTTGGCTTCGTCAGGGGTCACCGGGTTGGCAGGCATCGGCACTTGGCCCCAGACGCCCACGCCGCCCTTTTGGATCTTTTCGGCCAGCTTGGCCACGGCATCCTTCTGGCCGGCGTACTTGGCGGCCACATCCTTGTAGGCCGGGCCCACCAGCTTCTTGTCGGTCGCGTGGCAGGCCAGGCAGTTCTTTTGCTTGGCCAGGTCGGCGTTGGCGAAAGCCGGCGACATGGCGGCGATGGCGAGCAGGGCAATCAGAGCTTTCATGGTGTCCTTGTGATGAGGGTGGGACAGGGCAGACTGTGCCAGTGCGACTGGTTTACAGTCCATGCAACGCAGTTTACAAACATCCGTTGACGTCGGGCTTGCGTTCGGCGACTTCGTTCACCGGCCTCGTTGGAGGGCCCGCCATGCTGTTCATCATCATCGGGGTTCTGTTGATCGTGCTCAAAATCGCCGGGGTCAGCCCCATGGCCGATTGGAACCTCGAATTCTTTGGCGACCTGTGGAAGCTGGTCTGGCCCTTCATCGCCGCGCTGTTGTGGTGGGCCTGGTCGGATTCAAGCGGCCTGACCAAGCGGCGCGAGATGAACCGCGATGACGAGCGCAAGGCCGAACGCCGCGCCCGCAACATCGACAACCTGGGCCTGGGCCCGAAAGACCCGAAGCAGCGCGGCGCTTCACGCCGCCGCTGATCCCCGGCCAGCGGCGGGCCCCAGCGGGTGGCCCCTTTGCAGCCGCCTTGCCGGCGCAGGTCCCGGCACCGTTGTGCCAATGAAAGAGGCCCCTCGGGGCCTCTTTCATTGGGTCAGGCTGGCGGCATGCAGGCCCCCTGCGGTAGGGGCCGCCCGCTGTTCGCGCTATTCGAAGCGGTCGAGCACGGCGCCGCTGCTGGCGCTGCTGGCGTTCTTCGCGAACTTGGCCAGCACTCCGCGGGTGTAGCGCGGTGCCGGTGCTTTCCAGGCGGCGCGGCGCCGGGCGATCTCGGCGTCGTCCACGTTCAACTGCAGCTTCAGCTGGTGGGCGTCGATGGTGATCGAGTCGCCCTCCTGGACGAGCGCGATGGTGCCGCCTTCGTAGGCCTCCGGGGCCACGTGGCCCACCACCATGCCCCAGGTGCCACCAGAGAAGCGGCCATCGGTGATCAGGCCCACCGATTCGCCCAGGCCCTGCCCAATGAGCGCTCCGGTCGGCGCCAGCATCTCAGGCATGCCGGGGCCGCCCTTCGGGCCCAGGTAGCGCAGCACCATCACGTCGCCCGCCTTGATCTGGTTGGCCATGATGGCGGCCAGGGCCGATTGCTCGTCGTCGAACACCCTCGCCGGGCCGGTGATGACCGGGTTCTTCAGGCCGGTGATCTTGGCCACGCAGCCTTCGGGCGAGAGGTTGCCCTTCAGGATCGCCAGGTGACCCTCGCTGTACATCGGCGCAGAAATAGGGCGGATCACTTCCTGCCCTGCCGGCGGGGTGCTCGGCACGTCGGCCAGGTTCTCCGCCACGGTCTTGCCGGTGATGGTCATGCAGTCACCGTGGATCAGGCCGGCGTCGAGCAGCAGTTTCATCACCTGCGGAATACCGCCTGCCCGGTGCAGATCGATGGCGAGGAAGCGGCCGCTGGGCTTGAGATCGCAGATCACCGGCACCTTGCGGCGCACGCGCTCGAAGTCGTCGATCGTCCAGTCGACGCCCGCCGCATGGGCGATGGCCAGGAAGTGCAGCACGGCATTGGTCGAGCCGCCGGTGGCCATGATGACCGCCACCGCATTCTCGATGGCCTTCTTGGTGACGATGTCGCGCGGCTTCAAGTCGCGCCGGATGGCCTCGACCAGCACCTGGGCGCAATGCTTGACGCTGGCGACGATTTCTTCCTCGACGTTGGCCATCGTCGATGAGTAGGGCAGGCTCATGCCCAGGGCTTCGAAGGCCGAGCTCATGGTGTTGGCGGTGTACATGCCTCCGCACGAGCCGGTGCCCGGGATCGCCCGCCGCTCGATCTGGCAGAAGTCTTCTTCGTTCATCTTGCCGGCCGAGAACTGGCCCACGGCCTCGAAGACGCTGACGATGTTCAGGTCCTGCCCCTTGTAGTGGCCGGGCAGGATGGTGCCGCCGTACACGTAGATCGACGGCACGTTGGCGCGCAGCATGCCCATCATGCCGCCGGGCATGTTCTTGTCGCAGCCGCCGATGACGACGACGCCGTCCATCCACTGGCCGCCCACGCAGGTCTCCACGCAATCCGCGATCACCTCGCGCGACACCAGGCTGTACTTCATGCCTTCGGTGCCCATGGCCATGCCGTCCGAGATCGTGGGCGTGCCGAAGATCTGCGGGTTCGCGCCGGCCTCTTTCAGGCCGATCACGGCCGCGTCGGCCAGCTTCTGCAGGCCCGCATTGCAGGGGGTGATGGTCGAGTGGCCGTTCGCCACGCCCACCATAGGCTTGCCGAAATCACCCTCCTGATAGCCCATGCCGTAGTACATCGAGCGGTTCGGCGCGCGGGCCACGCCCTCGGTGATGTTCTTGGATCGGCGGTTCAGGCTCATCGGGTCTCCTCGCGAATGGCTGGGATGGGGGTGGGCTGGGGTTGGGCGGCGAGTATCACGCTGGTCTGGTTGTGCGTCCAATATATTCATAGGTAATGATTAATATATGGCGTGTATGAATGACGCCGCTTTGATCGACCTGCGTGCCTGGCGCCAGTTTCTGGCCGTGGCTGAGACCTTGCATTTCGGCCAGGCGGCCCAGCGGCTGCACATGACACAGCCGCCGCTGACCATGGCCATCCAGCAGTTGGAGGCCCGGCTGGGCGTCACGTTGTTCGAGCGCAACCGGCGGCGGGTGGCGCTCAGCGCGGCGGGTGCAGCGCTGGTCGAGCCGGTGCGCCACCTGTTGCAGCAGGCGGCGGCGCTGCCGGGCGTGGCCCAGGCGGCGGGCCGCGGGGCCGTCGGCCGGTTGCGGCTGGGCTTTGTATCCACGGTGGCCTTCGGCCCCTTGCCGGGTTGGCTTCGGGGCTTTCGGCAGGCCGAGCCTGGCGTGCAGGTGGTGCTGCGCGAGGCGACGACCGATGTGCAGGTCGAGGCGTTGTCCAGAGGTGAGGCCGATGCAGGCTTCGTCTTGCACGCGCCGGGCGTCGCTGCGGGGCCGGAGGATCTCGTGCGGCTCTCGGTGGGGCGTGAACCGCTCTGGCTGGCCTTGCCTGATGCCACCTCTCTGGCCACGGCTCGGCGCATTCGGGCCGACGAGCTGTTGGCCCAGCCCCTGGTGATCTTTCCGCGCGTCATTGCCCCGTCGCTGTACGACGCGGTGCTCGGCTTCTACCACCGGCACGGTGTTTCGCCGGTGGTGGCGCAAGAGGCGATCCAGATGCAGACCATCGTCAACCTGGTGTCGGCCGGTCTCGGGATCGCCTGGGTGCCGCAGTCGATGACGCTGTTGCAGCGGCCGGGGGTGGTCTACCGCGAGCTGCCGTCGGCGCTGGGCGCGGGGGCCCCGGAGTGCGAAACCAGCCTCGTGTGGGCGCCCTCGGGCGGTGCGGTGGCGGCGCGCTTCGCCGCCTTTGTGGCGGCCGAGCTGGAGGGCAACCGCCGCCCAGGGTGAGCGCTGCGGCAGGGCGGGCCCTTATCATCCCGCCCCATGCTCACGCACCCGCAATTCGACCCCATCGCGCTGGATATACCCATCCCGCTGCTGGACAAGCATCTCCAGATTCATTGGTACGGCCTCACCTACCTCGTCGCCTTTGGGCTGTTCCTGTTCCTGGCCCGGCTTCGCGTCAAGAAGCCCTGGTTCGCGCAGGCCGGCTGGACGGCCCGTGACGTGGAAGACCTGTTGTTCTTCGGTGTGGTGGGCGTGGTGCTAGGCGGCCGACTGGGCTACGTGCTGTTCTACAAGCCGGCCTACTACGCCAGCCACCCGCTGGAGGTTTTCGCGGTGTGGAAGGGCGGCATGTCATTTCACGGTGGCCTGCTGGGCGTGGTGGCGGCGATGGCGGTCTTCGCTTGGCTTCGCCAGCGCCACTTCTGGCAGGTGACTGATCTGATCGCCCCGTGCGTGCCCACGGGCCTGGCAAGCGGGCGGATGGGCAACTTCATCAACGGCGAGCTTTGGGGCCGCGCCGCCGACCCCAGCCTGCCGTGGGCAATGGTCTTTCCGCAAGCCGGCCCCGAGATGATGCCGCGCCACCCATCGCAGATCTACCAGTTTCTGATGGAAGGTCTGCTGCTGTTCGTGCTGCTGTGGATCTACGGGCGCAAGCCACGCGGCCTGGGCCAGGTCTCTGGCGCCTTCTTGTTCGGCTATGGTGTGTTCCGCTTCATCGCCGAATACTTCCGTGAGCCGGACAACTTCCTGGGCCTGCTTGCGCTCAACATGAGCATGGGCCAGTGGCTGTGCGTGCCGATGATCCTGGCCGGCGCCGCCATCTGGGCCTGGGGTTCACGCCAGCCGGTGCCGACCGTGGCAGCAGGGGGCCGGGCATGAGACAGATCTTTCTCGACACCGAAACCACCGGCCTCTCGCCCGAGAGTGGTGACCGCCTGGTCGAAGTGGGGTGCATCGAAATGGTCAGCCGCCGGCTGACCGGCAACAACAAGCACTTCTACCTGAACCCCGAGCGCAAGAACAGCGAAGACGCGGTCCGGGTCCACGGCCTGACCGACGAGTTCCTGGCCGACAAGCCGGTGTTCGCCGCGATCGCGGACGAGTTGATGGAGTACCTGGCCGGCGCCGAAGTCGTCATTCACAACGCGGCGTTTGACGTGGGCTTCCTCAACGCCGAGCTGAAGCGCTTGGGCCGGCCCTTGTTCGCCGAGACGGTCGGCAGCATCAAGGATTCGCTGGCCATGGCCCGCGAGATGTTCCCTGGCAAGAGCAACTCGCTCGATGCCCTGTGCAAGCGGCTGGAGGTCGACAACTCCAACCGCACCTTGCACGGCGCGCTGCTCGACGCCGGGCTGCTGGCCGAGGTGTACGTCCGCATGACCCGCGGGCAGGATTCGCTGGTGATCGATGCCGTCGAGTCGAACGACGTGGGCCTGAAGGTGGTGCAGATCGACCTCGCCACCTTCGACCTGCCCATCACCGTGGTGACCGATGACGAGATGGCGGCCCATGAGGCGGTGTTGGCCGAGTTGGACAAAGCGAGCGGCGGAAAGACACAGTGGCGAAAACTTGTGGCATAATCGCAGGCTTTCCCGGACCACACAGTTCCCACTGAATTCCGGGCGGTTAGCTCAGCGGTAGAGCACTGCCTTCACACGGCAGGGGTCGCAGGTTCGAACCCTGCACCGCCCACCAAAACGAATCAACGCCACCCTCGGGTGGCGTTGTCGTTTCTGGCGTGACCCACGCTGCAGGCGGCCGATGATCGCTGCCGGCGTGCGGGGCAGCGCGATGCATCGTGCTGCCCCTTTGGCCCTTTGCCCAGCAGCGTCAAGGGTCGTCAGATGGCGCCAAGGGGTGCCATCCGCTTCGCTGGCCTGATCACTGCACGTAGCAGGCCTTGCCCACGTTGGGCGTCGGGTCGCCGAAGGTGGCGTTGTTGCAGGCCACGGTGCCGCTCAGGGTCTTGTAGACGAACGAGCCATTGGCGCCGTAGGCCACGTTGCGCGTGCCGCTCAGGGCGCAACTGCCGCCTTCGCTGGCGCAATAGCTGTAGGCATCGGGGCCCACGTAGCAGGCTTTGCCGATGTTCGGGGCCGGGTCGCCGAAGGTGGCGTTGTTGCAGGCGAACGTGCCGCTCAGCGTGCGGTACGAGAAGCGGCCGTTCGCGCCATAGGCCACGCTGCGCACCCCCGGCAGTGCGCAGTTCTGGGTTTCGCCTGAGCAGTACACGTAGGCCGTCGGGCCGGTGTAGCAGGCCTTGGCGACGTTGGGGGCCGGGTCACCAAAGGTCGCGTTGTTGCAGGCCACACCGTTCGTGAACGTGCCGTAGGCGAAGCTGCCGTTGGCGCCGTAGGCCACGCTGCGCGTGCCCGTGAAGCTGCAGGTCTGGTTCTCGCTGCTGCACTGGCTGTAGACATCGGCACCGACATAGCAGGTCTTGGCCACGCCCGGGGTGGGGTCGCCAAAGACGGCGTTGTTGCAGGCCGTGCCGCCGGTGAGCCGACGGTAAAACAGGGTGCTGCCGCTGCCGTAGGCCACCATTCGGGTGCCGCTGAAGCTGCAGGTCTGGCCCTCGCTCGCGCAGTAGACGTAATCGGGCTGTGCCGCGCTGCGGAAGGCGGCCACGGTGGCAGCGGTCTCGTTGAGCACCCGGGCGTTGTGGCTGACGGTGCTGGTGCCCATCGGCAGGCCCTGGTACAGCACGTTCGGGTTCGACCAATACTGCAGCCGCGGGCAGTTCGATGGGCAGTTGTAGGCCATGATCGTCCGCCAGGTGCTGCCGCTGTTTTGCTGGTAGCCGTGGCCGTAGGCGAATGGGGTGTTGGTCGGGTCGTTCGCCGGGTCGTGGCGCGCGCCCTGCAGGTGGCCCAGCTCATGCGCGAACGAGTAATAGCCCGTCGCGCAGCTGTAGTGCACCACCGCATACGCGTTCGACGCCTGCGCCATGATGGCGGCGGCCATGCCGCAGTAGTCCGACTGATTGATGATCATCGCGGACATGTCGGCGCCGCTGCTGTTGCGGCGAGCCTGAACTGTGGCGTTGGCCATGAAGTCGTTCAGGATGGTGTTGTAGCTTTTGCCGCTTTCGCTGTAGTTCAGCTCGAAGCTGTCCACCAGGCGCAGCTGGATGTTGACCCCGCTGTTCAGATAGGACTGGTTCGATTCGGCCACGGCCAAGTCGATGGTGGCCTTGATGTCGGCCACGCTCGCGCGGGCCGAGGGCGTGTAGGCCACCAACACGTCGATCTGCTGCGTGGCTTCAGGCGCCAGCATGTCCGGGCTGGGGGCGAGTGAGGGCAGCGGTTCACTGGCCGCGCGGCGTTCGATCCCCTTGAAACTCGCTGGGTGCTCGGGCGGGAAGCCGGCGGGGTTGATCTTCACGATGGCATGCAGATCCTGCCCGAGCGGCTCGATGCGGTAGAGGTCGGTTCCGTCGCGCACGCTGCCGGTGATCTGGCCATCACGCACGACGAGAATCGCCTGGCCCTCTTGGCCGCTCACCTGGCCGATCCAGACGTGGTCGGCGCCTTCGCGCAGCTCGATGCGCGATGACTGCACCACCACGCTGCGATCTCGTGTCAGCACGAGGCCCAGGGTTTGCGCACCGCTCGTCGAGCCGCGCAGTCGCACCAGGGTGAGCGACTGGGTTGTGGGCTGTCGCCGAAGCTCCTTGATGCGGCGGCTTTGGACCGCGTCGCGCGCGCTGCCCGCGAGATCCAGCGCGAACAACTGGGTGGTGTTCGCCACGCCCACGTTCGCCCTCGAGGGGGCGGCCGATGCCGGCCCGTTCGGGCCCAGGGCCTGGGCATGCGCGATGGGCATCGATGCAGCCCAGCCACAGGCGGCCAGGCAGAGTGCCACGGTCGGCCGCCGGCCGCGGGCGGGCCGATTGAACAGGGTGCGTTGGGCGCGTCGGATCAGCGCCATGAATGAAGACTCAGACATGAACTCCTCGACCTGATTTGAATGAGTGAGAAGGGCCACGGCGCGTGGGCCGCGGCTCGGCGGGTGCCGCGAGTCACAGGCTCAGGCGTGGCAGGCGGAGCGGGCGGGCCAGACGCCCTTCAAACGGCCCGCGATTTCCCGTCACGAGAAGCGCAGCGAACTCCACGGCCGAGTGAATGTGCATTGCGCATCGACCCCATGGCAACCACCCCTGATGGCGTCAGGGCGACGAGAACGTGGACCTGCGTCAAACAGGCCGCATCGCAAGTGACCTTCGGATGCCCGCGCGGGTGCCGCTGAACTCAGAAGTTGGGAATCCCGCCTGGCAGCACGGCGGAAATGTCGTCCACGGTTTCCTGCAGTTGAACCAGCGCCGCCTGACGAGCGCCCAGCGGGTCACGGTTTTGCAGTGCCGTGAGGATGGCCTTGTGCCGCGGCAGCGACAAGGCGTGGGTGTTGGGGTGTTGGCTGCTGAGCCGGATCGACTCGCGCAAGGCCTGCGAGAGCATGTTGCCGATGTAGGCGATCAGCTCATTGCCGGTGGCTTCGGCGATGCGGCGGTGGAAGTCGACATCGGGCTCCAAGAGGTCATCTGGGGTCTTGGCCGACTCCATGCCGGCGTACGCATCGGCAATCGATTTCAGCTGTTCGTCGGAAGCCATCTGGGCAGCCAGCGCCGCGGCCGCGGGCTCGATGATGCGCCGCAGCGTCATCAGGGTGGCCACGAACTCTTTTTGTGGCTTGCTCTGGATCAGCCAGTACAAAACGTCGGGATCCAGCAGGTGCCATTCATTGGCTGGCCGCACCGTCGCGCCCGATCGCTGCTTGGACTGCACCAGCCCTTTGGCCACCAGCACGCGGATGGCTTCGCGCAGCACCGGACGGCTCACATCGTAGGCTTCGAGGAGGGCGGCCTCGCCTGGCAGGCGCTCGCCCGGCTTGATGCCGCCCGAGACGATGCGCAATCCCAGCTCGCGAACGATGCGCCCGTGCATGCTCTTGCCATCCGGCTTGCGACGGTAGGAAGAGAGCTCGGTTCTCACGGGCGTGTCCATGGCGACGGCGGTGGTCAAGGTGCTGGGACCCTAACACACCGACTGCACGTCGGCAGGTGTCTCAGGGCCTCAACGGCCCCAGCGCAACACCATCGGGTCCAGCCGCCTCGCCGTCTCGATCAGGCCTTGTCGCACGGCGGGATGAAGATCGGGCCACGGATGCCGCGGTGCAGCGCAATCGATTACACCGCCTTCGTGCATCAGCGCCTTCGCTGCGAGGAACCCCGCTTGGCGGTTCTCGTAGTTGATCAGCGGCAGCCATCGCATGTAGAGGTCGATGGCCTCGTCGCGTCGGCCTGCGGTGTAGGCGTCCATGATCTGCCGGATGCCATCAGGGTAGCCGCCGCCGGTCATGGCGCCGGTCGCGCCGGCGTCGAGATCGGGCAGCAGCGTGATGGCCTCTTCACCGTCCCACGGTCCTTCGATGGCATCGCTGCCCAGGCGGATCAACTCGCGCAGCTTGCTGGCCGCGCCGGCGGTTTCGATCTTGAAGTACGCCACGTTCTCGATCTCGGCGGCCATCCGCGCGAGGAAGGCAGGCGACAGCGGTGTGCCCGCCACCGGGGCGTCCTGGATCATGATGGGGATGCGCAGCGCATCGGACAGCCGCGCGAAGAAGTCGTAGACCTGCGATTCGCTGACGCGCAAGGTGGCGCCGTGATAAGGCGGCATCACCATCACCATCGATGCGCCGAGGTCCTGTGCGCGGCGGCTGCGCTCGATGCAGACCTCGGTGCTGAAATGCGTGGTGGTCACGATGACCGGGACGCGACCTTTCACCTGGGCCAGCGATTCGTGGGTGAGTGTTTCGCGCTCAGCGTCTGACAGCGCAAACTGCTCGGAGAAGTTCGCCAGCACGCACAGGCCGTTCGAGCCGGCATCGATCATGAAATCGATGCAGCGACGCTGGCTGGCCAGGTCGAGGCTTCCGTCCGCACGGAAGGTGGTGGGCACAACAGGAAAGACGCCACGAAAGCGCGGGGTGGGAGCGGTCATGATGGGCGGTGTGGATGGGTGGAAGGTGGCGCGATCGGCTACCAATATAAAGTAATACTAATTATTCAGGCAAGGGCGGCAACTACCGGGGTCTTTGCGCGGGTTGATCAAAAATTGGTCTTGCATTTATGCCGTCTCAGCCACACCCCTGACTGGCCATGCCCTATCCGTTGCCGTCTGTCGAATCCCGCGAGTTCGGTCGCCTTGCTGATGGGCGTGTCGTGCATGAGTACACGCTGCGCTGCGGTGGCATCACCTTGAGTGCGATCACGTTGGGCGGCATCGTGACGCGCCTGCTGGTGCCAGACCGACACGGGGAATTGGCCAATGTCGTGCTCGGCTTCGACGGGCTGACCGACTATGTCGAACGCAACCCGAACTTCGGGGTCATCGTCGGTCGCTACGCCAACCGCATTGCCAACGCGCAGTTCTCGCTCGATGGCCAGGTGCACCAGCTGCCGCAGAACGACGGCACGAATTGCCTGCACGGCGGGCCAGGCGGGTTTGGCACCCAGTTGTGGAGCGCAGAACCAGCGGCCGATGGCTCGCCGCGGTTGACGCTCAAGTACGTGTCGGCGGCCGGCGAGCAGGGCTTCCCGGGTTGTTTGAGGACGACCGTGCACTACACCTTGGGGCCTGATGCCAGTTGGCGCATCGACTACGAAGCCATCACCGATGCCCCCACGGTCGTCAATCTGAGCCATCACGATTACTTCAATCTGGGCGGCGCTGGTTCGGTGTTGCAGCACCGCCTGCAACTGACGGCCAGCCGCTACATGGAAGTGGGCCCGGGGCTGATCCCTTCCGGAGTGGCACCGGTCTCCGGGACACCGTTCGACTTCCGCACGCCTGCGGTGATCGAGGCCCGCATTCGGCAGCCGCACCAGCAACTGGGGCTGGGGAGGGGATACGACCATTGCTGGCTGCTCGATCGCCGCAGCCCGGATGGTCTGGAGCTGGCCGCACGCCTGGAAGACCCGACGAGCGGCCGCGCGATGAGCGTGTGGACGACCGAACCTGCGATCCAGTTCTACTCGGGCAACTTTCTGGACGGTCGGCTGCTCGGATCGGGTGGCCAGCGCTACCGTCAGGGCGATGGGCTGTGCCTGGAGACGCAGCATGCCCCTGACTCACCGAACCGCCCGGACAGCCCGGCCTGGCCCAGCACCGTGCTGCGGCCGGGGCAGATCTACCGCAGCGCCACCGAGCACCGGTTCGAAGCGGTGTCGTAGTCGGCGCCGGCCGCTGCGAGTTCAAGCCGCAAAGTCTGCCCATACCGCGGCGTGCTTTGATGCACAACGGGATGGGCCGGTGACACCCGCAAAAGGCTGCTCGCTGGCGATCGAATTGCGGCGCAGGTCCGGCATGCCACGCCGTTCGATGCCCGCCTCGACGAATGCCGCGCGCAAGGCATCGGAGACCAGGATGTAGTCGCGTTGCTCATTGCGGCGCACGTGGCAAGTCCATCGGTCGTCCGGGATGGGGTATTGCAGCGCGAGCACGTCGTGCAGCCCCTCCAGCCGTAGGAGGGGCGCCAAGGTCTGGGGCGCGTGCTGGGGCGAGTCGCCCAGATCGCCCATCACCGCCACGCGGTCTCGTGCCAGGTCGTAGCGCCGGGTAATCAATCGGGCGGCCGCGGCGGCTTGCCTTCGCCGCCACGTGTCGCCGCGCGCCCCCTCGACGTCGCTGCAGTGGAACTGCGTGAGCAGCAGGTACAGCGGCCGCCCATCGGCCAGCGCCAGCTCTACCTCGAGGCAGTCGCGTTCGAAGAGCCGGCCATGGTGATCGTGATCGAACAGGTGGCTGCGCAGGCTGATGACCGGCAGCCGGCTGAGCAGGCCGACGCTGATGCCGCGCGGGTCGTGGCTTTCGATCAGCATGGAGTAGGGGAAACGGTCTCCCAAATGCTGCTGGTTCACTGCGTCGATGGCGAGGCGGCTTTCGGCCTCGATCAGGCACTGCACATCCGCATTCACGGCCCGCAAGACCTGGGCCTTGGCCTGCTGACGAGCGGCGGGCAAGTTGGCACGCCGGTGCCGAATGCCGCCGCCGCCAAACTCCACATACCGCGCCAGCGCGGCCATCTGCAGCTTGCGGGGCGGCGAGGGCAGGGCAGCCAGGCGGTCGAGGGTGTCGATTCGTTGCGCGGCGTCGGCCAGCGTCAGGACCCTGGCGCGGCTGAACAGGTTCTCGCAGTTGAAGGTCGACAGCCGGATCTTCGTGCCCATGGGTCGGCGTTGCCGCGCACGACGGTGCGCACATCGAAGATCGACTGTGCCACCGGGCGTTGCGCCGGCCTTCCCCAGGGAAGAGGATGACGATCCGTCACGGCGCGCCGATTCGGGCGGCGTGAGGCAAAGACACTGAGCGTCAGTCTTCAGCCGAGGCGTCGTTGATGCGTTGCCAGTGCTGGGCGACCGCCTTGGCCAGGACGTTGGCATCCAGGCCGCTCACCTCTGAAACTTCTTCGGCGATTGCCTGCATATCGACACCGGCGATGGCGGCATCGGCCACGGCGCCCAGCGCCAACAGCGCGCGAACGGCCTGGGGGCGCTGCGACCACACGTCTCGCGGGTGGGGCCGCTCGCGCACGTAGTCGGCCACATCGCCGGCCAGGCCCCATGCGCGGCACAGTGACGAGCCCAGCACTTCGTGGCTCAGGCCGAACGACGCCGTCTCTTCATCGAGCAGCCCCGCCAGGTCGAGACCCGGGTGGCGGGCGAGCATCCCGGGGTACTCCGCCGGAGCATGCAGGCACAGCACCGCTTGTCCACTCTGGGCGAAGAGGCCGGCCGATTGGGCGCGCCAGGCATGCAGATTGAGGGATACCGCGGCCCGTCCCATCAGCAGGCCCCGCAGGCGCGCCGTGTCCCAGATGCGGGTCATGTCCGGCGAGGGCGGAAACTGGGTGCGCAGGCCCAGCTCCAGCGTGATGGCGGCGACCTCACGCATGCCCAGGTACAGCACCGCCTCGGCCACCGTCTCGACGCGGCGCAGCACGCCGAACATCGCCGAGTTGACCGTGCGCACCACCGCCGAGGCCAGCGCCAGATCACCTTCGATGACCTCGGCCACCTCGGGGATCGACGTGTCCTCGACGCCCATCAGCTCGGAGAGCTTCATCGTCGCGGCAGGGCTGGCGGGCAGTTCGATGTCGAGCTGGCGCAGGCTGGGATCGGGGCGGGTGGTCATGCTGTGGTCGTCCGCAAATGAGAGCAGGGGCCCGAGGGCCCCCTGCGAGGTCTGGGTGACGCTGATGATGGCTGGAAAGGCCGGCGAGCACAAACCCCGCAAAGGGGACGTGTCGCTTATCGCACAGCCCGCAGGTCGCCCGAGCCGACCACCCGGCTGCTGACCTTGGGCGGGTTGCCGCTGTAGGCCACATCGCCCGAGCCGGCGATCTGCACGGCCAGCGCCTCGCTGGCATGAACCCGCACGTCGCCCGAGCCCGCGATGTCGACGTTGACCCGCTTGGCCTGCATCTCGCCGGCATGGACGTCGCCGGAGCCCGCGATGTTGTAGCCCGCGTCGTCGCACTTGCCCTTGACCCAGATGTCGCCCGAGCCGGCCAGGCGGCTCACCAACTTGGTCAGCTCGGCGTTGTCGATTCGGACATCGCCTGAGCCGGCCAGCGACAGCTCGAACTGCTCGCCCTTGATGGCGCTGACGTTCAGGTCGCCGCTGCCGCGCAGATCGGCCTGGGTGAGCTTGGTGAAATCGACATTCACCACGAGCGGTGAGTCGGTGCGGATGCCCATGTTCGGCTTGACCTTCACGACCAGGGTGTCCCCTTCGACGGTGGTGAGGATCAGCGGGGCGATGTTGTCGTCCGCCCGAACGACCACACCGGGTGAGCCGGCGGGGCGCGCATTGACGGTGATGGCGCTGTCCAGGCGCAGTTTGGTGAAGGCGCCGATGGCGCGCTTGTCTTCGATGACGTTGCCCGAGCCTTGGACGCGGCTGTTGAACATGCCCGTCTGGATCTCGATCGTGGTGGCCTGTGCCGTGGGCGACGCGGCGAGGCTGATCAGCGACAGCAGCACGGTCATGAGCGGCGCTGCCATCAGGGCGGCTGTGTGGCGTGGACCTTGTGACATGTGAGGCTCCTTGTTCTCGAATGGTCCTGATGCTACGCAGCCGCGAGGCTGGGGCCAGCCCGCTGCGACGGGCCGTTGATTTGTCGGGTTGAGCGGCAAGGTGGCCGGATGGCCCGAAGGCCGTGCGGGCCGCTTCCAGCGGGCACCGCGCCGGCGCCCCGCGAAGCCTCACGCCTCGTCGGGCGGTGAGATCCATTGCCCATCCACCAAGACCTGGTGGGGGCGGAATTGCTGCTTGTAGGCCATCTTGGGGCTCTCTGCGATCCAGTAGCCCAGATACAGGTGCGGCAGCTTCATGGCCCGCGTCTGCTCTAGCTGCCACATCACGCAGTAGGTGCCGTAGCTGGCCTTCACATCGGGGTCGTAGAAGGTGTAGACGGCAGACAAGCCGTCGCTGAGGATGTCCACGATCGCCACCATGCGAAGTTCACCCAGGCCGCCGCCGGCTTCGGAGGGCAGAGGCTCGCGGAACTCGATGAGCCGTGAGTTCACTCGCGTCTGAAGCAGGAACTGGGTGTACTGGTCCACGCTGTCGTGGTCCATCCCGCCGCCGGCATGCCGGCCGGCCTGGTAGCGCAGGTAGAGCTGGTAGTGCTCGGGCACGAAACCCAGGCGCATTACCCGGGTCTTGAGGCCTTGATGGGCCGTCCAGGCGCGGCGCTGGCTGCGGGTGGGGCGGAAGGTGGCCACGGGCACCCGCAACGGCTGGCAGGCGCGGCAGCTGTCGCAATAGGGCCGGTAGGTGAACATGCCGCTGCGGCGGAAACCGCAGGCCACCAGAGCGGAATAGGCTTCGGCGTGGATCAGGTGGCCCGGGGTGGCCACTTGAGAGCGAGCCATCCTGTCCGGCAGGTAGCTGCACGGGTACGGTGCCGTCGCGTAGAACTGGAGCGACGCAAACGGAAGCTCTTTCGGATGGGTCACGGAGGGTTATCGGCAGCCAGTGGGTCCGACCTGAGGTCGAGTTGCTTCCAGCAGGCTGGATCATAGGCCCACTGCGGCGGGGCGGGCTGGTTCACGGCGTGACGCAGATGGGCTTCGAAGGCCTGCCGCGGGATGGGGCGGGCGCCCAGGCTGGCCAGATGCTGGGTCTGTTGCTGGCAGTCGATCAGCTCGATGCCATGGGCCCGGCAAAAGGCGACCAGCGCGGCGAGGGCCAGCTTTGACGCATCGGTTCGTCGCGCAAACATCGATTCGCCGTAGAACATCCGCCCCAGGTTGACACCGTAGAGACCGCCCACCAACTGCCCGTCGACCCAGGTTTCGACGCTGTGCACGATGCCACGGCGAGCCATGTCGACATAGGCGGCGATCATCTCCGGCACGATCCAGGTGCCGTCCTGGCCGTCGCGCGGCGACTGGGCACACGCGGCGATGACGGCCGGTGTGTCGGCATCAAAGCGGATCTCGCACCCCGGCGTGCGCAGGAAGCGTTGCAGGGTCTTGCGCAGCGAACGGGCGAGTTTGAACTCGGCCACCGGCAAGACCATGCGCGGATCGGTCGTCCACCACAGCAGGGGCTGCCCTTCGCCATACCAAGGGAAGATGCCGCGAGCATAGGCATTGACGAGACGCGTCGGGCTCAGGTCGCCACCGGCGGCGAGCAGGCCCGGCGCATCCGTGCCGGGGCCGAGCGCTTGATGGGTGGGCGGAAAAGGCGTGTCGCCGTGCAGCCAGGCCAGTCGCATCCGGCAAGCATACCGGCCACCGCCCACTCAACCTCTTGCCCGGCGAAACGAAAAAGGGCCGGCAATCTGCCGGCCCTTTGGTGGTGGGTTTGGCGCGGGGCTTTTCGCGTTCAGTTGCTGGCCGCTGACGCTGCCGGATCGGCCATCTGGACCGTCGCCGAAGCCGACGCTTCTGCAGGGGCGGTGGTCGAGACGGCCGGGACTGAAACCGCGGCAGGCTTGGCCTCATGGCCGGCACTGGCGGTGGTGCCGGCGGCCACCGGCAACAGCGGCACGATCAGCAGTGCGACGATGTTGATGATCTTGATCAGCGGGTTCACCGCGGGGCCGGCGGTGTCCTTGTAGGGGTCGCCCACGGTGTCGCCAGTGACGGCGCTCTTGTGCGCGTCGGAGCCCTTCTTGTGCAGCTTGCCATCGGCATCGGTGAAGCCTTCTTCGATCAGCTTCTTGGCGTTGTCCCAGGCGCCGCCGCCGGTGCACATGGAGATGCCAACGAACAGGCCGGTGACGATGGTGCCCATCAGCAGGCCACCCAGCGCGGCGGGACCCAGCAGCATGCCCACGATGACGGGCACGGCCACGGGCAGCAGCGAGGGGACGATCATCTCCTTGATGGCGGCGGTGGTCAGCATGTCCACCGCGGCGCTGTAGTCGGGCTTCTTCTTGCCCGCCATGATCTCGCCGCCCTGGAACTGGCGGCGCACTTCCACGACCACCGAGCCGGCGGCGCGGCCCACGGCCTCCATGGCCATGGCGCCGAACAAGTAGGGGATCAGGCCGCCGATGAACAGGCCGACGATCACCATGTGGTTGGACAGGTCGAACGACACGTGCATGCCGCGCGACTCCAGCGCGTGCGTGTAGTCGGCAAAGAGCACCAAGGCGGCCAGACCGGCCGAGCCGATGGCGTAGCCCTTGGTCACCGCCTTGGTGGTGTTGCCCACGGCGTCCAGCGGGTCGGTCACGTCGCGCACGCTGTCGGGCAGCTCGGCCATCTCGGCGATGCCACCACCGTTGTCGGTGATGGGGCCGTAGGCGTCCAGTGCCACGATGATGCCCGCCATGCTCAGCATGGCCGTGGCACCGATGGCGATGCCGTACAGGCCGCCCAGCGAGTAGGCCGACACGATCGCCAGGCAGACGAAGATCACCGGCCAGGCGGTGGACTTCATGCTCACGCCCAGGCCGGCGATCACGTTGGTGCCATGGCCCGTGGTGGAAGCCTGCGCCACGTGTTGCACGGGCTTGAATTGCGTGCCGGTGTAGTACTCGGTGATCCAGACCATCGCGGCGGTGAGCAGCAGCCCGATCACGCAGGTGCCGAACAAGGCCATGGCCGAGACACTGCCGCCGGAAGCCAGTTCCAGGCCCTTGGGGAACAGCGACACGGTGACACCGTAGAAAGCCGCCAGCGAGATCACGCCGGCAACGATCAGGCCCTTGTAAAGCGCCGGCATCACGTTCTTCATGCCGGGGCTGGCCTTGACGAAGCTGCAGCCGATGATCGAGGCGATGATCGACACGCCGCCCAGCAGCAGCGGGTACACGGCGGCCGTCATGGCGCCGGAGGCGGTGACCATCAGCGCGCCCAGCGCCATGGTGGCGATCAGCGTGACGGCATAGGTTTCGAACAAGTCTGCGGCCATGCCGGCGCAGTCGCCCACGTTGTCGCCCACGTTGTCGGCGATCACGGCGGGGTTGCGCGGATCGTCTTCAGGGATGCCGGCCTCCACCTTGCCCACCAGGTCGGCGCCCACATCGGCGCCCTTGGTGAAGATGCCACCGCCCAGTCGCGCGAAGATCGAGATCAGGCTGGAACCGAAGGCCAGGCCGAGCAGGGGCTTGAGCGTGGCCGAATCGGCGTTGACGCCGCCGCTGAGGAACCAGAAGAAGATGCCGACGCCCAGCAGGCCCAGGCCGACCACCAGCATGCCGGTGATGGCGCCGCCCTTGAACGCAACGTCCAGCGCCGGCCCGATGCCTTGCGTGGCCGCCTGCGTGGTGCGCACGTTGGCGCGTACCGACACGTTCATGCCGATGAAGCCGCAGGCGCCCGACAGCACGGCACCCACCACGAAGCCCGCGGCCGTCATGCCGCCGAGGAAGAAGAAGATCAGCACGGCGAGCACCGCGCCCACGACGCCAATCGTCTTGTATTGGCGCGCCAGGTAGGCCGCAGCCCCTTGCTGGATCGCGCCCGCAATCTCTTGCATGCGGGCATTGCCCGCGTCCTGGCTCAAGATCCAGCTGCGCTGAATGAAGCCATAAAGCACAGCCGCGAGGCCGCACGCCAGCGCCACATACAGCGCCATGGTGGTCGATATCAAAGGGATCTCCTTCCGCTCACTGACACTTACTTGGTGCTATGCGCCCCTCGTTCGAGAAGCTGCTTTTGGCGGCCCCGGCAGGGCGCTCAACGATGCTAAGGGGAAGCTTTCGCGGCCCGGCATGGTGTTTTCCTGCGGGCGCCCCAGGCGAAGGTCAGTGTGGGCAACGCGGCCACAAAGGGCAAGGCCGCTGTCAGCAGCCTTCGTAGAATCGGGGTTTTCCCGCTGAACGCAACCTTCCCGAGAACATCATGAGCCTGCACAACGTGACCGCCGGCGCCAAGGCGCCCAATGAGTTCAACGTGATCATCGAGATTCCGATGAATGCCGATCCGATCAAGTACGAGGTCGACGAAGACAGCGGCGCCTTGTTCGTCGACCGCTTCATGTCGACGTCGATGCACTACCCCTGCAACTACGGCTACATCCCCCAGACGCTGGCC
Source organism: Ideonella lacteola (assembly GCF_038066555.1). Classification (NCBI taxonomy): domain Bacteria; kingdom Pseudomonadati; phylum Pseudomonadota; class Betaproteobacteria; order Burkholderiales; family Sphaerotilaceae; genus Ideonella; species Ideonella lacteola. The sequence continues at coordinate 47,580 of NZ_JBBUTG010000004.1, read as the reverse complement.
GACGATGGCGACCCGGTCGATGTGCTGGTGATCACCCCTGTGCCGCTGATCCCGGGCGTGGTGGTGACCTGCCGCCCGATCGGCATGCTGCGCATGGACGACGAGGCCGGTGGCGACAACAAGCTGATTGCCGTGCCGGTCGACAAGATCCTGTCGCTCTACACCCAGTGGCAAAAGCCTGAAGACCTGAACCCGCTGCGCCTGAAGACGATTCAGCATTTCTTCGAGCACTACAAGGATCTGGAGCCCGGCAAGTGGGTGAAGGTCCTCGGTTGGGAAGGCCCTGATGCCGCCCGCGAAGAGGTGCGCATCGGCCAGGCCAACTGGAAGGCCAAGCAGGCCTGATGGCTTCGGGGCACCGGGCAGTGGCTCAGGTGCCTTGAGGTATCGTCCGCGCTGGCGAGCCGCCTGATGGAGGCGGCCGCGGCGTCCGGTTCGAAACGCCGCCTGCGGGCGGCGTTCGCATTTGCCGGGCGCTGGTTTCTCGATCAGGAGTCGAACCAATGCGCAAGATCCCGTCCGGGTGGTTGATTGCGGCCAGCGCCATGCTGGCCTGTGCGGCACAGGCCGCTCCCGCCCGCAAGCCCCCACCCAAGGCCCCGGCGCGGGGCAAGCCTGTGGCAGCGGCCCCGGCCGCGCCGGCTGGCGTTGCGATGCAGCCCGTGCGCAGCGTCGAGGGCATCACCGAATACCGTTTGCCCAATGGGCTGCAGGTGCTGCTGGCGCCAGACGACGCCAAGCCCACCACCACGGTGAACCTCACCTACCGTGTGGGGTCGCGCCACGAGAACTACGGCGAGACCGGCATGGCCCACCTGCTGGAGCACCTGCTGTTCAAGGGCTCGCCGAAATACCCCAAGGCCTGGGCCGAGTTCACCAAGCGTGGCCTGCGCGCCAACGGCAGCACCTGGCTGGATCGCACCAACTACTTCGCGAGCTTCACCGCCAACGAAGAGAACCTGAAGTGGTACCTGGGCTGGCAGGCCGACGCGATGATCAACAGCTTCATCGCGCGCAAAGACCTGGACACCGAGATGACGGTGGTCCGCAACGAGATGGAGATGGGCGAGAACAACCCGTCGCGCATCTTGTTCGAGAAGACGCTGGCGATGATGTACCAGTGGCACAACTACGGCCACGACACCATCGGCGCGCGCGCCGACGTGGAGAACGTCGACATCGGCCGCTTGCAGGCCTTTTATCGCCAGTACTACCAGCCGGACAACGCGACGCTGATCGTCAGCGGCAAGTTCGATCCGGCCAAGGTGGTGGCCTGGGTGCAAGCCGAGTTCAGCAAGATCCCGGTGCCGAAGCGGCAGTTGCCCAAGCTCTACACGATCGACCCGGTGCAGGATGGCGAACGCGCCATCACGCTGCGCCGCAACGGCGGCGTGCCGCTGCAGTTCGCGGCCTACCATGTGCCGCCGGGGGCGCACCCGGACACCGCGGCCGTCGAGCTGCTGGGCCTGGTGATGAGCGATGTGCCCGCCGGCCGCTTGCACAAGAAGCTGGTGGAAGGGCAGCTGGCCGCCAGTGTCTTCTCTTGGAATGCCGCGCTGGCCGACCCGGGCTTCGCACTCTTTGGTGCCCAGCTCGCGCCGGGGCAAGACGCCGACAAGGCGCGCGAGGCGATGCTCGCGACGATCGAGTCGGTCACGTCGCAGCCGATCACCGAAGAAGAGGTGAACCGGGCGCGCGCCAAGTGGCTGAAGGACTGGGACCTGCGGTTCTCCGATCCTGAGACCGTGGGCGTGGCCTTGTCGGAAACCGTGGCGCAGGGCGACTGGCGCTTGTTCTTCCTGTTGCGTGATCGCGTGAAGACGGTGACCGCGGCAGACCTGAACCGCGTCGCCGCAGAGCGCTTCCTGCGCGACAACCGCACGCTGGCCTCCTATGTGCCCACCGACAAGCCCACGCGCGCTCCGAAGCCCGAGAACGTCAACCTGGCCGAGCAGCTGAAGAGCTTCAAGCCGGTGGAGACGGTGGCCAAGGTCGACGCCTTCGACGCTTCGCCCGCCAACATCGAATCGCGCACCCAGCGCTTCGAGGTGGCGCCGGGCATGAAGGTGTCGCTGTTGCCGAAGGCCACGCGTGGCGATGTGGTCAACGCCCAGTTGTCGCTGAGGCTGGGCGATGAGGAGAGCCTGAAGGGCCAGTCGACCAGCGCCGAACTGCTGGGCGCGATGCTCGACAAGGGCACGGCCAAATTGAGCCGCCAACAGTTGCAGGATCGCCTGACCGAGCTCAAGGCGGAAGTGCAGTTCGGCGGCTCGCCCGACCATCTGCTGGCCAACGTGATGACCACGCGCGAGAACCTGCCCGCGGTGATCGAGCTGGTGAGCCAGATGCTGCGCGAACCTTCGTTCCCCGCCGACGCGTTGGAGGAGGTGCGCCGCCAGGTGATCTCCAGCGTCGAGCAAAGCCGCAAGGAGCCCGAGGCCATCGTCGAAGACGCGCTGGATCGCCATGGCAACCCCTATCCGAAGGGCGACGTGCGCTACGCACGCACCTTCGACGAGACGGTGGCCGAGGTCAACGCTGTCACGGTGGCGCAGATCAAGGCCTTCCATCAGCGCTTCGTCGGCGCCGGTCGCGCGCAGTTCGCGGCGGTGGGCTCGATGGATGTGGCGGCCGTGCGCGCCGCGCTCGAGAAGACGTTCGGCGGCTGGAACTCGGGTGTGGCCTTCAAGCGGGTGCCGCATCCGTTGCTGGCCACGCCGCCGGCACGTCTGTCGTTCGAAACGCCAGACAAGCAGAACGCCACGATGCTGGTTCGCCAAGCCGTGCCGCTGCAGGAGCTGGATCCGGACCAGGCCGCGTTGATGGTGGCCAACTTTGCGTTCGGCTCCGGCGGCAATTCGCGGCTGTGGAAGCGCATCCGCGAAGCGGAAGGCCTGAGCTACGACGTGCGCAGTGGGTTGGCCTGGAACGCGGAAGAGGCCAACACGGGCTGGCAAGCCAGTGCCATCTTTGCGCCGCAGAACCGGGCCAAGGTTGAAAAGGCCTTCAAGGAAGAGGTCGAGCGTGCGATCAAGGAAGGCTTCACCGCCGACGAGATCGCCCAGGCGAAAGCGGGCCTGCTGAACTTCCGCCGCCTCGCGCGTGCGCAAGACGGCAACCTCGCCGGCGGCCTGGCCAACAACGAGTACCTCGGCCGCAAGTTCACCGTGGCGCAGCAGTTGGATGAGGCGATCTCTGCGGTGACGCCCGAGCAGGCGGGCGCCGCTTGGCGCAAGTACATCGACCCGCAGCGCTTTGTCAGCGCAGTCGCGGGTGATTTCAAGGGGCAGTGACGAGCCTCACGGCGGCGCCCACGGGCGCCGCCGGCCGACCCGCCTAGACTGACGACGGCTCGGAAGATGTGCCCGTCGCGGCGGATGGCTCGTCGGGCCGAGCCGCGGCGGGCGCATCCGGCGAGCGCTGCTCGCCAGCGCCCGTCGGTGAGTTCTTGAACGGGTTGCGCTCCCGCAATTCGTCCAGGTAGCTGGCCATTCCTTGGCCCTCTCGGGCCAGGAAGTCTTCCACCGCGCGGGCGAACTGGGGGTGCGCCAGCCAGTGCGCCGAGCGTGTGGGCTCGGGGGTGAGCCCGCGAGCCATCTTGTGCTCGCCCTGTGCACCCCCTTCAAAGCACAGAAACTGCTGCTCGATGCACCACTGCAACGGCTGGTAGTAGCAGGCCTCGAAGTGCAGGAACGGCACCTCTTCGGTGGCGCCCCAGTAGCGCCCCCAGGCCCAGCGCCGTTCCCGGTCGATCGCCACCAGCGAGGCCGCGATCGGCCGGCCATCCCGGTGGGCGATGAACATCAGCCAGTGTTCGGGCAGCTCGCGAGCGACCTGCAGAAAAAACGGCAGGTTGAGGTAGGGCGTCGAGCCATGGGCCCGATAGGTCAGGCTGTAGCAGCGGTGGAAGAAGCGCCAGTCGGCTTCGGTGATGGCCGCGCCTTCACGCACCTGGAATTCGATGCCGGCTTCGGTGACGCGGCGGCGCTCTTGCTGGATCTTCTTGCGCTTTTCACGCTGCAGCGCCGCCAGGAACTCAGCGAAGCCGGCAAACGGCGTTTCGGCCCGGTTGCGCCAGTGGAACTGCACGCCGTGGCGAACCATCCAGCCATCGGCCTGGGCTGCCTCGACATCGTCATCCAACCCGAACAACAGATGAGCCGATGACAGCTCGTTTTGTATGGCGAGGCTGCGCAGCGCGCGGGCGAGCAGCCATCGATCCGCTGCCGTGTGGGCGAGTAGCCGGGCGCCCGGCACCGGGGTGAACGGCACGGCCGCCAAGAGCTTGGGGTAGTAATCGAGACCGTGCCGCTGATAGGCGTCGGCCCAGGCCCAGTCGAACACGTACTCGCCGTAGGAATGGGTCTTGAGGTAGGCCGCCACCGCGCCGGCCAGCCGCCCGTGGCGGCTGAGTGTGATGAAGGCCGGTGCCCACCCGGTGTGCGCGGTGGCGCAACCGGTGTCGTGCAGTGCCCGGAGGAACTCGTGGCGAAGAAATGGCAAGCGCTCTGGGTGAGCGGCCAGCAGTTCGTTCCATGCCTTGGCGTCGATTTCAGACGGGTCGCCATGGACCCGAATGACATAATCGATCGCTCCGCTTTCCGTATCGCTCATGCGCAGCCCGGACTCCGTCTCAGGCACCGTCTTGGTGGCCTTGGCCCAGATCAACGCGACGGTGGGCGACCTGGCCGGAAACGCCCGCCAGATGGTCGAAGCGGCCCGCTCTGCCTATGCCCAGGGTGCGCGGCTGGTGCTGGCGCCCGAGTTGGCGCTGACGGGCTACCCGCCTGAAGACCTCCTGCTGCGGCCCGCGTTCATGCAGGCTTGCGAACAACAACTGGCCGCCTTGGCGGACGAGTTGCGCGATTGCGTGGGGCTGCATCTGATCGTAGGCCATCCGATGGCGTGGGGTGAGGCCACCGATCTTAGGTCGAAGTCCTATTCCTTGCCGCGGCGGTTCAATGCCGCTTCCGTGTTGGCGGACGGGCAGGTCGTGTCCACCTACTGCAAACGCGAGCTTCCGAACTACCAAGTGTTCGACGAACGACGCTATTTCGCGTCCGGCCGCGACGCGGGCCGAGGGCCGGTGGTGGTGGAGGTGGAAGGGGTGCGCTATGGCATCCTGATTTGCGAGGACGCCTGGTTCGATGAGCCTGCGCAGGCGGCCTGTGCAGCGGGCGCCCAAGTGTTGTGCGTGCTGAATGCGTCGCCGTTCCACCTGGACAAACACGAAGAGCGCGAGAAGCGCATGGCGGCGCGCGCGCAATCGTGCGGTGTGCCGCTGCTGTATTCGCACCTGGTGGGTGGCCAGGACGAGGTGGTGTTCGATGGTGCGTCGTTCGCGGTGGACGCGCGTGGCGTGGTGCAGGCGCGTGCCGCGATGTTCGAGCCGGCCACCTTGATGGTGGAGCTGGCCGCGGATGGCACCGTCAAAGGCGATCGGGCCCCGGTGCCCGAGGTCGAGGCCCAGGCCTGGGGCGCGCTCGTCTGTGGCGTGCGCGACTACGTCACCAAGAACGGTTTCCCGGGCGCGATCATCGGCCTGTCTGGCGGCATCGACTCGGCGCTGGTGCTGGCCATCGCCGTCGATGCGCTGGGTGCAGACAAGGTTCGCTGCGTGATGATGCCTTCGCCTTACACGGCGGACATCTCCTGGCTCGATTCGCGCGACATGGTGGCGCGCCTGGGGGTGCGCTACGACGAGATCGGCATCTCGCCGATGTTCGACACTTTCCGGGCGGCGCTGGCTCCTCAATTCGCCGGGCTGGCCGAAGACACGACCGAAGAGAACATCCAGGCGCGGGTGCGCGGCACGCTGCTGATGGCGCTGTCCAACAAGACCGGCGCCATCGTGCTGACCACAGGCAACAAGAGCGAGATGGCGACCGGCTACTGCACCTTGTACGGCGACATGGCCGGCGGTTTCGCGGTCATCAAGGATGTGGCCAAGACCCTGGTCTATCGACTGGCCGTGTGGAAGAACGAACAGCCGAATCGCCGGGCCGATGGCTCGGTGGGGGCGGTCATTCCCGAGCGGATCATCACGCGGCCGCCATCGGCCGAGCTGCGGCCAGATCAAAAAGACCAGGACAGCCTGCCGCCGTATGAGGTGTTGGATGCCATCCTGGCGCGCTACATGGAAGACGACCAGAGCATCGAGGACATCGTGGCCGCCGGATTCGAGCGGGCCGATGTGGAACGGGTGACGAGGCTCATCAAGATCAACGAGTACAAGCGGCGCCAGGCACCGGTTGGAATCCGCATCACCCATCGGGCGTTCGGGCGGGATTGGCGATATCCGATCACGTCCAAGTTCCGTGCTTAAATCGAACCGAACTCAGCTTTTCCCACGGAGGCCGCCATGAAACAAATCACCGCCATCATCAAGCCGTTCAAGCTCGAAGAGGTGCGCGAAGCCCTGGCCGAAGTAGGCGTCTCGGGCTTGACGGTCACCGAGGTGAAGGGCTTCGGCCGCCAAAAGGGCCACACCGAGCTGTACCGTGGTGCCGAGTACGTGGTGGACTTCCTGCCGAAGGTGAAGATCGAGGTCGTGGTGCGCGACGCGGACGTCGACCGGGCCATTGAGTCGATCGTCAAGGCGGCCAAGACCGGCAAGATCGGCGACGGCAAGATCTTCGTGACGGCCGTCGAACAAGTGGTGCGCATCCGCACCGGCGAGACCGACGAATCAGCGGTGTAACCAGGGCCGGGGTGCGGTGGCTGGCGCCGCGTTGTGCCAGCCACCTCGGGAATGCCGCACGCGATGGGTGCACGCCACCGAGACGTGCATCAGATGCGGCTGAAGTCGTCGAGCTGTGAGGCCTTGCGCGCTGCCGAGGCGAGTTGGTCCAGCAGCGACACCGGGTCGTTGCCCACGGCCAGCATCCCCTGTTGTTCTTCATCGACAAAACCCGCTTGCTGGGTGTGATGCATGAAGGCGAGCAGCGGATCGTAGAAACCGGCGATATTGAGCAGACCAATGGGTTGGTCGTGGTAGCCGAGATGGCGCCATGTCCACACTTCGAACAGTTCTTCGAAGGTGCCGATCCCACCGGGCAGGGCGACGAAGCCGTCGGCCAATTCGGCCATCAGCTTCTTGCGCTCGTGCATCGTTTGCACGACATGCAACTCGGTCACGCCGCGGTGGCCGACTTCGCGCTGGAGCAGCTTCTCGGGAATCACGCCCACCACCTCCGCGCCGGCTGACATTGCGGCATCCGCCGTCGCGCCCATCAGCCCGACATTGCCGCCGCCATAGACCAAGCGCCAGCCGCGCCGGGCAATCTCCCGGCCGAGCGCCTGTGCCGCGTCCAGATAGGCCGGCGAGTTGCCGAAACGTGAACCGCAGTAGACGCAGAGGCTGAAGGGGGCGGGTCTCGAGGCGGAGGTGTTCATGAGAGGCCGGTGTGGAAGCGGGCCCACAGTGCCGCGGCCCAGATGCCACCGCACAGCACGAGCGACATCCATACCGCGGCGCTGGCGACATCCTTGGCGCGGCCCGAGAGTTCGTGTCGCTCGGGGCCAATGCGGTCGATGGCGGCCTCGATGGCAGAGTTCAACAGCTCGACGATCATCACGAGCCAGACGCTGGCGCACAGCAGCGCCACTTCAACCCAGCTTCGGCCCACCCAGAATGCCAGGGGCACGAGCACGGCGGCGATCGCCACTTCCTGGCGGAAGGCTTTCTCGCCCCGAAAGGCCAGGCTGAGCCCGCGGACGGAGTTGGCCCAGGCTTTTTGAAGTCTCTCGAACCCACCGGTGGATTTCGGTGGGGGGGTGTCGATTGGGTGAAGCGGTGTACTCATCGGTGTGGGATTCTGACAGGCGCCACCGCCCGGGTATTGGCCGGGCGTGCGCCCGTGGTCACCCGGCGAGGTGCGGGATCAGGCGGCGGCTCGTGCCGGGCGCACGTCCACCAGGCGGGTGCCGCAAACCATGTCGTGCCAAAACTGCCGCTGCGGGTTCAGCCTGGCCAGAGCGGCATAGGCCAGCACACCCGCCAGCATCACGCCGAAGATGCTGCCGCCCTTGAGCCCGGCCGCATGGGCGGCGAACAGTGCGGGTGCGAACCACAGCCAGCTCAGCAAGTACCGGGCGGCAGCACGGGCCTGGCTGACGGGCCGGCCGGCGGCATCGAGCAGGCGGACGTGCCAAGCCTTCATCGCCACCGTCTGACCGCCGTGGGACCAGAACCAGACGAAGTAGATACCCAGCACGACAAAGAGAAACAGTTGCAGACCGATGGTCCCTTGGAGGGCGTGCCGCATCTGGGTGAGCGAGGAGTAGAGGTAACCCGCGATCATGAGCACGCCGAACAGCAGCACGCCCTCGTACACAAAGGCGGCCATGCGGCGCGCCAGCGCGGGCACGGGCCATGTCGCCGCAGGCGACGCGTCGCCTGCGGGGAAACTGGGTGAGGTCACGGCGCGCGAGATGCCGGCGCGGGCGAGGGGACCGCCGCCCCAGGCGATGGCGCCCGGTTGGATTTCACCGGCGGCGGCAAGGCGGCGCCCGGCTTCGGAAGCAGCGTCACTTTGTCGACCTGCTTGGGCGACGCGGCGATCTTGGGCTGCCCGGGTCGTTGGTGCTGCGGCGGATTGGGCGTGGCCGTCACCAAGGAGGTGGTGGCGCCGCGACCCGCCTGAACCAGCGTGGGAGCCACAGGCTTCGGCGGAGGTACCCGAGTGGGCGCCGCGACGATGTTGGATTTGGGAGCCTGCGCGTCCAGCGGGGCACTTCGCAGGCTTTGTGTCGGGCTCGGCGGCGCGCTCTGGATGGGGCTGGGCTTGGCCCGGGCTGCGAACGCTTCCCGCTCTTCAGCCGGAAGTGCCTGATAGGCTTCCCAGCGCGCCTGCCGATCTTGCGGCGCCACCTGCTTCGATTGCTGATAGTTCAGCCGTGCCTCGCTGCGCTGGGTGGGCGACATGCGCGCCCACTCGGTCATCCGTTCGCGCACGCGTTCTTGCCGCTGCGGCGGCATGGTGCCGAAGCGGGAGGCCACTTCGAGCCACTTTTGCTTGCGGCTGTCGTCCAGGCTGTCCCAATCGCCCCGCAGCGGGGTGAGGGCCTTCTGTTGTGCCGGAGAAAGCTGCGACCACGACGGCCCCCCTGGGTTGGCTGCCGGCGGGGCCGCCATGGCAGGCTGCGCCAAACCAAGCAGCAGGCTCAGGGCGGCGGGGAGGGTGATGCGGCGCAAGGTCACGTCAGCAAAGAGAAGCAAGTCGGCGGGCGATGGGCAAGAGTCCTGGTTACTGCGGGCTGTCTTCCTTGAGGAACTCGACAAAGCCCGCATCGCTGTATGCATCTGGCGGCAACTCGTCGCCCAACAGCGCGGCATCCAATTCGGCGGCAGCTTCGATCTGCGCGCGGTCATGCCACTCGTCGATGGCGATCAACCCGGCCACCAGCACGATCAGCGGCATCACGGAGGCGAAGCGGAACAGCCAACCCGGCTGTCGGCCCAGGATGCCTGTGCGGCCTCGACCGACCACCACGTCGGCAGGAGCCGATGCGACCGCCGGCGCGACACGCGCATGACGCGCGCGCTCGAGGGCGCGCTCACGCGCCACGCGCAATCGCTCGGAAATGTCGTGCGGGGTCTGGTCGGCCTGTTCGTGGAGCATGGCCCCCACGCGCAGCCCGAAACGGGCCTCAAGGCGTTCGACGTCCGCGGCCGAGCGGCTGACAGTGCTGTTCATGGCGCGATTCCCTTGGCTTTGAGCGCTTTGGCCAGCGAATGGACGGCACGTGAGCAGTGTGTTTTCACACTGCCTTCCGAGCAGCCCATGACGCTGGCTGTTTCTGCAACATCCAGTTCCTCCCAGTAACGAAGCAGGAAGGCTTCGCGTTGACGACCTGGAAGCAGGGCAATCTCTTTTTCTATCAAAAGCAAAATCTGTTCCCGACCAACCGTGTCCGCCGCGCTTTCCGCGCCCAGCGAACCCTCCATGGTGGTCAGCAGTTCGAGCAGGTCGAAATCGGAATCCTCGTCTCCGCCGTCGAAATCCGACATGTTCTGGACGACGGCGTTGCGCACTTTTTGGCGCCGGAACCAGTCCATCGTCGCATTCGACAGGATGCGCTGGAACAGCAGCGGCAACTCCGCAGGCGGCCGATCCGCGTATTTTTCGGCCAGCCGGATCATGGCGTCCTGAACGATGTCCAGCGCCGCGTCATCGTCACGCACGGTGTAGGCCGTACGCTTGAACGCGCGCTTTTCAACGCTCTTGAGGAAGTCGGTCAGTTCTTTGTCGGTCGCCAAGGCGGGCTGGGGGCCGGGGAAACCCCTCGAAATCGGCGGCGATTATGTCATTCGGGATGCGCGCCACATGCACAAGCACAAACCGATGCAATAATGCTGCTTCGCACAATTTGCGAACTCGTCGTTCAGGCCGACCCGACCGCGGGCACCGGCAAAGTTGAAACGCGCAGGTTCCAAGTCCGCCTCACAAGGGCGCGAGGAGGTTCACCGATGGTTTTTCGTCAGAGAAATTCACAGAGGTTCGATATGGACATGTCTGCCGCGGAAGTCAAGCGTGCCGCTTCGGCACAACCGCACCCCACTTCCTCCCCCTCCGCCGAGCCCAACGGCTCGGAAATCCTCGTCCGCTGTCTGCAGGCTGAAGGCGTGCAGTTCCTCTGGGGCTACCCCGGCGGCGCGGTTCTCTACATCTACGACGCGCTGTATAAGCAAGACAGCATCCAGCACGTCCTGGTCCGCCATGAGCAAGCGGCCATCCATGCGGCTGACGGCTATGCCCGTGCCACCGGTGAGGTCGGCGTGGCGCTGGTCACCTCAGGCCCGGGTGTCACGAACGCCGTGACCGGCATCGCGACGGCCTACATGGATTCGATCCCGATGGTGATCATCACGGGCCAGGTGCCAACGCCGGCGATCGGGCTGGACGCCTTCCAGGAATGTGACACCGTCGGTATCACCCGCCCGATCGTCAAGCACAACTTCCTGGTCAAGGATGTGCGTGATCTGGCCACCACGATCAAGAAGGCCTTCCACATTGCCCGTACCGGCCGGCCCGGCCCGGTGGTGGTCGATATCCCGAAAGACGTCTCGCTGAAGACGGCGCCTTTCCACTACCCCGAGCGCGTCGAGATGCGCTCTTACAACCCGGTCAAGAAGGGCCACGGCGGACAGATCCGCAAGGCGGCCCAGCTCTTGTTGAGTGCCAAGCGGCCGTACATCTACACCGGTGGCGGCGTGATCCTGGGCAATGCCTCGGCCGAACTGCGTGAACTGGCCGACATCCTGGGCTACCCCTGCACCAACACGCTGATGGGCTTGGGCTCGATCTCGGCAGGCGACCCGAAGTTCCTCGGCATGCTCGGCATGCACGGCACCTACGAGGCCAACATGACGATGCAGCACTGCGACGTGCTGCTGGCGGTGGGCGCGCGGTTCGATGACCGGGTGATCGGCAACCCCAAGCACTTTGCATCGGTCGAGCGCAAGATCGTTCACATCGACATCGATCCGTCGTCGATTTCGAAGCGCGTAAAGGTCGACATCCCCATCGTCGGCGACGTGAAGGATGTGCTGCAGGAACTGATCGCCCACCTGAAGGAATCTGCCGCCAAGCCCGACAAGGAAGCGGTCAACGCCTGGTGGAGCCAGATCAACGAGTGGCGCAAGAAAGAGTGCCTGGCCTATCGCAAGAGCGATGAGGTCATCAAGCCGCAGCATGTCATCGAAACCCTGTGGCAACTCACCCGTGGCCGCGACACCTACATCACCTCCGACGTGGGTCAGCACCAGATGTGGGCGGCGCAGTTCTACGGCTTCTCCGAGCCGCGACGCTGGATCAATTCTGGCGGCCTGGGCACCATGGGTGTCGGCCTGCCCTACGCCATGGGGATCAAGCTGGCCAAGCCCGATGCGGACGTTTTCTGCATCACTGGCGAAGGCTCGATCCAGATGTGCATCCAGGAGCTCTCGACCTGCCAGCAGTACAAGACGCCGGTCAAGATCATCTCTTTGAACAACCGCTACCTGGGCATGGTGCGCCAGTGGCAGCAGCTGGACTATGGCGGCCGCTATTCGCACAGCTACATGGATGCGCTGCCAGACTTCGTGAAACTGGCCGAGGCCTATGGCCACGTCGGCATCAAGATCGAGAAGCCTTCTGAAGTGGAGCCGGCCCTGAAAGAGCTGATCCGTCTGAAGGACCGTACCGTCTTCCTCGACGTGCGCACCGACCCGACTGAAAACGTCTGGCCGATGGTGCAGGCGGGCAAGGGCATCTCTGAGATGCTGCTGGGGTCCGAGGACCTGTGACGGCGTGAAGGCCGATGTTGTCGGTGCGGTTACCGCCGCACCGGTGGCGTCGGTCGGAGTGCTGACACAGCCTGTGGGCCAATCGTTGTTCTTGTTGTCCTGAGAGCGTGGCCAAGCGCCGGCGGTTACCTCCGCCGGCCGTGAAGAGCGCGCTATGGAGTCACCCATGAAACACATCATCGCCGTGTTGCTCGAGAACGAGCCCGGTGCGTTGTCGCGCGTGGTCGCCTTGTTCTCGGCCCGCGGCTACAACATCGAGAGCCTCACGGTCGCACCGACCGAAGACTCGTCTCTGTCGCGCATGACGGTCGTGACGACCGGCTCCGACGAGGTGATCGAGCAGATCACCAAACACTTGAACCGCCTGGTCGACGTGGTCAAGGTCGTCGACCTCACCGAGGGCCAGTTCACCGAACGTGAGTTGATGCTCATCAAGGTGCGCGCCGTGGGCAAGGAGCGCGAAGAGATGAAGCGCATGGCCGACATCTTCCGCGGCCGCATCATCGACGTGACCGAGAAGAGCTACACGATCGAACTGACCGGTGACGCCGGCAAGCTCGACGCATTCATCGAGGCGATTGACCGCGCCGCCATCCTCGAAACCGTGCGCACCGGCACCAGCGGCATCGGCCGCGGCGAGCGCATTCTGCGGGTGTGACGACATCACCTGCACCCCACCCGAATCCATTCATTTTCCCGCCAGCGAAGAGAGAAACACCATGAAGGTCTACTACGACAAGGACGCCGATCTCAGCCTCATCAAGGGCAAGAACGTCACGATCATCGGCTATGGCTCACAAGGCCACGCGCATGCCCAGAACCTCAACGACAGTGGCGTGAAGGTCACTGTCGGCCTGCGCCGTGGCGGTGCCTCGTGGGGCAAGGTCGAGGCTGCCGGCCTGAAGGTGGCCGAGGTTGCCGAGGCGGTGAAGAGCGCCGATGTGGTGATGATCCTCCTGCCCGATGAACAGATCGCCGAGGTCTACAAGAAGGAGGTCGAGCCGAACATTCGGCAAGGCGCTTCGCTGGCCTTCGCGCACGGCTTCAATGTCCACTACGGCCAGGTTCAGCCCCGCGCCGACCTCGATGTGTGGATGGTGGCGCCCAAGGCGCCGGGCCATACCGTGCGTAACACCTACAAGCAAGGCGGTGGCGTGCCTCACCTGATCGCCGTGCATGCCGACAAGAGCGGCAAGGCGCGTGACCTGGCGCTGTCGTATGCCGCGGCCAATGGTGGCGGCAAGGCTGGCATCATCGAGACCAACTTCCGCGAAGAAACCGAGACCGACCTGTTCGGTGAGCAGGCCGTGCTGTGCGGCGGTACGGTCGAGCTGATCAAGGCGGGCTTCGAAACCCTGGTCGAAGCCGGCTACGCGCCCGAGATGGCCTACTTCGAGTGCCTGCATGAGCTGAAGCTGATCGTCGACCTGATCTACGAAGGCGGCATCGCGAACATGAACTACTCGATCTCGAACAACGCCGAGTACGGCGAATACGTCACCGGCCCGAAGGTCGTGACCGCCGAGACGAAGAAGGCCATGCAGCAGTGCCTGAAGGACATCCAGACCGGTGAGTACGCCAAGAGCTTCATCCTGGAGAACCGGGCTGGCGCTCCGACACTGATCTCCCGCCGCCGCCTCACCGAAGAGCACCAGATCGAAGTGGTGGGTGAGAAGCTGCGCGCGATGATGCCGTGGATCAAGGCCAACAAGCTGGTCGACAAGAGCCGCAACTGATCGTTTTCGGCGCACTGTGCCGCGAATGGGCCGCCCTCGGGCGGCCCATCCGTTTTTGGCGCCGGCCCTGCGTTATCCTCCGCGCCCATGCCTGAACCGGACCTGCCCCCCATGGCCGTCGCCGGGGTTGCATCCAACGATGCGCCCAGTGACGACGAAATCGAGTTCCACGAGCCCCGTCGCCCGCGGCGGCGGGGCATCTACATCCTGCCGAACCTGTTCACGCTGGCGGCCTTGTTCGGTGGTTTTTACGCCATCGTGATGGCGATGAACGGTCGCTTCGAGCAGGCCGCTTATGGCATCTTCACCGCCGCGCTGCTGGACAGCCTGGATGGCCGTGTGGCGCGCATGACCAACACGCAGAGCGCGTTTGGTGAGCAGATGGACAGCCTGTCCGACATGGTGAGCTTTGGCGCCGCGCCCGCCCTGATCGTTTACGAATGGGTGCTCCACAGTCTGGGCAAGGCCGGCTGGATTGCCGCGTTCATCTATTGCGCCTGTGCAGCGCTGCGGCTGGCCCGCTTCAACACCAACATCGCGATCGTCGACAAGCGATTCTTCCAAGGCTTGCCCAGCCCGGCCGCGGCCGCCTTGGTGGTGGGCTTCATCTGGGTGATGGACGACGCTGGCTATGAGGGCGCCAGCCAATACGCGGGCTTGCCATGGGGCACTTTCTTCCTGACCCTCTATGCAGGGTTGACGATGGTCACGAACGCGCCGTTCTACAGCTTCAAGGACGTGAGCTTCAAGCGCACCGTGCCATTCGCCGCGATCGTGGCGATTGCGCTCGGCATCGCCTTGGTGAACATCCATCCGCCCACCGTGCTGTTTGGCCTGTTCTGTGCCTACGGTGTGTCGGGCTACATCGTCTACGCTTATCGCAAGGTGAAGGGCAAGCCGGTCAGCGTGATCGCCACGTCGACCGACGAGCCCGACGAACGTGGCTTGCACTGATTTTTCTGCTTGCGCGGCACTCGCCTCGTGCTATATTGAATCAACCATGAACCGGCCCTCGATCACCATTGCCAAGCTGCTACTAGGAGCACCCTGGGCTCGCTGATCGACCACGTCCGTACTCTTCGCAGAATTCCCCACCGATCAACGGCCCGCCAGCGCAAGCAGCGGGCCGTTTTTCTTTGTCCTTCGACTGTCCACTACCCACTTCGAGACTGCCATGGCTGCCGACAAGCTCATCATCTTCGACACCACCTTGCGCGACGGCGAGCAATCGCCCGGCGCCTCGATGACCAAGGACGAGAAGCTGCGCATCGCGCGGCAGTTGGAGCGTCTGCGCGTCGATGTGATTGAAGCCGGCTTCGCCGCCTCGTCAAACGGCGATTTCGAGGCCGTGAAGGCCATCGCGGATCACATCAAAGACTCCACCGTCTGCTCGCTGGCGCGGGCGAACGACCGCGACATCTCGCGCTCGGCTGAGGCGCTGGCGGGCGCGGCCCGCGGGCGTATCCATACCTTCATTGCCACCAGCGCGCTGCACATGGAGAAGAAGCTGCGGATGACGCCGGAGCAAGTCTTCGAGCAGGCCAAGCTGGCCGTGCGCTTCGCCCGAAACCTGTGCGGTGACATCGAGTTTTCGCCCGAAGACGGCTATCGCTCGGATCCGGACTTCCTGTGCCGCGTGCTCGAAGCCGTGATCGCCGAAGGGGCGACCACGATCAACATCCCCGACACCGTCGGCTATGCGATACCTGAGCTGTATGGCAACTTCATCCGCCACCTGCGCGAACGTATCCCGAACTCCGACAAGGCCATCTGGTCGGTGCATTGCCACAACGACCTGGGCATGGCCGTGGCCAACTCACTGGCCGGTGTGAAGCTGGGCGGCGCTCGACAGATCGAGTGCACGATCAACGGCCTGGGCGAACGTGCCGGCAACTGCTCGCTCGAAGAGGTGGTGATGGCAGTGAAGACACGCCGCGACTACTTTGGGCTGGACGTCGGTATCGACACCACCCAGATCGTGCCGGCTTCACGCATGGTGAGCCAGACCACGGGTTTCGTGGTGCAGCCGAACAAGGCGGTGGTGGGGGCCAACGCGTTTGCCCACGCCAGCGGCATCCACCAGGACGGCGTGCTCAAGGCTCGAGATACCTACGAAATCATGCGTGCCGAAGATGTGGGCTGGTCCGCCAACAAGATCGTGCTCGGCAAGCTGTCAGGGCGCAATGCGTTCAAGCAGCGTCTGCAGGAGCTCGGCGTCGAGATGGAGTCGGAAGCCGAGATCAACGCCGCCTTCACCCGTTTCAAGGATCTGGCCGATCGCAAGAGCGAGATCTTCGATGAGGACATCATTGCGCTGGTGGGCGACGACAGCGTCACGCAGGAGAACGAACACTTCCGTTTCGTCGCGTTGTCTCAGCGCTCAGAGACGGGCGAGAAGCCGCATGCCCGGGTCGCTTTCGGAATGGGGGAGGACGAGCACGTGGCGGAAAGCGACGGCAACGGCCCGGTCGATGCCAGCCTAAAGGCGATCGAGTCAAAGGCCCAATCTGGTGCGGAAATGATCTTGTATTCGGTCAATGCCATAACCTCGGGCAGCACAGAATCGCAAGGCGAGGTCACCATCCGGCTTAAGCATGGGGGCCGGGTGGTCAATGGAGTGGGCAACGACCCTGACATCGTCGTTGCCTCTGCCAAGGCATACCTCGCTGCGCTGAACAAGCTGCACGCCAAGAACGAACGGGTCGCTGCGCAGGGCTAAACCGGATCAGACCGGTGCCGATCACACGCTAGACTCGCGCGGTTCTGAGCCAAGTGCGCCGCTCGGCGTACTTTAGGAAAGACATGCAAGTTTTTGATCTTGCATGTCTTTTTTGTTTCAAATAGACTTCGCGCAGTCTCGCGGTGGCACACGACAGAATGCTCAAGCTCAGTTTCTCCAAGCGTTTTTTGGGCATGGTCAGCTTGGCCGTTGGCTTGGCTTTCGCCACCTCGGCCGATGCCGCAGCGCGCCGGCCGGCGAAGAACGCGTCCCCCTCCGCCACTTCGGCGAAGAAGGCACCAGTTGCCCGCAGTTCCACCCGCGCCAAGGCCGCCGCGCCCACGCGCACGACGCGTGCGGTGGCAGCGCCGCGTCGGGTGGCGGCAGAGCCCCCGCGCCAGTCGTTCGGCCAACTGGCGGGGCTGCACGAGGCAGACGATCCGTTGGATCTGAAATCCGGCGTGGCCTACGTGCTCGATCAGGAGACCAACGAGGTTCTTCTGAGCAAGAATTCGAAAGCAGTGTTGCCGATCGCTTCGATCACGAAGCTGATGACCGGCCTGCTGATCGCGGAGTCCGGGCAATCGCTGGATGAGGTGCTGACGATCACCGAAGAAGACATCGACACCGAAAAGGGCAGTTCGTCCCGTCTTCGCCCCGGAACGCAATTGAGCCGCGGTGAGATGCTGCATCTCGCTTTGATGTCGTCGGAAAACCGTGCGGCCAACGCCTTGGGCCGAAACTATCCCGGTGGCCTGTCGGCGTTTGTCGCGGCCATGAATGCCAAGGCCAAGTTGCTGGGCATGAGCGATACCCGGTATGTGGAGCCGACCGGCTTGTCGAGCCAGAACCAGTCCAGCGCGCGCGACTTGGCTCTGTTGGTGAAGACCGCACACCAGGTGCCGCTGCTGCGCGAGTTGTCCACGTCTCCCGAGTACCAGGTCGCCGTGGGCAATCGTCAGCTGCAGTACCGCACCACGAACCGCCTGGTGTTGAACCCCAGTTGGGAGATTGGCCTGCAGAAAACGGGCTACATCACCGAAGCGGGCCAATGCCTGGTGATGCAGGCCCAGCTGGCAGGCCGCAAGCTGATCATGGTGCTGCTCGATTCAGCCGGGAAGTACTCGCGCATCGGCGATGCGGAGCGCATCCGCAAGTGGCTCCTGAGCAGCCCGCCCCAGTCCGCACCGACCACGTCGGTGGCACCCGCGGCTGCTCCGTTGGTGCCGGTGACGGCCGCTGTCCAGGCGACGGCAGGCTGAGCGCCTCGGCCGAGCTCAAGCCGGCCCAGCTTCACCTGCCGAGCAAAGCCGCTCGGCGGGGCACCTCAGCCTCGGTGCCCCAAGGCTGAAGAAATCTGAGCGGCGGTCGCCTTGACGCGGTCGAGCCACGATTCCTCGAGCCGATCTGCGGGTGCCGAGATGGACAGCCCGGCCACCAACTTGCCCTGGTCATCGAAGATGCCCGCTGCCATGCAGCGAACACCCAACTCGAGCTCTTCGTTGTCTCGCGCGATCGCGTGCCGCCGCACCGCGGCGAGCTCACGTTCCAAGGCGGGCAGGTCGGTGAGGCTGTTTCGCGTGTGGCCGGCGAGGCCCGTGCGCGTCGCATACGCCCGAACACGCTGCGGATCGTCGTACGCGAGGAACAGCTTGCCAACCGAGGTGAGGTGCAACGGGGCACGGCCCCCCACCGCACGTACCACCTGCATCCCCGAGCGCTCGCTGTAGGTGCGCTCGATGTAGACAATCTCATCGCCCTGGCGCACCGAGAGGTTCACGGGCTGATGCGTCAGCTTGTGCAGTTCGCGCATCGGGCCGAGTGCGGCGTCGCGCACGTCCAGGCGGGCCTTCACCAGATTGCCCAGTTCCAGTAGCCGCATGCCCAGGCGGTAGCTGCCCGCCTCGGGGCGATCGACAAAGCGACCGGCGGCCAAGTCGTTGAGGATGCGGTGGGCGGTCGACGGGTGCAGCCCCGTTGTTTCGCTCAGCTCTTTGAGCGACACCGGGTCCTGGTGTGAAGCCAGCACATCGAGCAGGCCAAAGGCCCGGGCGAGCACCTGGATGCTGGGTGACGAACTGTCTTTTCGGGTCATCGGCGGCGTCCTGCGAATGGCCGATTTTGCATGGCGAAAATGGGTACGTCTATCTGAAAACGAAACGGCTGCGCAATGGCGCAACGGCCGTTGCCGCCCTTCGGGACCCGTCAGCCGATGCAGCGGGCGGCCTCGACACCCGATCGCACGGCGCCTTCGAGCGTGGCCGGGTAGGGGCCTTCGACGTGGTCTCCGGCCACCGTCAACCGCGGGTGAACGCGCGCTGGCGAGCGCTTCAGCCCCGGGGTGCAAGCAAAGGTGGCCCGCTTCTCAGTGCGGCTGGCTATCCACTCCACTGGGCCGTGGGTGGTGGCGGGGAAAGCTTCTTCCCACTGGTTCATGAGCGCCATGCGCGTGGCGTCAGCACCCGCTGAAACCCAGGGCGCGGCGCCGCTGACCACCAGGGCGAAGGTGTCGGCGGGTCCGCCCAGGGCGCCGAGATCGAAGCCGAACTGGGCGGGTCGCAGGCCATCGGCCCGCAGCGCCATCATCGTTTGCGGCCAGCGGGTCTGCGGCGCCCGCAGCCAGGCCGTGATGATCGGCTGGTAGGTGAAAGCTGCCGCCGCCGCGCTCCATGCGGGCGAGATATCGGCCAGCAGACGTGCAGCCTCGCCGGGCGGCGTGGCCACGATGACGTGGTCAAACGGCTCGTCATCGACGCTGGCACCGGTGTCGTCCGCCGTGAGGCGCATCACCCGCCGCCCCAGTTCGATGTGAGCGCCGCGCGCGCGCAGCCACCGGCTCGCGTCGTCAGGCAGCAGTGCGTCGAGCGGGCGCCGTGGGAGGAGCAGGTCGGCCGCGCCGGGTGGGCCGAACAGTGCATCGCGCAGCACTGTGAGCAGCACCTGTCCGCTGGCTTGCTCGGCGGGCGTGTTCAGTGCGGCCACTGACAACGGTTCGATCAGGGCTTGATAGGCACGCCGAGGGCAACGGCGTGCCAGTTCCGCCACCGTCATCGAAGGCGGGCATCGAAAGCCGCGCAGGCGCCAACGTGCCGCCCACCACAACAGCCCAAGGCGATCGCCCCAGGGCAAGTCGCGCCATCCGAGCACCCCGCGTGCAAAGGCGGGCAGGGCGGGGCCTGCGGGAAGGCGCAGGCCGCTGCCGTCCGGGTATTGCAACGTGAGCGGCATGCGATGCAGCGCTGCCTCGACATCCATGCCCACCTGACGCATCAGCGCCAACGTCTGGACGTAGGCGCCGATCAGAATGTGTTGCCCGTTGTCGAGCGTGAGGCCGTCTTTGCGCACCGAGCGCGCTCGGCCACCGAGCTGGGGCGCCATCTCGAAGAGGCTGACGCGGTGTCCGGCGGCACAGGCGTGAACGGCAGCCGCCAGACCCGCCCAGCCGCCGCCGACGACGGCGACCCTAACGCCCTCGGACATGCGTGCGCGCTGCGATCCAGAGTTTGCGAAGCGGCGTCAGCGAGGTGCGTTGGTGCAGCACCTGGAAGCCGCCCTTTTCGATCTCTTGCAGCAAGGTGCGGTAGATGTTGGCCATCATGAGGCCAGGCTTCTGCGCCTGCCGATCGGCTTCCGGCAGCAAAGCGAATGCCTCCTCGTAGACTTTGTGCGCGCGCTCCGCCTGGAAGCGCATCAAAGCCTGGAATCGATCGCTGTATCCCCAAGGGGCATCGCGCTTGAGCAACTCGTGCGCCTTGACATCGAACTGCTGCAATTCGTTGATCGGCAGGTAGATGCGCCCCCGACGGGCGTCTTCACCCACGTCCCGGATGATGTTGGTCAGCTGCATCGCCAGGCCCAGCTTGTGGGCATACGCGATGGTGTTGTTTTGCGTTCGGCCAAAGATGTTGCAAGCCACCTCGCCGACGATGCCAGCGACCAGGTGGCAGTACTGCGAGAGCGCGGTGAAATCGAGGAAGCGGTTCTGGGTGAGGTCCATCTCGCAGCCTTCGATCACCGCCTGCAGATGACGGGCCTCGATGCCGTAGTCCGGCGCCACCGGCATCAGCGCCTGCATCACCGGGTGGTGCGGCTGACCCGCGTAGGCCTGTTGGACTTCGTTGCGCCACCATGCCAGCTTCGTGCGGGCCACTTGGGGGTCGTGCACCTCGTCGACCACGTCGTCGACCTCGCGGCAGAAGGCATAGAACGCGGTGATGGCCGCCCGGCGCGGGGGCGGCAGGAACATGAACGCGTAGTAGAACGAAGAGCCGCTGCCGGCGGCCTTCTCTTGCACGTACTGGGCGGGCGTGTTGGCGGCGGGGGCGGTCAACGCGATGCTCCAGGGGTGTGCAACCATGCGCGCCACAGCAGGCGAGGCGCATCCCAGCGGCTCAGCGCGGGGCGCTGCGACAGAGTGGCAAAGTCCATGTCGGCGATTTTCTCAAGAATGCGCAGCCCGCCGTGCACCACCAGGCGCAGTTCCCAGCCGGCGCGGCCCGGAATCTGCCGTGCCAGCGGGGCGCCGTCCAGCATCATCTGGCGCGACCACTCGCACAAGTCGCGAACGAGTGCCCGCTCGGCCGGCCCCGCAGCACCCGCGCGCACGGTGTCGGCCAGCAAGCCGAAGCGGGTGGCTTCCTTCTGCGGGATGTAGCAACGGCCACGCGGCAGATCCACGCTCAGGTCCTGCCAGAAGTTGATCAGTTGCAATGCGCTGCAGATCAGGTCGCTGCGCACGAGGGCCACTTCATCCCAGATTCCATACAGGTGCAGCAGCAATCGCCCAATTGGATTGGCCGATCGCCGGCAGTAGTCCAACAGGCTGGCTCGATCAGGGTAGAGGGGGTTGCTGGTGTCTTGAATGAAGGCGTCCAGCAGGTCGTCAAGCAACTGCACCGGTAGCCGGTGGGCTGTGATGGCTCGGGAGAGGGGCACGAAGACGTGTGCCCACCGCTGGGCGGGCGGCTGGCCGGCGGCCACCCGGGCCAGCTCTGCCCGGTAGGCGGCCAGATCGGCTTGGCGCCGCTCGACCGGCGCGTCACCCTCGTCGGCCAGATCGTCGGCCACGCGGGCAAACCAATAGATGGCGGTGATGGGCGCGCGCAACGGCTTGGGGCACAGCCAAGAGGCGACGGGAAAGTTCTCGTAGTGGTCAATGCTCACAGGGCGCGGATTGTGCCTTCGCGGGTTTGTGCCGAAATAGGTGGCGCAAAAGCGTTGACGGCGATCAGGACAGACCCTACATTACTGACCGGTCAGTCAGTAATCTGACGCTTCATTCCACGGCAGCCGCCCCGACGAGCGGTACCTTACCGAGTCTTCCCCGCCATGAACAAGCCGCTGTTCGTTGCCACCGTTTTGAGTCTCTCTGTCCTTGGCCTGGTTGGTTGCGCCAAGAAAGAGGCCCCACCAGAGCCGGTGCGTGCCGTGCGCACCATCACGGTCAATGGCAGCGAAACCGTGGCCGCTCACGAGTACGCGGCCGAAATTCGCGCGCGCACCGAGTCCCGGCTGGGCTTTCGGGTCGGCGGCAAGCTGCAAAGCCGCGCGGTCAACTTGGGCGACTCGGTGAAAGCAGGCCAAGTCCTGGCGCAGTTGGACGGACAGGATCTGCGGCTTGGCCAAGAGGCAGCTCGCGCCGCGGTGGCCGCAGCGCAGACCAATCTGGACCAGGTGACCGCCGACTACAAGCGCTTCAAGGAGTTGCGCGACCAGGGTTTCATCGGGGCCGCCGAGCTGGAGCGCCGCGAAACAGCCGTGAAGACCGCGAGGGCACAGCTGGATCAGGCCAAGGCGCAAGCGTCGGTCCAAGGCAACCAGGCGGGCTACGCCACACTGGTGGCCGATGCGGCGGGTGTCGTGACGGCCGTTGAAGCCGAGCCGGGCCAGGTGGTCTCTGCCGGCACGCCGGTCGTGCGCCTGGCGCATGACGGCCCGCGTGATGCCGTGTTCTCGGTGCCCGAGGATCGGGTCGGCGATCTGCGGCAACTGTTGGGTAAGGCGGGTGGCGTCACGCTGCAGCCGTGGGGCGAAGGCCCGACGGTGCCCGCCAGCGTGCGGGAGGTGGCCGCCGCTGCCGATCCGGTGACGCGCACCTTCCTGGTCAAGGCCGATCTGGGCAACGCCTCGGTCCGCCTGGGGCAGACCGCCAACGTGCGCATCGCGGGCCAGACGGTGGCTGGCGTGATCCGCCTGCCGCTCACTGCGGTGGCCGAATCCAAGGGCCAGACCGTCGTCTGGATGCTGGACCGCAGTTCGATGACCGTGCGCAGCCAGCCGGTGGTCGTCGGCGGGGCGGACGGCAACACCGTGGTGATCGGGCAGGGCGTGAAGCCGGGCGACGAGGTCGTGGTGGCCGGCATCCACGTCCTGACGCCAGGGTTGAAGGTGAAACCGTACGTCGAGACCCAGGTGGCCTCTGCCGCCAAGGCGGTGCCAGCGTCGGCATCGATTCCCGCGCCTGCCGCGTCGCGCTGACACGGGTCGGGCAGCCCGTCGGACCACAACGAGAAGAACCATGAGCGACCAAAACGGTTCCCGATTCAATATTTCGCGCTGGGCACTGGATCACGCGCCGTTGACGCGCTACCTGATGGTGGTGCTGATGGTGCTGGGCCTGGCGGCCTACTTCCAGTTGGGCCAAGACGAAGACCCGCCGTTCACCTTCCGCGCGATGGTGGTTCAGGTCTTCTGGCCGGGCGCCTCGGCCCAGCAGATGGCCGAGCAGGTCACCGACAAGATCGAGCGCACGCTGCAAGAGGTGCCTCACTCGGACATCATCCGCAGCTACACCAAGCCCGGTGAATCCCTGACCATTCTTCAGCTGAAGGATTCGTCGCCGCCCAAAGAGGTGAGTGACGTCTGGTACCAGGTGCGCAAGAAGATCGGGGACATGCGCGGCACGTTGCCGCAGGGCGTGATCGGCCCCTTCTTCAACGATGAGTTCGGCGACGTTTACGGCACCATCTATGCGCTGTCGGCCGACGGGTTCAGCACCGAGGAGTTGCGCCGTTACGCCGAGGACGTTCGCTCGCAGCTGCTGAGGGTGCCCAACGTCGCGAAGGTGGAGCTGTTCGGTGTGCAAGCCGAGAAGCTGTTTGTCGAGGTCTCCCAAAAGCGCCTCGCGCAGTTGGGCCTGGATTTCAACCAGGTCATCACCCAGCTCAACGCGCAGAACGCGGTAGAGGGCGCGGGCACGCTGAACGCCGCGACCCAGAACCTGCAGGTCCGGGTGGCGGGGGCCTTCACCACGGTGGAAGACCTTCGGCAATTGCCGATTCGCGCCACCAACGCCTCCACGGGCCAGGCCAGCTCGCTGCGCCTGGGCGATATCGCGGACATCCGCCGTGAATACGTCGACCCGCCTTCGGTGATGGTGCACCACCAGGGCCAGCCCGTCATCGCCCTCGGCGTGTCGATGGCCAAAGGCGGCGACATCATCCAATTGGGCCAGGCGCTGACGACCAAGGCCAACGAGATCAAGGGCAAGCTGCCCTTGGGCATCGAGCTGCACCAGGTGCAGGATCAGCCGCAAGCCGTGGCGCGTTCGGTGAACGAGTTTGTCGGTGTGTTGATCGAAGCGGTCGTCATCGTGCTGGCTGTCAGCTTCCTCAGCCTGGGCCTGCACCTTCGCCCCTTGCGCATCGACATCTGGCCGGGTCTGGTCGTGGGTATCACGATCCCGCTGGTGCTGGCGATCACCTTCGTGACGATGTTCTACTGGGGCGTCGGCCTTCACAAGATCTCGCTGGGCTCGCTGATCATCGCGCTCGGCTTGTTGGTTGACGACGCGATCATTGCCGTCGAAATGATGGTGCGCAAACTGGAAGAGGGCTTCGATCGGCGGACCGCGGCCACCTTCGCCTACGACGCCACCTCCATGCCCATGCTGACGGGCACGTTGATCACCGCGGCAGGCTTCCTGCCCATCGGCCTGGCCAAATCAACCGTCGGTGAATACACCTTCGCCATCTTCGCCGTCACCTCGGCAGCGCTCGTGATCTCGTGGGTGGTCTCGGTCTACTTCGTGCCGTACCTGGGCGCATGGCTGCTGAAGACGAAGAAGACGCACGAGGGCGAGGCGCACGAGCTGTTCGATACGCCGTTCTACAGCCGCTTCCGCAAGGCGGTGGACTGGTGCGTGACCCACCGCTGGGCGACGATCGGCATCACCATTGGCATCTTCGTGCTCGGCCTGGCCGGCATGGGCAAGGTGCAGCAGCAGTTCTTCCCTGACTCCAGCCGCCCCGAGCTGCTGGTGGACTTGTGGCTGCCCGAGGGCTCGACCATCCAGTCCAGCCAGGAGGTGGCGCGCCGCTTCGAGAAGCGCATTGCGACCGAGCAGGGCCTGGAATCGGTGACAGCCTGGATCGGCAGCGGTGTGCCGCGCTTCTACCTGCCGCTGGATCAGATCTTTCCGCAGGCCAACGTCAGCCAGTTCATCCTGCTGCCGAAGAATCTCTCGGAGCGCGAAGCGCTGCGCAAGCGCCTGCCGGAGATCCTGGCCAACGAATTTCCTGAGGTGCGTGGCCGCGTCAAGCTGCTGCCCAACGGGCCGCCCGTGCCGTATCCGGTGCAGTTCCGGGTCGTGGGCCCCGAGATGGAGGCGGTGCGCCAGTGGGCGGACGAGGCCAAGGAGATCTTGCGCCAGAACCCGAGCATGCGGGGCGTCAACGACAACTGGAACGAGCGCATCAAGTCGCTGCGGCTGGAAGTCGACCAGGACAAGGCTCGCGCGTTGGGCGTGACCAGCCAGTCGATCGCCCAGGCTTCGCGGGTGATGCTCTCGGGCAGCACCATCGGCCAGTTCCGCGAGGGCGACCGTTTGATCGACATCGTGCTGCGCCAGCCGGCCGACGAGCGCAACGCGATCACCGACATTGGCAATGCCTACATTCCGACGACGACTGGCCGCAGCATCCCGCTGACGCAGATCGCCAAGATCGGCTTCGGCTGGGAGCCCGGCGTGCTCTGGCGCGAGGGCCGCAAGTACGCGGCCACGGTGCAGGGCGACGTGATCGACGGCGTGCAGGGTGCGACCGTGACCAAGGAAGTCTGGCCCGAGATGTTGAAACTGCGCGAGCGCATGCCGCAAGGGATGGACATCGAGATCGCCGGGGCGGTGGCCGAAAGCTCCAAGGGGCAAGGCTCGATCGCCGCGGGCGCGCCGCTGATGTTGTTCATCATCCTGACGCTGCTGATGCTGCAGCTGCACAGCTTCAGCCGCTCGATCCTGGCGTTCCTGACCGGCTTCATGGGCATCGCGGGCGTATCTGGCGCGCTGCTGATCCTCAATCGGCCGTTCGGCTTCGTCGCGTTGCTGGGGGTGATTGCGCTGTTCGGGATGATCATCCGCAACTCGGTGATCCTGATCGACCAGATCGAGCAGGACCGCTTGCGGGGCGTGCCCACCTGGGAGGCCATCGTGGAGTCGGCCGTGCGCCGCTTCCGGCCCATCGTGCTGACGGCCGCAGCCGCGGTGCTGGCGATGATCCCGTTGTCGCGCAGTGTCTTCTGGGGCCCGATGGCGGTGGCCATCATGGGCGGCCTGATCATCGCCACCGTGCTCACCTTGCTGGCGCTGCCCGCCATGTACGCCGCGTGGTTCAGGGTGCGGCGGGAGCCGTCCGGGGTCGTTTGAACCGCGATCTGGTCGCGAACTAGGTAAACCCCAGTACGGCTCGGATCGCCGAAGCTGTACTGGAGCCCAGTAGAATACGCGGTTTACCGGTTCGCCTGGCGCGAGCGGCCCGTGGCGCAAGAGCGCCTGGGGTGGCTAGCGCCAGAAGTCTTTCAAGAAGTCTGGGTCGACGAAACCGGCTGGCGGGCGCGCCGGTCGGTCGGCTCACTGGCTTTACCGCGCGGGTGGCGAAATTGGTAGACGCACCAGGTTTAGGTCCTGACGCCTTCACGGGCGTGCCGGTTCGAGTCCGGCCCCGCGCACCAGCATACGCAACGCAACCAAAGTTCCATCATGGCAGTGAACGTTGAAACCCTCGACAAGCTCGAACGCCGCATCACCCTGACGCTGGCCGCCACCGAGATCAATTCGGAAGTCGAGTCCCGGCTGAAGAAGCTGGCCCGCACCGTCAAGGCCGACGGCTTCCGCCCTGGCAAGGTGCCGATGTCGGTCGTGGCGCAGCGCTACGGCTACTCGGTCCAGTACGAAGTGATGAACGACAAGCTGGGCCAAGCGTTCACCCAAGCCGCCAATGAAGCGCAACTGCGCGTGGCCGGCATGCCCAACATCACCCAGAAGAACGAGGCGCCCGAAGGCCAGATGGCTTTCGACGCGACTTTCGAGGTCTACCCTGAGGTGAAGCTCGGCGATCTGTCTGCCGCCGAAGTCGAGCGCGTGGCCGCTGACGTGGACGAAGCTGCCATCGACAAGACCGTCGAGATCCTGCGCAAGCAGCGTCGCACCTTCGCGCAGCGCCCGGCCACCGAGGGCGCCGAAGCCGGCGACCGCGTGACCATCGACTTCGAAGGCAAGATCGACGGCGAGCCGTTTGCCGGCGGCAAGGCCGAGGGCTTCCAGTTCCTGATCGGCGAAGGTCAGATGCTCGAGCAGTTCGACCAAGCCGTGCGCGGCATGAAGGTCGGCGAATCGAAGACTTTCCCGCTGCAGTTCCCGGCCGACTACCACGGCAAGGACGTGGCCGGCAAGGAAGCCGACTTCCTCGTCACGATGACGAAGGTCGAAGCGCAGAACCTGCCGACCGTTGACGAGGCTTTTGCCAAGTCGCTGGGCATCGCCGGCGGTACCGTCGAGGCACTGCGCGCTGACGTCAAGAAGAACCTCGAGCGCGAGGTGAAGTTCCGCGTTCTGGCCCGCAACAAGGCGGCCGTGATGGACGCCCTGGTCAAGAACGCTGAACTCGACCTGCCCAAGGCGCTGGTCGAGGCCGAGACCAACCGCATGATCGAAGGCGCTCGCGCCGACCTGAAGCAGCGCGGCGTCAAGGACGCAGAAAACACCCCGATCCCTGCTGACATCTTCACCCCGCAAGCCGAGCGCCGCGTGCGCTTGGGCCTGGTCGTGTCCGAGCTGGTGCGCCAGAACAGCCTCCAGGCCAAGCCGGATCAGCTCCAGGCGCACATCGAGGAAATGGCCCAGAGCTATGAAAAGCCGGCCGAGGTGGTGCGTTGGTACCTCTCGGACCGCCAGCGCATGGCCGAAGTCGAGGCGGTGGTGATCGAAAACAACGTCACGGAATTCGTGCTGAGCAAGGCCAAGGTCACCGACAAGGTCCTGCCGTTCGATGAGCTGATGACGGCGGCTTGATCGCCCCGAGGCCCCGAGCCTGAAACGCCCGGCCTTGGCCGGGCTTTTTTTCGTCCGATCATCACGCTTGACGACGGCTTCATAATGAGGCCAAGACCCACAACAAATGCAATGCGAGAGGCATCAGTCATGAGCGCACTGGATACCCAAGCCCTGGGCATGGTCCCCATGGTGATCGAGCAGTCGGGCCGCGGCGAGCGGGCCTACGACATCTATTCGCGCCTGCTGCGCGACCGGATCGTGTTTCTTGTCGGCCCGGTGACCGACCAGAGCGCCAACCTTGTGGTGGCGCAGCTGCTGTTCTTGGAGAGTGAAAACCCGGACAAGGACATCTTCTTCTACATCAACTCGCCGGGCGGCAGCGTGTCGGCGGGCTTGTCGATCTACGACACCATGCAGTTCATCAAGCCTGATGTGTCGACCTTGTGCATCGGCATGGCGGCCAGCATGGGCGCTTTCCTGCTGGCGGCGGGCACCAAGGGCAAGCGCATCGCACTGCCCAACAGCAAGATCATGATCCACCAGCCGCTCGGCGGTGCCCAGGGGCAGGCGACGGACATCGAGATCCACGCCCGCGAGATCCTGAAGACGCGCGAACAGCTGAATCGGATCCTGGCCGAACGGACAGGCCAGCCGCTGGACAAGATCCAGGCCGACACCGAGCGCGACTACTACATGAGTGCCGAGGAAACAAAGGCTTACGGGCTGATCGATCAGGTGATCGAAAAGCGGGCCTGACCTCAGGTTTTCCTACCCGCCGGCTTGCCCGGCGGTTGCTCTATCATTGACTCAGGCTACCCACGGCCCCAAGCTGCACTCCCATGCCCGACAAGAAAGGCGCCTCCGGCGAAAAAGTCCTCTACTGCTCGTTCTGCGGGAAGAGCCAGCACGAGGTGAAAAAGCTCATTGCCGGGCCGTCCGTGTTCATCTGCGATGAGTGCATCGAACTCTGCAACGACATCATTCGTGATGAAGTCCCCGCAGAAGGCGCGACGGCCAAGTCGGCCAAGTCCGACCTCCCGGTACCCAGCGAGATCAAGGCGAGCCTCGATCAGTACGTGATTGGCCAGGATCCTGCCAAGCGCACACTGGCCGTGGCGGTTTACAACCACTACAAGCGGCTGAAGCACCTCGGCGCCAGCAAGGACGAAGTCGAGCTCGCCAAGAGCAACATCCTGCTGATTGGGCCCACGGGCTCCGGCAAGACGCTGCTGGCTCAGACCTTGGCACGGCTGCTGAACGTGCCCTTCGTGATTGCCGATGCCACAACGTTGACGGAAGCCGGCTATGTCGGCGAAGACGTCGAAAACATCATCCAGAAGCTGCTCCAGAACTGCAACTACGACGTGGAGCGGGCGCAGCGCGGCATCGTCTACATCGACGAGATCGACAAGATCTCGCGCAAGGCAGACAACCCCAGCATCACCCGCGACGTGTCGGGCGAGGGCGTTCAGCAGGCCCTGCTGAAGCTGGTGGAAGGCACGATGGCTTCGGTGCCGCCTCAAGGTGGGCGCAAGCACCCGAACCAGGATTTCCTCCAGATCGACACCACGAACATCCTGTTCATTTGCGGTGGCGCCTTCGATGGTCTGGAAAAGGTCATCCAGAACCGCACCGAGAAGTCCGGTATCGGTTTTGGTGCCACCGTGCACAGCAAGTCCGAGAAGCGCATTTCCGAAGTCTTCCGCAATGCGGAACCCGAAGATCTGGTTCGTTTCGGCCTGATACCGGAACTGGTGGGCCGCCTTCCGGTGGTCGCCACGCTGGGCGAGCTCACTGAGGACGCGCTGGTACAGATCCTCGTCGAGCCGAAGAACGCGCTCGTCAAGCAGTACCAGAAGCTCTTCTCGATGGACGGTGTCGAACTCGAGATCCGTCCATCGGCACTGGTCGCGATCGCGCGCAAGGCCCTGGCCCGCAAGACAGGGGCACGAGGCTTGCGTTCGATCATGGAGCAGTCCTTGATCGACACGATGTTCGACCTGCCGACGCTTGATGGCGTGGCCAAGGTGGTGGTCGACGAGCACATCATCGAAGAGGGCGGCAAACCCCTCCTGGTTTATCGGGAACAGGCCAAGGCGAGCGCCTGACCCGCTTTTCCGGGCTTTCATTGTTCCCAACCTGGCTAACCTGATGAGCCAGGCATATCGCCCGAAGCCTTCTTGCAATCCGCCACTCGGGCCCCATGTGGGCACGAGAAAGTGAGGCAAATCTCATGTCAGGACACCCCATTCTTCCCGCCGAACCGATCACGCTGCCGCTGCTGCCGCTGCGCGATGTGGTGGTTTTCCCCCACATGGTGATACCGCTGTTCGTCGGACGGCCCAAATCCATCAAGGCCCTCGAGGCCGCCATGGAGGCTGGCCGGCAGATCATGCTCGTGGCGCAAAAGGCTGCCGGCAAGGACGAGCCGCGCCCCGACGACATGTTCGAGGTGGGGTGCGTTTCAAGCATCCTGCAAATGCTGAAGCTGCCCGACGGCACCGTGAAGGTGCTGGTGGAAGGCGTGCAGCGTGCCTCGACCCGCACGATCACCGACAACGGCGAACACTTCGTTTCGGAGGTGATGCCCATCGAGCCCGGTGGTGAGCCTTCGCCCGAAGTCGAGGCACTGCGTCGCGCGGTGACGCAACAGTTTGACCAATATGTCAAGCTGAACAAGAAGATCCCGCCGGAGATCCTGACCTCGATCGCTGGCATCGACGATCCGGGCCGCCTGGCGGACACGATCGCTGCGCACTTGCCGTTGAAGCTCGAAGCCAAACAGTCGGTGCTGGATCTGTTCGACGTGGCCAAGCGGCTCGAGAAGCTGCTGGAGCAACTCGAACACGAGGTCGACATCCTCCAGGTCGAAAAACGCATCCGTGGCCGCGTCAAGCGCCAGATGGAGAAGAGCCAGCGCGAGTACTACCTGAACGAGCAGGTGAAGGCGATCCAGAAGGAACTGGGCGACGGCGAAGAAGGCGCCGACCTGGAAGATCTGGAAAAGAAGATCAAGGCTGCGCGCATGCCGAAGGACGCGCGCAAGAAGGCGGATGCCGAGCTGAAGAAGCTCAAGCTGATGTCGCCGATGTCGGCCGAGGCCACGGTGGTGCGCAACTACCTGGACACGCTGATCAATCTGCCGTGGTCGAAGAAGACCAAGATCAAGCACGACCTCGCCCTGGCGGAAGAGGTGCTGAACGAAGACCACTACGGCCTGGAGAAGGTCAAGGATCGCATCCTTGAATACCTCGCGGTGCAGCAGCGCGTCGACAAGGTCAAGGCGCCCATCCTCTGCCTGGTGGGCCCCCCGGGTGTGGGCAAGACCTCGCTCGGACAGAGCGTGGCCCGTGCCACCGGACGCAAGTTCGTCCGAATGGCGCTGGGTGGGGTGCGCGACGAGGCCGAGATTCGCGGGCACCGCCGCACCTACATCGGCTCGATGCCGGGCAAGGTGCTGCAGAGCCTGTCGAAAGTGGGGACGCGCAATCCGCTGTTCCTATTGGACGAGATCGACAAGCTGGGCATGGACTTCCGCGGCGACCCGTCATCGGCGCTGCTGGAGGTGCTCGACCCCGAGCAGAACCACACCTTCAGCGACCACTACATCGAGGTCGATTTCGACCTGAGCGATGTGATGTTCGTGGCCACGTCGAACTCGATGAACATCCCGCCGGCGTTGCTGGATCGGATGGAAGTGATTCGCCTGTCGGGCTACACCGAGGACGAGAAGCTCAACATCGCCCAGCGCTATCTGTTGCCCAAGCAAGCCAAGAACAACGGCGTGCAGGACGACGAGATGGAGGTCACCGAGGCTGCCATCCGCGGGATCATCCGCTACTACACCCGTGAAGCCGGGGTGCGTTCGCTCGAGCGCGAGATCTCGAAGATCTGCCGCAAGGTGGTCAAGGGCATCCAGCTCAAGACCTACGCCGGCAAGGTGGTGGTCACGGATGAGAACCTGCATGACTTCCTGGGTGTGCGCAAGTACGACTTCGGTCGTGCTGAGAAGACCAACCAGGTCGGCCAGGTGGTGGGCCTTGCGTGGACCGAAGTCGGTGGTGATCTGTTGACCATCGAAGCCACCGCGATGCCGGGCAAGGGCAACATCATTCGAACCGGTTCGCTGGGCGATGTGATGAAGGAGTCGGTCGAGGCTGCTCGCACGGTGGTGCGCAGCCGCGCCCGCCGCCTGGGCATCAAGGACGAATTGTTCGAGAAGCGCGACGTGCACATCCACGTGCCGGATGGCGCGACCCCGAAGGATGGTCCGAGTGCGGGTGCGGCGATGACGACGGCCTTCGTGTCCGCGTTGACGGGTATTCCGGTCAAGGCCCACGTGGCGATGACAGGCGAGATCACGCTGCGAGGCGAGGTCACTGCCATCGGTGGCTTGAAAGAGAAGCTGCTCGCCGCACACCGCGGCGGCATCAAGTTGGTGATGATCCCGGAAGAGAACGTCAAAGACCTTCAGGACATCCCGGACAACGTGAAGAGCCACCTCGAGATCGTTCCGGTTCGCTGGATCGACAAGGTGCTGGAAGTGGCGCTCGAATCAATGCCCGCGCCGCTGCCGGATGACGAGCCGGCGGCCGCGGAAGCGGCAGCCCCCAAACCCGAGAAGGGTGCGGGGCCGACCGTTGCAGCGTCGGATGCCTTGCCGCACTGACATCGCGACGGCGCGCTGAGTGACACGGGCCAGGAGAAATCCTGGCCCGATTCATTTGAGCGCCACGCAGCCCGGATGCGCCGGAATGTCTGCAAACCCGGTGCGGTGTCGAGCGCCCAAGCTGCTGAAAAGAATTCAATGCACCCTCTTGCGGAGATCGAAAAAATCCTCCTATAATGCGAGCTTCTCTGTTGCACAGGGTGCTTTGCAAAAAGCGGTCAGTGAGCGACACCAAGCGCGTCAACAGGGGGATGTGTTCCGTCAGGAGCCACGCGGGAATAGCTCAGTTGGTAGAGCGCAACCTTGCCAAGGTTGAGGTCGCGAGTTCGAGCCTCGTTTCCCGCTCCAGATTGCCGTCAAGGGAAGCTGCCAGCTTCCCTTTTTTATCCGGCACGATGGACGTGGCGATTGAAGAGAGCACGGCATCGGTTGAATGCGGCGCGGTAGCAAAGCGGTTATGCAACGGATTGCAAATCCGTCTAGCCCGGTTCGACTCCGGGCCGCGCCTCCAAAACTGGTGGCACCTATGCGGGAATAGCTCAGTTGGTAGAGCGCAACCTTGCCAAGGTTGAGGTCGCGAGTTCGAGCCTCGTTTCCCGCTCCAAATACCCGAAGGGAAGCTGTTCGCAGCTTCCCTTTTTCATTGGTGTGGCGTGCATCGCGACGTCCTCGAGTGTGCTGACTTCGCTCGTATGATCGGCGGCCCGCCCGGATGGCGAAACAGGCAGACGCAGCGGACTTAAAATCCGCCGCCCTTTAAACGGGGCGTACCGGTTCGAACCCGGTTCCGGGCACCAGAGGGTCATGCGAGACGACCTTTGCACTGGCAGCGGTGGCGGTTCGTGCTTCCTGCTGGCCGCGCAGCCGGCCGCCACGGGTGGGTCTTAGATCGAGATCTGTTCGACCGGCAACTGTTGCCCAAGCCCGACTGCTGTCATTCGCCTCAGCAGCGCCGCCTCTCCGGTGGTTTGAAGCGTGATCCTCTGATTCGATGTCGGTGGATATGAAGCCTCGGCCGATGTGCGAATCGGCATCATCGTCACCAGGTCCAACGCGCGGCGAGCGACCGCATCGGCAGTGTCCAGCAGTTGGATGTCGGGTCCCAGTCGCAGTGCTATGCGGTCGGCCACGAAGGGGTAGTGGGTGCAGCCCAGCACCACCGTGTCCACACCCAGTGCAGGCAGCGGCTTGCAATACTGGTCCAGCAGTCGATCCACCTCGGCTCGCCCGGCTTCGCCTCGTTCAATCGCGGCGGCCAGTCCGCTGCAGGGTACGGGGTGCACCACACAATCTGGCGCGTGCCTGGCGACCAGATCGGCGTAGCGTGGGCTGGCCAGGGTGGAAGGCGTCGCCATCACGGCAATGCACCGCCGTTGGCTCGCTGCGGCCGCCGGCTTCACGCCGGGCTCAACGCCCACCAGCGCGATGCCTGGGTGGCGCGAGCGCAAGGCATCGACCGCTCTCGCCGTGGCGGTGTTGCAGGCCACCACGATCATTCGCGCGCCTTGTTCGACCAGATGATCCGACACGCGGTGTGAGCGGTCCACCACGTGCTGTGGGTCGCGATCGC
Source organism: Ideonella lacteola (assembly GCF_038066555.1). Lineage (NCBI taxonomy): Bacteria > Pseudomonadati > Pseudomonadota > Betaproteobacteria > Burkholderiales > Sphaerotilaceae > Ideonella > Ideonella lacteola. The sequence continues at coordinate 13,331 of NZ_JBBUTG010000004.1, read as the reverse complement.
CGTACGGCGCGTGACCCGAATCCGCCACGTACCAAAGCGGCGCCATCGGCATCTGCTGGTGCAGAGCGCGAAGCACTGACAGGCCGCCCACCCCCGAATCAAACACCCCGATCAACGGGCTGTGAGCCTGCGCAGCGTGCGGTTGTGCCGTGTTCACGGACATGATGGGGGTGGCGATGTTCGGCGACATGGCGCCGGCAGTCTACCTGCGGGTCATCGCAGACGCAGAAAGCGGTGGCCAGTCATCGTGGCCGTGCGAAAGTCGATGCAGCGTGCTGGCGTTTCTGGGGCTGCGCACCTAAAATAGCACGATCGTTCGATTTATCCTTCGTGCCGCGTCACCCACGCCGGGCGAAGGGCGCCGTGCAGGCGGCACCCCGGTCTGCATCGGTGCAACCACTAGAATCCCGCAGTTAACGTAAACGTCAATTCAGACCATCGGTCCGACAGGAGCAACGCGACATGAAGGTATTGGTAGCCGTCAAGCGCGTCGTCGACTACAACGTGAAGGTTCGCGTGAAGTCCGACGGCACGGGGGTGGACATCGCCAACGTCAAGATGAGCATGAACCCCTTCGACGAAATCGCCGTCGAAGAGGCTGTCCGCCTGAAAGAGAAGGGCGCCGTCACCGAGGTGATCGCCGTGTCCTGCGGCGTCGCCCAGTGCCAGGAGACGCTGCGCACCGCGATGGCCATCGGGGCTGACCGCGCCATCCTGGTGGAGACCGATGTCGAATTGCAGCCCCTGGCGGTGGCCAAGCTGCTGAAGGCGGTGGTCGACAAAGAGCAACCCGGCCTCGTGATCCTCGGCAAGCAGGCGATCGACGACGACTGCAACCAAGTGGGCCAGATGCTGGCCGCGCTGGCCGACCTGCCGCAGGCCACCTTCGCTTCGAAGGTGGAGATGGCCGATGGCACCGCGACAGTGACCCGCGAGGTCGATGGTGGCCTGGAGACGCTGAAGCTGTCGACACCCGCGGTGGTCACGACCGACCTACGCCTGAACGAGCCGCGTTATGTGACGCTGCCGAACATCATGAAGGCGAAGAAGAAGCCGCTCGAAACGCTGAAGCCCGCCGATCTCGGCGTGGATGTGGCGCCGCGTCTGAAGACCCTGAAGGTCTCCGAGCCGCCCAAGCGCGGCGCGGGTGTGAAGGTGCCGGATGTCGCCACCCTGGTGGCCAAGCTGAAGAACGAAGCGAAGGTGATCTGAGATGGCTGTCCTCGTTATTGCTGAACACGAACACGGCGCGCTGAAGGGCGCCACGCTCAACACCGTGACCGCCGCCGTGCAATGCGGCGGTGATGTGCACGTGCTGGTGGCCGGCTCGAATACCGCCGCGGCCGTCCAGGCGGCTTCGCAGATCGCTGGTGTGGCCAAGGTGCTGCAGGCAGATGACGCTCGTCTGGCTGAACAGTTGGCCGAAGATGTGGCGGCGCAGGTGTTGTCGATCGCCGGCCACTACAGCCACATCCTCTTCCCCGCCACGGCTCACGGAAAGAACGTGGCGCCTCGCGTGGCGGCCAAGCTGGACGTCGCGCAGATCAGCGACATCACCAAGGTCGTCAGCCCCGACACCTTTGAGCGCCCGATCTACGCCGGCAACGCCATCGCGACCGTGCAGAGCGCCGACCAGGTCAAGGTCATCACCGTTCGTACCACCGGGTTCGACGCGGCGGCGAACGGTGGCTCGGCTGCGGTTGAATCCGTCGCCGTGGTCGCGGGCAGTGGCAAGTCGAGCTTCGTGGGCCGCGAGGTCACGAAGAGCGACCGGCCCGAGCTGACGGCCGCCAAGATCATTGTTTCCGGTGGCCGCGCGCTGGGCTCGTCGGAGAAATTCAATGAGGTGTTGACGCCGCTGGCGGACAAGCTCGGTGCGGCGCTCGGCGCCAGCCGCGCCGCGGTGGACGCCGGCTACGCGCCGAACGACTGGCAGGTGGGCCAGACCGGCAAGATCGTTGCGCCGCAACTGTATGTGGCCGCGGGCATCTCCGGTGCGATTCAGCATTTGGCGGGCATGAAGGATTCGAAGGTGATCGTGGCGATCAACAAGGATCCTGAAGCGCCGATCTTCAGCGTGGCCGACTATGGCCTGGAGGCGGATCTGTTCACCGCCGTTCCCGAGCTGATCAAGGCCCTCTGATGAGGCCCGTGGGGTGCGTCCAGCGTGGGCGCGCTCCGTGTCGGGTCGAGGAAGCCCGGGGCGGCCCGGTGATTCCTTGAGCTGCCAGCGGCGCGCCGGGCCCAGGGCTCGGGCGCCACGACATTCCGAAGGGCGCCGCTGAGCGCCCTTTTTCTTGCATCCAGGAGACTGCAGTGACTTACCGCGCACCTGTCAAGGACATGTTGTTCGTGATGAAGGAGCTTGCCGGGATCGATGCCGTGGCGCAGTTGCCCGGCTTTGACGACGCGGGCTATGAGACCGCCCAGGCCGTGCTCGAAGAATCCGCCAAGTTGAACGAGGGCGTGGTGGCGCCGCTGAACGTGGACGGCGACGTGCAGCCTTCATGGTTCAAGGACGGTGAGGTCACGGCGACCCCGGGCTTCAAAGAGGCGTTCCAGCAGTACACCCAAGGTGGCTGGCAGGGCCTTCACCATCCGACCGACTTTGGTGGGCAGGGGCTGCCGAAGCTGATCCATGCCGCCTGCCAGGAGATGGTCAATGCGGCCAACCTGAGTTTCGCGTTGTGCCCCTTGCTCACCGATGGCGCGATCGAAGCGCTGCTCACCGCCGGCACGGACGAACAGAAGTCGACCTACCTTCCCAAGCTGATCGATGGCACCTGGACGGGCACGATGAACCTCACCGAGCCGCAGGCGGGATCTGACCTGTCGATGGTGCGGTCGCGGGCAGAGCCGCTGCCGGATGGCACGTACAAGATCTTTGGCACGAAGATCTTCATCACTTGGGGCGAGCACGACATGGCCGAGAACATCGTCCACCTCGTGCTGGCCCGTGTGACCGGCGCACCGGAGGGCGTGAAGGGTATTTCGCTCTTCATCGTGCCCAAGTTCCTGCTCAACTCCGATGGCTCGATCGGCGCCCGCAACGATGTGCACTGCGTGAGCATCGAACACAAGATGGGCATCAAAGCGAGCCCGACCGCGGTTTTGCAGTACGGCGACAACGGTGGCGCCATCGGCTATCTCGTGGGTGAAGAGAACCGGGGCCTCGAATACATGTTCGTGATGATGAACGCGGCGCGCTTCGGCGTGGGCGTTCAGGGCCTGGCGGTCGCCGATCGCGCGTACCAGCGCGCGGTCGCCTATGCGCGAGATCGCGTGCAGTCGCGCCCGGTCGACGGGTCGATGAAGACCGCGGCGCCGATCATTCACCACCCGGATGTGCGCCGCATGCTGATGACGATGCGTGCGTACACCGAAGGCTGCCGTGCCATGGCACTCGTCGGCGCGGCCGCCTACGATGCCGCGCACCACCACCCCGATGCGCAGGCGCGGGCGGAGAACCAGGCGGTCTATGAGTTCCTGGTGCCGCTGATCAAGGGCTATTCCACCGAGATGAGCCTCGAGGTGACCTCGCTGGGCGTGCAGGTGCACGGCGGCATGGGCTTCATCGAGGAGACGGGGGCGGCGCAGCACTACCGCGACGCCAAGATCCTGACGATTTACGAGGGCACGACGGCGATCCAGGCCAACGATCTGGTGGGTCGCAAGACCTCGCGCGATGGCGGGCGCGTGGCCAAGGCCATGGCGGCCCAGATCGAGGCCACCGAAGGCGAACTGCTGCAGCAGGGCAGCGATGCCGCGCGCGCCATGGCCCAGCGACTGGCGGCCGCTCGGCGCGCTTTCCTCGATGTCGTGGATTTCGTCGTGTCTGAATCGAAGTCGAACCCCAATGCCGTGTTCGCGGGGAGCGTCAACTACCTGATGCTGGCGGGCAACCTCGTGGCAGGCTGGCAGATGGGTCGCGCGCTGCTGGCGGCCCAGGTGCGCCTGGCGGCGGATGACGACACTGAGTTCATGAAGGCCAAGATCGTCACTGCCCGCTTCTACGCCGATCACATTCTTTCCAAAGTGCCGGGCCTGCGCGACAGCATCGTCGAAGGGGCTGCCGGCGTCACCGAGATGGCTCTGGAGGCCTTCTGATGTCACTGCCACCTGTTCTGGCCAAGCTGCCGCTGCCGATCATCGGCGCGCCGCTGTTTATCATCTCGAACCCCAAGCTCGTCATCGAGCAGTGCAAGGCTGGTGTCGTGGGATCCATGCCGGCGCTCAACGCCCGGCCGGCCGAGCAACTGGATGAATGGCTGGCCGAGATCACCGAAACGTTGGCGGCCTACAACCAGGCGAATCCGGACAAACCGGCGGCCCCGTTCGCGATCAATCAGATCGTGCACAAGAGCAACGACCGGCTGGAGCATGACCTGCAGGTCTGCGCCAAGTACAAGGTGCCAATCATCATCACCTCGCTGGGCGCCCGCACCGATGTGAACGATGCAGTGCACAGTTGGGGTGGGGTGGTCATGCACGACGTGATCAACAACACCTTCGCCAAGAAGGCGATCGAGAAGGGTGCCGATGGGCTGATCGCCGTTGCGGCCGGGGCCGGCGGCCACGCGGGCACCAAAAGCCCATTCGCGCTGATCCAGGAGATCCGCGAATGGTTCGATGGCCCGCTGGCGCTGTCGGGTGCCATGTCCACCGGCGGCGGGGTGCTGGCGGCACGCGCGATGGGCGCTGACTTCGCCTACATCGGCTCGGCGTTCATCGCCACGCACGAGGCCCGCGCCCACGAGGCCTACAAGCAGGCGATCGTGGACGGTACATCCGACGACATCGTCTACTCCAACCTGTTCACGGGTGTGCACGGCAACTACCTGAAGCCGTCGATCCGCGCGGCCGGGCTCGATCCCGACAACCTGCCCGAGAGCGATCCGTCCAAGATGAACTTCGGCGGCGACGCCAAGAAGGCCTGGAAGGACATCTGGGGTTGCGGCCAGGGTATCGGCGCGATCAAGCAGGTGGTGCCGACCTCGGAGCTCGTGGCGCGCCTCGCCCGGGAGTACCGCGACGCCCAGGCCCGCGTGGCGGCCTGACACGCGGCGAGAGTTGTCAGGCAGGCTCGGCCTCCAGGCTGGCATCGCAGCCGGTGGCCGAAGCGATCCATCGCCGCGCCAGGCGACTGGCGAGGGGCGCCAACCGGCTTGGCAGCCAGGGCAGCACCTGGCCGGGGGCGCGGACCAGCCCGCAAAAGTAGCGCCCGTCTTCGTTGCTCCATTGCAACGCATCACAGCGGCCTGAGCGTTTGCGGCTCACGATCACCCCGATCGGGCAGGGCTCGGCTGCGCAACAAAGGCCGCATCCATTGCAGGCCTCACCGACCGCCGGTTTGGGCGGTGCATCGACATGCAGGTGAATCACTCGGGAGAGTGAAGGGGGCGAAGGCGCGTGCACCGGCCCGAGTGTGGCGCCGATGACTCACTTGCCATAGCGCAAGTAACAGCCCCAAAACGCTTGCATTTCCACGCACACCGGTGTGGGTACACCGGTGTTACAGTCGCGCTCTTGTAACCCTAGGTCCTTCTGTGTCCCCTTGCTGGTTCTTTCAGCAAGGCGGGTCGCTAGTCCGCCAACCGGTAGAGCCGGGCCGCGGAAGGTTGATCAACCCATCGGAGCTCTGGAAACCAGAGCGAAAGGTGAGCGAGAGATGATGCAGCAATACAGGTCGAATTCGTACCTGTTCGGAGGCAATGCGCCTTACGTCGAAGAGATGTACGAGGCGTACCTCGACAATCCGGGCGCCGTGCCCGACAACTGGCGCGCCTACTTCGACGCGCTGCAGAACGTGCCCGCGGCCGACGGCACTGACGGCCGTGACGTGGCGCATGCCCCGGTGATCGAATCCTTCGCGCAACGCGCGAAGTCGAATGCGTTCGCCGTCAAGGCCAGCTCGGCCGACCTGGCAGTCGCCCGCAAGCAGGTTCACGTTCAATCGCTCATCGCCGCTTACCGCTTCCTGGGTTCGCGCTGGGCCGATCTGGATCCCCTCAAGCGCACCGAGCGCCCCCGCATTCCAGAGCTGGAGCCCGCGTTCTACGACCTGAGCGAGTCCGACATGGACATCTCGTTCAGCGCCGCGAACACCTATTTCTCTCGCGCCGAGAACATGACGCTGCGCGAGATCATGCAGGCCCTGCGTGAAACCTACTGCGGCACCATCGGCGCCGAGTTCATGCACTGCACCGACCCGACCGAGAAGCGGTGGTGGCAAGAGCGCCTGGAAAGTGCCCGCTCGAAGCCGAGCTTCGGTGCCGAGAAGCGCAAGCAGATCCTGGATCGCCTGACCGCCGCCGAAGGCCTGGAGCGATTCCTCCACACCAAGTACGTCGGCCAGAAGCGCTTCTCGTTGGAAGGTGGCGAGAGCTTCATCGCCGCGATGGACGAAGTCGTCCAGCGTGGCGGCGAAAAGGGTGTTCAGGAGATCGTGATCGGCATGGCCCACCGCGGCCGCTTGAACGTGCTGGTCAACACCCTCGGCAAGGCGCCGAAGGATCTGTTCAGCGAGTTCGACCACACGGCTCCGGAAGACCTGCCGGCCGGTGACGTGAAGTACCACCAAGGCTTCTCGAGCGATGTGTCCACCGCTGGTGGGCCGGTTCATCTGAGTCTGGCGTTCAACCCCTCGCACCTGGAAATCGTCAACCCGGTGGTCGAAGGGTCGGTCAAGGCCCGCATGGACCGCCGCGGCGACAAGGACGGTGATCAGGTGTTGCCGGTGCTGGTGCACGGCGACGCCGCATTCGCGGGCCAGGGCGTGGTGATGGAAACGCTGGCGCTGGCGCAGACTCGCGGCTATTACACCGGCGGCACGCTGCACATCGTCATCAACAACCAGATCGGCTTCACCACCAGCGACCCGCGCGACAGCCGTTCGACGCTGTACTGCTCGGACGTCGTCAAGATGATCGAGGCGCCGGTGCTGCACGTGAACGGTGACGACCCCGACGCCGTTGTCTGGTGCACCCAGCTCGCGCTCGACTACCGCCAGGAGTTCAACAAGGACGTGGTGGTCGACATCATCTGCTTCCGCAAGTTGGGCCACAACGAGCAGGACACACCGGCGCTCACGCAGCCGCTGATGTACAAGAAGATCGGCCAGCACCCCGGCACCCGCAAGCTCTATGGCGACAAGCTGGTCGCCCAGGGCGTGTTGCCCGAGGGTGGGCCGGAGGAGATGGTCAAGACGTTCCGCGCCGCCATGGACGCGGGCAAGCACCACAACGACCCGGTGCTGACCAACTTCAAGAGCAAGTACGCGGTGGATTGGCAGCCGTTCCTGGGCAAGAAGTGGACCGACGCTGCGGACACCGCGCTGCCGCTGGCGGAGGTCAAGCGACTGGCCGAGCGGATCACGACGCTGCCGGCGAGCTTCAAGGCACATCCGCTGGTCGAAAAGGTGATCGCCGACCGCGCCGCCATGGGCCGCGGCGAGATCAATGTCGACTGGGGCATGGGTGAGCACCTGGCCTTCGCCTCGCTGGTGGCCTCGGGTTATCCGGTGCGCTTGTCGGGTGAAGACTGCGGTCGCGGCACCTTCGTGCACCGCCATGCCGTGCTGCACGACCAGAACCGCGAGAAGTGGGACGAAGGTACCTACGTGCCGCTGCAGAACGTAGCCGAGAACCAGGCACCGTTCGTGGTCATCGACTCGATCCTGTCCGAAGAGGCGGTGCTGGGCTTCGAATACGGCTACGCGTCAGCAGACCCCAACACCCTCACGATCTGGGAAGCCCAGTTCGGTGACTTCGTCAACGGGGCTCAGGTCGTGATCGACCAGTTCATCGCCTCGGGCGAAGTGAAGTGGGGCCGCGCTAACGGCCTGACGATGATGCTGCCGCACGGCTACGAAGGCCAGGGCCCCGAGCACAGCTCGGCCCGCCTGGAGCGCTTCATGCAGCTCGCTGCGGACAACAACATGCAGGTGGTGCAGCCGACGACGTCGAGCCAGATCTTCCACCTGCTGCGGCGCCAGATGGTGCGCATGTTCCGCAAGCCGCTGGTCATCATGACGCCGAAGTCGCTGCTGCGGAACAAGGACGCGACCTCGCCGCTGTCCGAGTTCACCAAGGGCGAATTCAAGACGGTGATTCCGGAGCAGAACGCCGAGATCGATGCCGCCAAGGTCAAGCGCGTGATCGCCTGCTCGGGCAAGGTCTACTACGACCTGGTCAAGAAGCGCGAAGAGAAGAAGGCCAGCGACGTCGTGATCATCCGCGTCGAGCAGCTCTATCCCTTCCCGCACAAGGCGTTCGGTGCCGAGATCAAGAAGTACGCGGGTGCGACCGAGATCGTGTGGTGCCAGGATGAGCCACAGAACCAGGGCGCCTGGTTCTTCGTGCAGCACCAGATCCACGAGAACATGCTCGATGGTCAGAAGCTCGGCTACGCCGGCCGCCCGGCCTCGGCCTCGCCGGCCGTGGGCTACGCCCACCTGCACCAGGACCAGCAGAAGGCGCTGCTCGATCAGGCCTTCGGCAAGCTCAAGGGCTTCGTCCTTTCCAAGTAAGCACCGAACAAGCAGGCACGCCGCGTGAGGTCACGTGGCGTGCCTGAAGCGCACGCACAAGAGACACATCATGGCAATCGTAGAAGTCAAGGTTCCGCAGCTCTCTGAATCGGTGGCCGAAGCCACGCTGCTGCAATGGAAGAAGAAGCCCGGCGAAGCCGTGGCGATGGATGAGATCCTGATCGAGATCGAGACCGACAAGGTCGTGCTGGAAGTGCCGGCGCCGGCCGCCGGCGTGCTGGCCGAGCATGTGGTGGCCGATGGTGGCACCGTGGTCAGCGACCAGGTCATCGCGAAGATCGACACCGAAGGCAAGGCGGGCGCCGCGGCACCGGCTGCAGCCGTCGTGGCGCCCCCGCCGCCGGCTCCGTCGGCCGCCCCCGCCGCTGGCGGCAGCAAGTCGGATGTGGCGATGCCCGCAGCCGCCAAGCTGATGGCCGACAACAGCCTGGCCGCCGGCTCCGTGGCTGGCACGGGCAAGGATGGCCGCGTCACCAAGGGTGATGTTCTGGGGGCCATCGCCGGTGGCGCCGCCAAGACCGTGGCCCCCCCGCCTCCCGCGCCGACGCCCGCGCCGGTGAAGGCCCTGCCCGCGGTCGCAGCGCCGGTGGCCCCGAACCTGGGCGATCGCCCTGAGCAGCGCGTGCCGATGTCTCGCCTGCGCGCGCGAATCGCCGAGCGCCTGGTTCAGTCGCAGTCGACCAACGCCATCCTCACCACCTTCAACGAGGTCAACATGGCCCCGGTGATGGAGATGCGCAAGAAGTTCCAGGAGAAGTTCGAGAAAGAGCATGGCGTGAAGCTGGGCTTCATGAGCTTCTTCGTCAAGGCGGCCGTGCATGCCCTGAAGAAGTACCCGATCCTGAACGCCTCGGTCGACGGCAACGACATCGTCTACCACGGCTATTTCGACATCGGTATCGCCGTCGGCTCGCCGCGCGGCCTGGTGGTGCCCATCATCCGCAACGCCGACCAGATGACCTTCGCCGAGATCGAGAAGAAGATCGGCGAGTTTGGCCAGAAGGCCAAGGACGGCAAGCTCGGCATCGAAGACCTGACCGGCGGCACGTTCTCGATCTCCAACGGTGGCACCTTCGGCTCGATGCTCTCGACGCCGATCATCAACCCGCCGCAGTCGGCCATCCTCGGCGTTCACGCCACGAAGGACCGCGCCGTGGTGGAGAACGGTCAGGTGGTGGTGCGCCCGATCAACTATCTGGCGATGAGCTATGACCACCGCATCATCGATGGCCGCGAAGCCGTGCTGGGCTTGGTGGCGATGAAGGAAGCGCTGGAAGATCCGGCCCGCCTCCTGTTCGACATCTGAAGAAGCGGCGCATCGGCCTACTGCGCAACCCGATCTTGTGCCTGTGCTCCTCGCCGTACGGGTGTACGGCTGCGGTGCTCAACGCAACCTCGGGCTGCTCGCGACGGCCGCTGCGCCACTTCTTACCTCCGATCGAGGAATAAACACATGAGCAAGAATTTCGACGTCGTCGTCATCGGCGGTGGCCCGGGCGGCTACATCGCTGCGATCCGGGCGGCACAGCTGGGCTTCAACACCGCGTGCATCGACGAGTGGAAGAACGGCAAGGGCGGCCCGGCGCCGGGTGGCACCTGCACGAACGTGGGATGCATTCCCTCGAAGGCACTGCTGCAATCGAGCGAGCATTTCGAGCACGCCGGCCATCACTTTGCGGACCACGGCATCGGGCTGTCCGATCTGAAGATCGACGTGGCCAAGATGGTCAGCCGCAAGGATGCGGTGGTCAAGCAGAACAACGACGGCATCCTCTACCTGTTCAAGAAGAACAAGGTCAGCTTCTTCCATGGCCGCGGCTCGTTCGTGGCGGCCAAGGACGGTGGCTACGAGATCAAGGTCGCTGGCGCCGCTGAAGACACCCTGTTCGCCAAGCAGGTGGTGATCGCCACGGGCTCGAACGCCCGCCAGTTGCCGGGTGCCGAATTCGATGAGGATCTGATCCTGTCGAACGATGGTGCGCTGCGCATTCCCAGCGTGCCGAAGAAGCTGGGTGTGATCGGCTCGGGCGTCATCGGCCTGGAAATGGGCTCGGTCTGGCGCCGGCTGGGCGCAGAGGTCACCATCCTCGAAGCCATGCCGGCATTCCTGGCGGCCGCCGACGAGGCGGTGGCCAAGGAGGCCGCCAAGGTCTTCAAGAAGCAGGGCCTGGACATCCAGCTCAGCGTGAAGATCTCGGCCGTCGAGAAGTCGAAGGATGGCGTCACGGTGAAGTACACCGACGCCAAGGGGGCTGAGCAGGCACTGGCCTGCGATCGCCTGATCGTCTCGATCGGTCGCGTGCCCAACACCGTGGGCCTGAACCCCGACGCGGTGGGCCTGAAGCTGGACGAGCGCGGCGCCATCGTCGTGGATGGCGAGTGCAAGACGAACCTGCCGGGCGTCTGGGCCGTGGGCGACGTGGTGCGTGGCCCGATGCTGGCTCACAAGGCCGAAGAAGAAGGCGTGGCCGTGGCTGAACGCATCGCGGGCCAGCATGGACACGTCAACTTCAACACCATTCCCTGGGTCATCTACACCAGCCCAGAAATTGCCTGGGTCGGGCAGACTGAGCAGCAGCTCAAGGCAGAGGGCCGGGCCTACAAGACGGGCCAGTTCCCGTTCCTGGCCAACGGGCGTGCCCGCGCGCTGGGTGACACCACCGGCTTCGTGAAGATGATCGCCGATGCCAACACCGACGAGATCCTCGGCGTGCACATCATCGGCCCGTACGCGTCGGAGCTGATCTCCGAGGCGGTGGTGGCGATGGAGTTCAAGGCGTCGTCGGAAGACATCGCCCGCATCTGTCACGCCCACCCGTCGCTGTCCGAAGCGACCAAGGAGGCCGCGCTGGCGGTCGACAAGCGAACCTTGAACTTCTGAGCTTGATCGATGGCTGCCGCGGTGATTGAGGTCTTCAGTCACCGCGCCGCCTGACACCTGTCCGACGATGGCCGTCCGCCAGCTTTACCAGGCCACCCTCGCCGAGCGCGGCTACCGGGCCGATGAGGCCCAATTGCGCGCGATCGACGCGCTGGAACGCTGCGAGAGCGAGTGGGCCGACTACAAGGCCCGCCGTTCCAACCCGATCACCCAATTACTGCGCCCCGCGCCGCAATCACGCCAGGACATCCCCGCAGGAGACAGCGAGCCGGTGCTCCGCCGCCTGGGTGATTGGATCGTGCGGCCGCCAATCCCGCGCGGCGTGTACATGTACGGTGGGGTGGGGCGCGGGAAGAGCTTCCTGATGGACTGCTTCTTCCAGTCTGTCCCGCTGACGCGAAAGACCCGGCTGCACTTCCACGAGTTCATGCGCGAGGTCCACCGCGAGTTGCAGGACTTGAAGGGCATCCAGAACCCGCTCGACGTGTTGGGCGAACGCATCGCGCGCCGCCACCGGCTGATCTGCTTCGACGAGTTCCACGTCGCTGACGTGACCGACGCGATGATCCTGCATCGCCTGCTGGAGGCGATGTTCAACAACCGAGTGAGCATCGTCACCACGTCCAACTTCCATCCCGATGGGCTGTATCCGAACGGCTTGCATCGCGATCGCATCCTGCCTGCCATCGAACTGCTGAAGCAGAAGCTGGAAGTCATCAACGTGGATGCGGGAACCGACTACCGGCAGCGCACGCTCGAGCACGTCCAGCTTTACCACACGCCGCTGGGCGCTGAAGCTGATGCGGCGATGGATCAGGCCTTCAACGAACTGGCGGAAGCGAAGGAAGAATCACGGGTGCTGCACATTGAGCAGCGCGAGATCCGAGCCCGTCGTCGGGCTGGTGGCGTGGTCTGGTTCGACTTCGCCACGCTGTGCGGCGGCCCTCGCTCGCAGAACGATTACCTGGAGCTGGCGACCCAGTTCCACACGGTGATGCTGTCGGACGTTCCCCAGATGTCGCCTCGCCTGGCGTCCGAGGCACGCCGCTTCACCTGGCTGGTCGACGTCTTGTACGACCGCCGCTGCAAACTCATCCTGTCGGCCGAGGTGCCGCCGGAGCAGCTCTACACCGAAGGGCCGTTGGCCCACGAGTTTCCGCGCACCGTTTCCCGGCTCAATGAGATGCAGTCGGCCGAGTTCCTCGCGCTGGAACGGCGGGATGTGGACACCTCGTTGACTTGACCCGGCGCCGCCCTGTCACGCCACGGAGATTCGGTGGCTTGCGGGGCACTGAAGGGCGCGAAGCACCCGCCACGGCAGCCGGTGCACGCCACCGCCATGTCGGGCACTGGTGGTCACGGTGTGGTGTGATAGTGCAGCACGGCCCCGCGCAAGGTGATGTTGTCCAAGTTGCCTACGCCGCTGCCGGCACCGCCCGAGACGTTGCGGATGCAGACCATCACCTGGTTGGTTCCTGGCTTCAGCAGCGAACTGCCAAAGACGATGTGGTTGGTCGCCCACTCCACGCTCATGCCGGCGTCGTCGTGCTCGCCCAGGAAGCCGATCGATGCGGCTTGATTGGCATCGGTGTCGTTGGACGTGCAGACGTTGGTGGGCGGGTTGATGTAGACCTCGTTGAAGTTGTATTCGGATCCGGCCACTTCAATGTCCAGCACGGCGCTGGCGGCGACCGTACCGGACACAACCACGTTGTTGGGCAGGGTGAAGCTGCCCAGGTACACGGGCGTGCTATCGCTGAGGTTGATGGCGGGTAAGCAGCCAGGGAACACATATTGACCGAGGCGGAGCGTTCGGTCAGATAGCTGGCACCCAGTGGTGCGGCAGCAGTTCGCCGATGTTGCAGGCCCGTTGCGTAGGCAGCCTCTGCAGGACATCCTTCA